>JBCDFF010000389.1:0-4166 GCA_039178415.1 Bacteroidota bacterium
CCTTCTACTTCGGCAAGTCCTCCGCACGCGCGGTCAGCTTGCTCTCGTGCAGCCGGTAGGCAAGGTCGCGCAGCCGGTCTGCGTCGTGCTGACAGATGCGGAGCACGTAGGTGCTGAGCGAGAGCGTTTCTGGGTCGTCGGGAGAGGCCGCCAGCGTGGCGGTGCGTTGCCAATCGTCCAGCGACACAGCGGTGAGTTGGTCGAGTAGCGCTTGCCGGGCATCGCGCATGCCGCCGAGCAGCGCGTCGAGCGAGGCGTCGTTCCACCCGTCGTCAGCGAGCGCTCCCTCGTCAGCACGGTCGAGCTCGGGCGTGTCCTCGCCCAGCATCCGCGCGATCTGCGGCGCATGAACCTTCCGGTCAAGGGCGGCGAGCAGCCCAAATGTCTCCTTCACCGAACGCGTGTTGGGCATTGGTCGTCCCGTGAGCACGCCGGGCGGTAGGTTCGCCATCAGCGGTCCCAATGCCTCCGCTTCGACACTCAACCAACTGAGTTGCGCCAGGAGCGCTTCGCGGCGGGCCGCCTGGGTCGCCGGGGCGTTCGTCGGCGTCGCGTAGTCGTCGAGGTTGACGGGCATGGGAGAGAGTGAGGCGGTGGGGCGGTGTCGCCGTGCAGCGGTGGGTTGTCTGTCACTGCCGCACCGCTACACCGCCGCACTTGGTCCGGTGGTGATACAGGCTCAGTAGTACGAGGCTGGCGTCAGTCCGCCACGGCAGCGTCATCTTCCACCACCTCCTTCACATAGTCGAGGCGGTTGCGGAGGGTGTGGACGTTGTTCGAGCGCTTGAAGTCCCACTGCTGGCCGAACTGCTGCTGGTTGCGCTTGCGCTCCAGGAAGCCGAGGCGGTCCTGGAGGACTTCCTTCGGTTGGAGGAGGCGCGTCAGGTCGAAGACGGCCTCGTCGCGGTCCTGGAACGTCAGGTCGAACTCCTTCGACATCACGATGGCCTCCTCGGGGCAGACCTCCTCGCAGTAGCCGCAGTAGATGCAGCGCAGCATGTTGATCTCGAAGCGCTCCGGCTCGCGCTCCTTGATGTCGTCGAAGACCTCATGGGCTTGCATCGAGATGGCGAGGGGTGGGCACGAACGCGCGCAGAGCCCGCACGAGACGCAGCGCGGGCGGCCGTTTTCCTCCACGAGCACCGGGCGTCCGCGGTACGAGTCGGGTGGGTAGAACTGCTCCTCCGGGTAGTTGAAGGTGTACGACGGCGCGCGCATCTTGCGGCCGGAGTAGCGGAGGCCCTTCAGGATCTCGGGGAGGTAGAGCTTTTCCCAGAAGCCGAGCTTGCGCTCGCCGGGCTTGGCGGTGACGGAGTACGTGCCGGGCATCGTCAGGGGGTAGAAATCAGACGGGACGCGAATCTAACACGAGGCACGCACCAGGGATTCAAGGGCGATGCCAAATCTGATGCGGCTTCCCGACGATTTTGCTTGACCCTCGCGGAAGTATGAAGTCCGAAGTGCGAAGTTGAGAGCGATGCTCCACCTAAAACCATGCTGTGGTCCGATGCTACCAAGTCAGGTTTTAGGTGTGAACGTTTGCAGGTATGCACGTGTGAAGGTGCTGACCCCACGTCCACACGTTCATACGTCCACACCGTCAGACCTCAATCCTCCGCATGATCGACCGCTACACCCGGCCCGAGATGGGCGCGCTCTGGAGCGAGCAGGCCCAGTTCCAGTCCTGGCTCGACGTCGAGCTCGCCGCCTGCTGGGCGTGGAGCAAGGCCACCGGCCAGATCCCGATGCAGGACGTCGAGGTGCTCTATGCCGACGCGTCGTTCGATGTCGCCCGCATCCACGAGATCGAGGCCGAGACGCGGCACGATGTGGTCGCGTTCACACGGGCCGTCTCCGAGACGCTCGGGCCCGAGAAGCGCTGGGTGCACTACGGCCTCACGTCGTCCGACGTGGTCGACACGGCGCTCGCCTACCGTATCACGCAGGCGAACGAACTCCTGCGCAAAGGGCTGGATCGTCTCTCGGACGTGCTCGCCGCCCGTGCCCGCGAGCACAAGACCACGCTGTGCGTCGGGCGCACGCACGGCGTCCACGCCGAGCCAACGACGTTCGGGCTCAAGCTCGCGCGGTTCTACGACCAGGTGCAGCGCGACATCGTCCGCTTCGAGGCCGCCGCCGAAGCGCTGCGCGTCGGTAAGCTCTCCGGAGCCGTCGGCACGTTCGCCAATATCCCGCCGGAAGTCGAGCGGCTCACGTGCGAGCGGCTCGGCCTGCGCCCTGCGCCCATCTCGACGCAAGTGCTGCCCCGCGACCTCCACGCGCAGTACCTCGGCGCGCTCGCGCTCGTCGGGGCCACCATCGAAACCATCGCGGTCGAGATTCGGCACCTGCAGCGCTCGGAAGTGCTCGAAGCCGAAGAGGCGTTCGGCAAAGGACAGAAAGGGTCGAGCGCGATGCCGCACAAGCGCAACCCCATCGGCTCGGAGAACCTCACCGGCGCGGCGCGCCTCTTGCGTGGCTACATGGTGAGCGCCTACGAGAACGTCGCCCTCTGGCACGAGCGCGACATCAGCCACTCGTCCGTCGAGCGCGTCATCGTCCCCGACGCGACCATCCTCCTCGACTACGCGCTGCACCGCCTCGCGCGCATCGTCGAGAACCTCACGGTTAACTCAGACCGGATGAAGGAGAACATGGAGCGCACCTACGGGCTCGTCTTCAGCCAACGGCTCCTGCTGATGCTCATCGACACGGGCCTGAGCCGCGAGGTCGCCTATGACCTCGTGCAGCCGCTCGCGATGAAGGCGTGGCGCGAGCGCACCAGCTTCCGCGAGATCGTCGAGGCCAACGAGGCCGTCCGGCAGCACCTCAACCTCGGCCAGATCGGCGAGGCGTTCGACCCCGCCTACCACCTCCGCGAGGTGGACACGGTCTTCGAACGCATCGGGCTTGGGTAGGAGACGACAAGGCGAGGAAACGGCGAGGCAAGGAAGCGGCGAGACGGAGGAGGGCAGCGTGACTTGGCCACTGCAGGCAAGCGGCGCACCTTCACGACCCACGACCCACGACCCTCAGCCAGCCTTTCATTGAACCGGACTGGGTGCCCGGCGTAATTTGCGTGAGCGCTTACACGCCCATCCACGACCCCACTTATCGGACGGCGCATGCTGGCTGACTTCCTCCCCTTCTTCCTGTTGCTCGTGATGGCCCTCGGCCTCGCGGTCACGCTCCTCAAGTCGGCCGAGATCTTCGGCCCGCGCCGCCCGCGCCGCGTCAAGGCGAGCCCCTATGAGTCTGGCATGGACCCCGTCGGCTCGGCCCGCGAGCGCTACTCGGTGAAGTTCTACCTCGTCGCGATGATCTTCATCGTGTTCGATGTCGAGATCGTGTTCATGTACCCGTGGGCCGTCAGCTTCATCGACTTCCTCGAAGCGGGCTACGGCCTGCAGTCGCTCGCCGTGATCGGGCTCTTCACGCTGATCCTGTTCGTCGGGCTGGTGTACGACATCAAGAAGGGCGGCCTCGACTTCGAAGGCTAGCGTGCGCCGAACGTCTGGGGCTCGCGCGTGCCCGAAAGCGGAGCGAAGCTTGCGGGCTTTCAGTTTCGGCTGAAACTTCCGCCGCAGGCGTCGATAGCACCCTGTCCGACTTCCCATTTTTCCCTGCCCCGCAGCCATGTTTAGCCAAGAAGGCGGCTTCCTCACGACCTCGGTGGACTCCGTGGTCAACTGGGCGCGCTCCAACTCGCTCATGCCGATGCCGATGGGCCTCGCCTGCTGCGCCATCGAGATGATGGGCATGGCCGGCCCGAAGTACGACATCGGCCGCTTCGGCGCGGAGGCGATGCGCTTTAGCCCACGCCAGGCCGACCTGATGATCGTCGCCGGGTGGTGCTCCTACAAGATGGCGCACGCCGTCCGCCGCATCTGGGACCAGATGCCCGACCCGAAGTGGTGCATCGCCATGGGCGCGTGCGCCTCCACGGGCGGCATGCACCGCGTCTACGGCGTCGTGCAGGGCGTCGACAACTTCCTCCCGGTGGACGTCTACATCTCGGGCTGCCCGCCACGTCCGGACGCGATCCTGCACGCCGTGATGGACATCCAGGAGAAGATCCGCAACGAGCACTCCGTCGCGAAGGACATCCGCGAGGCGGACATCGACTTCAGCGACCGCCGCCTCATCGAAGCCGCATGAACACCCCC
>JBCDFF010000390.1:0-4130 GCA_039178415.1 Bacteroidota bacterium
CGCGCGCTTCGAGCAGTCGCCCGTAGGTCTGCACGGCGCTGTCGCTCTGCGCGTCGTCGTCGTAGACCTTGGCGAGGCCCAGCAGCGCCTGTTCGCCCGCCGGCCCGCCTGCGTCGACGACCGTCTGGTAGAGTTCGGCGGCGTCGCTGGTGCGCCCGAGGCCTGCCAGCGCGGCCGCCTGGCCTATGCGCGCCGCAAGGACGGACTGCGTGTCCGGGGCGTCCAGCTCAAGCGCCTCGAACGTGTCACGGGCTTCGGCGAAGCGGCCGGCATTGAGATACAGGCGCCCCAGTTCGGCCGAGGCGGTGAAGCGGTTCTCAGCCGTGCTAGCGCCCTCGGGGAGGTCATTGAGGAGTGCCGTGAGTTGCTCGATGGCATCGTCGACGCGGCCCTCGGAGGCGTAGGCGCGCGCGAGCGTGAGGCCGATCTCGGCGCGCTGTTGCAGCGTCACGCCTGGGCGTTCGAGCTGGGTCTCCAGCGACGAGATGCCGCCCTGCGTATCGCCGCTCTGGAGGCGGAACTCGGCCTGCCGGTAGCGCAGCGCCTCCGCGTCGAGGTCGGGGTAGAGGGCCACGAAGTCGCTCACGAGGCTGTCGGCTTCCACGAGGCGTCCCTCGGCGAGGAGGACAAACTGGATGCCGGTGAGGGCGTCTGCCACAAACGGGCTGTCGGGGTAGCGGCGGAGGACGGCCCGGTAGCTGTCCTCAGCGTCGGGCAGGCGGTCGCTGTTGTAGTACGCGTCGCCGACGGTGTAGAGCGCCTTGGCCGCGAGCGGGTGGTTGGGGAGGTCGTCCGCGAGCGCCCGGAAAGCGTCGATGGCGGGATCGTACTGCTCGCTCTGGAACAGCACCTGTGCCCGCGCGAAGCGGGCCTCGGGCTTCAGCGCCGACTGCGGGAATTCAGCCAGGAGGCGGTCGTAGACGGTGAGCGCGGCCGGGAGGTCGCCCTGTGCGTTGCGGGCCTGGGCGGTCTGGAAGAGCGCGTAGTCCTCGCCGCGCCCCCGGACGAGGCTGTAGTTGGCGATAGCGAAGTCGTAGCGCCCGAGCGCGAAGTAGCTGTCGGCCAGGCGCAGGCGCGCGTCGGCGGCGTAGGGGACGGCCTCGCGGGTGAGGTTCATCTGGTAGGCGGCCAGGAACGTCTCGAAGGCGTCGGCGGCCTGCGTGTAGTTGCCCTGCTTGAAGTAGGTCCAGCCGAGCACGTAGCGCCCCGCGTCGGCCAGGCGGTGGAGCGGGAAGCGCTGGAGGTAGAGCTGCGCGTTGCGCTCGGCGATGGCGAAGGCGCGGGGGTTGCCCGCCTGCCCGTGGCGGAACGCGGCATCGGCGGCCCAGAAGAGCGCCTCCGCCGCGCGCGGCCCACGGGGCGCGCCCGTGTACACCTCGTAGAGCACGTCGGCGGCCGCGTCGAAGTCGCCCTCGGTGTAGAGCGCGTAGGCGTCCTGGAAGTCGACCTCGGCGGCGAGTTCTTCCGTGGGGGTGCCGAGCACCTCGGCGAGGTCGGCATACTCGCGGGCGCGGTCGAACTGGCCGAGGGCGGCGAACGCCTCGCCGAGCATCCGCGAGGCCTCGCCGCGGTGCGTGGAGGCGGGGTAGGCGTCGAGGAGTTCGAGGAAGGCGCGGAGGGCGGGGTCGTAGCGGCGGCGCTCGTAGCGTAGGATGCCGAGTTCGAGCAGAGCCGCGTCGGCGTAGGGGCCGGTGGGGCGACGCTCGGCGGATTGCGCCAGCCGGTCCTCGGCGACGGCCAGGTTGCCGAGCCGGCGCTCCGTCAAGCCTGCGAAGTAGTCGGCCTCGTGGGCGACATCGTCGTAGATGCCGCCCGGGAGCGTGTCGGTGAGGCCGGAGAAGTACTCCAGCGCGGCATCGTACCGTTCGGTGCGGTAGGCCAGGCGGCCGAGGGCGAGGCGTGCCCGCCGACCGAACAGGCTGTCGTAAGAGACCTGCGCGTAGGTCGTCGTGGCGTCGTCGAGGTGCTCGGCGGCAGCCTCAGACAGCGCGTCCTGCTCGGTTTGCAAGTCTGCGTCCGCGCTCGCGGCCTCGCTCGCGTCGGCCAGGCGCACGTGCATCTCGCCGAGGAGGAAGTAGCCCTCGTCGCGCTCAGCACCGGACAGGGTGGGGAGGCGGCGGTTGAGCTCGGTGACGGCCTCGGCATGCTGCGCCGTGCGGGCGAGGGCGTTCGCGAGGGCCAAGCCCACCAGGGCGTTCTCGGGAGCCTCGGCGTGCTCGTCGGCCAGGGCCCCGAAGGCCTCGGCAGCGCGGCTGGGCTGCTTGAGGTCGGTCGCCACACGTCCAGCGTCGAAGAGGGCACGCGGCGCGTAGGTCGTCTCCGGGTAGAGCGTGGCGGTGCGGGTGAAGTAGCCAAGCGCCGTCGTGCTGCGCCCGAGCTCGAGCTGCGTGCGGCCGAGGAGGTAGCGCACCCGCGCCGCGCGCTCGACGTCGAGGCTGTCGCGGAGCGCGTCGGTCAGGTAGCCTTCCGCCTGGGCAAAGTCGTCGGCCCCGAAGTAGTACTCGCCCAGCGCAAGCCGGACCTGCCCGGAGAGCGGGTAGTTGGGGTACTGCTCCCGGAACGTTTCGAACTGCCGTTCCGCGTCCACGATGTCGCCCGCGCCGAGAGCTGCGAGGCCGCCGTAGTAGAGCGCGTCGGGGTGGCGTGGGTGGGTCGGGTGCGTATCGAGGAAGCGGCTGAAGGCGCGCGCGGCCTGGCCGTAGAGCCGCTGCTCGTAGAGCGCGAGGGCCTCTGCGAAGTCGCCGTCGGGCGTCGCGGGGGGCGACGGCTGAGCGAGGGCCGAAGGGAGCGCGAGGAGCGTCAGCAGGAGCGCCGCGAGCGAGGAGCGGCGCAGAGACGGCTGCGAGGAGAGCATGAGCAGGCAGTGCGGGCGAGCGGGGCGCGACGGCAGAGAGCGGCTGGATGCCGAGCGCGGCCTCGAACCCAAGCAGGCCCGAGACGTGGCGAAGATAGCGAGCGACGCGAGGGCGTCCGGCCCCGACGACTTCGACAAAGACGCTGTGGAGGTTGCACGAGGCGGACATCCAGGCGCGTCCGGTCGAAACAACGCGGGGGGCGATGCACGTTGTAGGCAAAGCCCTTCCACGCAGCTGCTCTCATCCTGAGGTGCCCCCAAAGACTGCGCCGCTCCCGTGGGACCCCGCTCAAGCGCCGTCGCGGGCACGATTCCGTTCCCGTCGGTGCGGGCAAACCCTTCTTCCTGTCCATTTTCGCCTTCAGCCTGTCTGCTATGAGCACCGACGCCCCCAACACTGACACCGGCAAGGACGCCGCGACGCCAGCGGAGACTACCGAGGCCGCCGCTCCCACGCCCATCCCGCCGCCCAGCCCGAGCATCCCGCCGCCTTCGCCGTCGTTCACGGTGCCGACGTATTCGCTCCCCGAGCCCGATTCGCAAGACTGGCTCACCCGCACCCGTACCTGGATCGAAGACCACCCGGCGCTTGCCGTCACGGCCGCCGTGGGCGTCGGCCTCACGCTGGGCCGCGTCCTCTCGGGCGCGTTCAAGGCCCCGCCGCCGCCGAGCCTTACCGAGCGCGTCGAGGCGCGCGCCCGCGAACTCGGCGACGAGATCGCCAAGCGCAGCAGCACCGCTGCCGAGAAGGGCCGGGTGATGGCCAGCAAAGGCAGCGTTGCCGCGAGTGCGGCGGCGAGCGAGGCAGGCGACGCGCTGCGCGAGCGCTTCCAGGAGGCCGGCGATAAGCTCGGCGACGTGGCCGAGGTGGCCGCCGAGCGCGCCGAGGAAGGCTATGAGAAGGCCAAAGACTTCGCCGACATCGTCGCGGACGCCGTAAAGGCTGCCGTGCTGGGCGTCGTGGCGAAGAAGACGGACGACTGGTTCGACAAGCTGAAGCGGTAGGAGCGGCGGCTGGCTGCTGGCGGCGGGTCCGACTCTGCGGACCCTGTGCGGCCATCCAAACCTCCACCGACAGAAAAGGCAACGGTGCTACGGCCCCGTTGCCTTTTTTCGTGAGGACCAACCTGGTGGGCGGTCAGGAAACAAAGGCGAGGCGGCTCTCTGCCCAAAAATCACGTAGGCGTGCCTGCCATCCGGCTATTTTGGCGCTGTTTTGGGGTACCGCGCCCCCAGTCTGAGACCGACTCATGACCTACGACCCACGACCCACGAC
>JBCDFF010000391.1:0-4127 GCA_039178415.1 Bacteroidota bacterium
CGGGAATACAGGTGCGGCTGGAAGACGGTCACAATGCGGCGGCCCGGCCAGCCTCCCGCGACGGCTTCGAGCGTGGCGCGCACCTCCGTCGGATGGTGGGCGTAGTCGTCCATCACCAAAATGTCAGCGGCCTCGCCCTTCAGCTCGAAGCGACGGCGCACGCCCGCGTAGTTCGCCAGCCCCGCCGCGATCTTGTCGAAGTCGATGTCGAGTTCAAGCCCGACGGCGACGGCGGCGAGCGCGTTGCGGACGTTGTGAAGCCCGGCGGCCTTCAGGTGCACCTCGCCGAGCAGATCGCCGCGATGGACGACCCGGAAGCGGGTCGTGGGGCCGTCCTGCACGACACCCTCGGCGCGGATCGCGGCCTGGCGGCTCGTGCCGTAGGTCACGATGCGGCGCTGGATCTGGTTGAGCACGTCGCTTACGCCCGTGTCGTCGAGGCAGACGATGGCCGCGCCGAAGAACGGGACCGAGTTGGCGTACTGGACGAACGCGTCCTGGATGTCGGCCTCGTCAGCGTACGTGTCGAGGTGGTCGATCTCGACGTTGGTGACGACGGCGAGCACCGGCGTCAGGCGCAAGAAGGTGCGGTCGTACTCGTCAGCCTCGATCACGATGAGGTCGCCCTCGCCAGAGACAGCGTTCGACTCGAACGAATCGACCTTGCCGCCGACGATGATCGTCGGGTCGAAGTCGCCCTCGCGCACGACGAGGCCGACCATCGTCGTGGTGGTCGTCTTGCCGTGCGTGCCCGCGATGCCGACGCCGTACTTCATGCGCATCAGCTCGCCCAGCATCTCGGCGCGGCGGATGCGTGGGATGCGACGGCGCTTCGCCTCCAGCGTCTCGGGGTTGTCATCGGCCTTGACCGCCGACGAGTGCACGACGACGTCGGCGCCCTCGACGTTTTCGGGCGCGTGGCCCTCGAAGATCGTCGCGCCGAGCGAGGCGAGCCGCTCGGTGGTGTCGCTCAGGCGGAGATCGGACCCACTCACGCGGTAGCCGCGCGCGAGCAGCACCTCGGCGATGGACGACATGCCGATCCCGCCGATCCCGACCATGTGGACGCGGCGGATCGGGCCAAGCATCGCCTGGCGGCGGAGGGGATTTTTGTTCGGAGCGGTGTTCATCGGTAGAGCTTCCCCGGAGCGGCTGCGGTCAGGGGGAAGAGCGAGGGGTCTGTTGCGTGTTGCGTGTTGCGTGTTGGGCGGCAAAACACGCAACACGCAACACGCAACACATCTAGGCTGGACGTAGCGCGAGCGAAGCTGAAGGTGGATGTCGTCGTCATGCCGTCACCTCCTCGGTCTGTGAGCCATTGACCGTGTGCCCCGCAAGGGCGAGCACGGCGCGGGCGATGTCGTCGGCCGCATCGGGACGGGCCAGCGAACGGACGGCGTCGGCCATAGCGGCGCGGGCGGTGTCGTCGAGGAGCAGCGTGCGAACGTGCGCCACGAGGTCGGCCTGCAACTGCGGTTCGGGGAGCAGCACGGCGGCGTTCTCGTCGGCAAGGGCCTTGGCGTTCTTCGTCTGGTGATCGGCCGTCACGTTCGGCGATGGGACCAGGATGCTCGGCGTGCCGGTGAGCGCGAGTTCGGAGCAGGTGATGGCCCCTGCGCGGCAGACAGCGAGGTCCGCTGCAGCGTAGGCGTAGTCCATCCGGTCGAGGTACTGCAGCAGCCGCAACCGTGGGCGCGCCGGAACGCGGGCGTGCAGGTCGGCGAAGTAGCGCTTCCCGGTCTGCCAGATCACGTGGACCCTTTCGTCAAGGTCTAGGAGCGCGGCGAGGCGCTGTTCGAGGGCCGCATTGAGCGCAGCGGCTCCGAGCGAGCCGCCCATCACGAGCAGCACGCGGGCGTCGGACGGTAATTCGTAATGCGCGAGCGCCGTGGCGCGGTCGGCCTCGGCGAGTTCGGCGCGGACGGGGTTGCCGCTCACCGTCACGTCGGCCTTCGGGAAGTAGGGCCGCGCGGCCTCGAACGCGACGAACACCTGTGCAGCGCGCGGGGCAAGCAGCTTGTTGGCGGCTCCGGCGTAGGCGTTCTGCTCCTGAATCACCGTCGGGCGGCGCTGCATCTGCGCGGCGGCGAGGACCGGGCCGGTGACGTAGCCACCGGTGCCTACGACCACGTCGGGGTCGAAGCCCTTGACGATGCGCCAGCTCTCGCGGAAGCCCTGCATCAGCTTGAACGGGAACGCCATCAGCTTCGGCGAGAGCCCGCGTGGGAAACCAATCACCGTCACGCCGTGGATCGGGTAGCCTGCCTTCGGTACCGCCTGCCATTCCATCCGCTCGCGCGTCCCGGCGAAGGCAATCGCGATCTCGGGCACAAGCCGCCGCAGCGCATCGGCGATGGCGATGGCCGGGTAGACGTGCCCGCCCGTGCCACCGCATGCGAAGAGCACACGCGGCGCGTCGATGGTGCGCTGGATGAGGTCGTGCATCGTCATTCCGAATCCGATCATCGGCCCCCTCTGCGCTTTGCGAGCGACGCCTTCGGGGTCGCCCCCGAATGCCGCGCGACGTTGAGGAGGATGCCGACCATCAGGCCGGTCGCCACGGTCGACGAGCCGCCGTACGACACGAACGGCATCGGCAGGCCGGTGACAGGGAGCAAGCCGCTCGCCACGCCCGCGTTGACGAAGCCGTAGAGCACGAGCGCCGTCGTCAGCCCGGCGGCGAGGAAGAGTCCAAACGGATCGGGCGCGCCTCGGGCGATGCGCAGGAAGCCGCGGAACAGCAACGCGAAGAAGAGCGCCAGCAGCACCGTCGCGCCGATGAGGCCATACTCCTCGGCGATGATGGCGAAGATGAAGTCGTTGTACGGTGCCGGGAGGAAGTCGCGCTGGACGCTCTTGCCGGGGCCGACGCCGGTCAGCCCGCCCACAGCCACGGCGATGCGGGCCTGCCGCGCCTGGTAGCCCTCGGCCTGGTCGTCGAAGACCTCGGCCTCTTCCGTGTTCGAGAACATCTTGACGCCCGTCCACGCCTCCAGCCGCTTCGCCCGCTCCGGCGAAGACGCCAGGAACGCGAACGCGAGCACGAGCACCAGCGCGCCGGTCCCGCTGAGGTGCAGCAGCCGCACGCGCCCGATCAGGCACATCGCGCCGACCGCGCAGAACACGATGAGCGCCGTCGAGAGGTCTTCCATCCCGATGAGCGCGAGCGTGAGGCCGATCCACAGCACGAGCGGCACGTAGGCGCGCGCGAAGTCCTGGATGTAGGCCTGCTTCTGCGCCAGCAGCTTCGCGACGTGCAGGATGAGCGCCACCTTGGCGAGGTCCGACGGCTGCACGGACACGCCCGCGAAGTCGAGCCATCGCTGCGCCCCGCCTGACGCCTCACCGGCGATCTGCACCGCCACAAGCAGCCCCAGCGCCACGACGAGGAACGCCAGCGAGCCTTTCGCCAGCCACCGGTAGTCGATCATCGACGCGACGCCCATCACGACCAGCGCCGCACCCACGCGGAGCAGCTGCCGGAACAGGAACGCGTCCGCCGCCCCGCCCATCTTCGTCTCCACGAGGTAGGCGCTCGCGCTGAAGACGGTGAACACGCTCGTCGCCGCCAGCGCAAACACGATCACCAGGAACCAGCGGTCGGTCCGCCGGGCCAGCGTGTGTTGGATGCTATGGGAGAGGGTGGAGATCAAAGAGTGAGGCGGTGTCGCGGTGAAGCGGTGTCGCAGTGGGTTTCATGGGGCGGTCTGGGCAGCGTGCGGGGCGGCTTTGCTCATCACCGCAGCACCGCATCACTGCCGCACCGCCACGCTCATAGCGAGTGCACGAGGCGTTTGAAGTCGTCGCCGCGCTCCTCGTAGTTGGCGTACATGTCGAAGGAGGCGCAGGCGGGGCTGAGGAGGACTACGTCGCTGGGGTCGGCGAGGAGGCGGGCGTACTGGACGGCCTCCTCCATCGTGTAGGCGCGCGCGCTCGTGTCGGCGAGGTCACCGAGCTCCAAGAGCACCTTGTCGCCGCTCTCGCCAAGGCCGATGACAGCCTTGACGCGCTCCTTCACGAGCGCCTTGATCGGCTCGTAGTCGTTGCCCTTGTCGCGCCCGCCCGCGATGAGCACGATGGGCTCCGAGAAGCTTTCGAGCGCGTACCAGACCGCGTTTACGTTCGTC
>JBCDFF010000392.1:0-4116 GCA_039178415.1 Bacteroidota bacterium
CCTCGCACGTCGAGACGAGCGTCCAGGCAGGCGCGGCCGGGTTCTCGTTCGAGATTGAGTACGCCGTTGCCGACGTGGAGGGCGCGTGGACGGAGATGCGCGAGGCCATCGCCGACGTGGTGCCTGTGCTGCCACCAGGCGTCATTGGGCCGTTCATCAACGACGACTTCGGCGATGTCTTCGGCACCGCCATCGCGATCACGGGCGACGACTACACACCTGTCGAACTAGAGCGTGCGGCGCTCGAACTGCGCCGCCGCATCCTCGCTCTCGACGACGCGCGCAGCGTGCAGCTCGACGGCGTGCTCCAGCGGCAGGTCGTCGTGGAATACGACCCCGCGCGCCTCGCTGGGCTGGGCATCTCGACGGGCTATCTGATCGGGCAACTCCAGCAGCGCAACCTCGTCGCGCCGGGCGGCGACCTCCAGGTGGACGGCCAGCAGATCGCGCTCCGCACCGACGGCGCGTTCGACTCCGTGGCTGACATTGAGGCGATGGCGCTGCGGCTGCCGACCGGCGAGGCCGTCTCGCTCCGCGACATCGCCACCGTGCGCGACGCCTATCAGGACCCCGCGCGGCAACTCGTCCGCTACAGCGGCCAGCCCGCGATCAGCGTCGGCGTCTCGATGGCCGACAACGGCAAGCTCACCGAGTTCGGCCCGGAGGTGATGCGCGTCGTCGCCGAGACCGAGGCTGACTTGCCGGCGGGGCTCGACTTCCACACGGTCGTCTACCAGCCCGAGGTCGTGCAGTCGCTCACGTCGGAGTTCGTGTGGAGCCTCATCCAGGCCGTCGCCATCGTGATCGGTGTGTTGCTGCTCGCGCTCGGCGTGCGGACGGGCCTCGTCGTCGCGGCGTCGATCCCGTTAACCATGTTCGCGGCCTTCCTGTGCATGCAGTTCTTCGGCATCACGATCAACCAGATGTCGCTGACGGCGCTCATCGTGGCGCTCGGACTGCTTGTCGACAATTCCATCGTGGTGGCCGAGCAGACGCTCACGGATCTCCAGCGCGGGACGTCGAAGCGCGACGCCATCCTCGGAGCCACGCGTGAGATGGCGCTGCCGCTGCTGGTCGCGTCGATGTGTACGGTCGCGGCGCTGCTGCCGACCTACCTCGCCGAGAGTTCGTCGGCGGAGTACACCAGCGCGCTCTTCGAGGTGCTGCTGTTCTCGCTCGTGGTGTCGTGGCTGCTCGCGCTCACGCTCATCCCGGTGCTCTGCTTGGCTTTCCTGCGGGCAGATCATGGAACCGAGCAGGGCAACGCCAAAATGTCGCGCTGGGAGCGTCTCACGCGGCGCTTCCGTCGCTCGACGGACGACGAAGCGACTGCCACCGCGCAGCCTGCGCAGCACGACGAGGGCACCGCCTACGACTCGAAGCTCTACCGGACGTACCGCCGCACGCTGACGGCGATGGTGCGGCGGCCGTGGTTCTCGCTTGGCGGCTTCGTGGCGGTGCTGTTCGGCGCGTTCGCGCTCTTCGGGACGTTCGTGCCACAGCAGTTCTTCCCGACGAAGGAGTACGAGGTCTTCAACGTCGAGCTCGACCTGCCCTACGGCACCTCGATTGCCGAGACGGAGCGCGTCGTGTCCGATCTGGAGCGGTTCTACGCCGATAGCCTCGCGGGCAGCCTGGCCGCCAATGGCGAGGTTGACACGCCCGGCGTGCTGCGGTGGGCGGCCTACGTCGGCTCCGCGCCGCCGCGCTACACGCTCTCGTACGCCCCGAAGGCCCCGCGCCCGGGCTACGCCTACCTCCTCGTCACCGGCACGAGCCACGAGATCCAGCCCGAGGTCTTCATCCGCACGGAGCAGCATCTCCAGCGCGCGCACCCCGACGCGACCGTGCGCGCCCAGCGCGTCCGCAACGGTCCCGCCATCGACTATCCGGTGGAAGTCCGCATCTCCGGTCCCGACCCTGCCATCCTCGAACGCCTCGCCGCCGACCTGCGCGACCACCTCCGCACCGTCCCCGGCACCGCGAACGTAGGCACCGACTGGGGCCGCCGCCAGGCCACGCTCGACATCGCCGTGGACCACGACGCCGCGCGCCGCGCCGGGCTCTCGACGGCCGACATCACGACCTCGCTCCAGACCGCGCTGGACGGCGTGCCGCTGACCGCACTTCAGGAGGGCGACGACCTCGTGCCCGTCGTGCTCCGCTCCACGGACGCGCTCGCCGGGGCCGAGGCGCTGAGCCGCCTCGACCTCTACAGCCAGGCAACGGGCCGCACGGTGCCGTTCGGGCAGGTCGCCGAGGCGACGGTCGTCTATGAGCCGGGCACCATCGAGCGCTATGCCGGGCAACGCACCATCACCGTCGAGACCGACATCGCGCACGACGCGGGGCCGTTCGTGACGCCGTTCTCGCTGCAGGCCGAGGTCGAGGCATACATGACCGAGGCGGCGTGGCCCGCCGGATACAGCTATGCGTATGGCGGCGACATTGAGGAGAGCGCGGACTCGCAGAACGCGATCAATGCCAAGCAGGGCATCGCCCTCGTGGTGATCCTGCTGCTGCTCGTGCTCCAGTTCAACGCGCTGCGCCCGCCCGCCATCGTGCTGCTGACGCTGCCGTTCGCCTTCATCGGCGTCACGCTCGGGATGCTCGTCTCGGGCTACGCGTTCGGCTTCATGCCGCTCCTGGGCACGATCGCGCTCTTCGGCATTCTCATCAACAACGCCGTGGTGCTGCTCGACCGGATCGGATCGCTCCGACGGCGCGGGCTCGATGGCGAGCAGGCCGTGATCCACGCCGCCGAGCAGCGCCTGCGCCCGATCCTGCTCACGGCCGCGACGACGGCGGGCGGCCTGATCCCGCTCTGGATCTCCGGCAACCCACTCTTCGCACCGATGGCCGTGGCGATGCTCTTCGGCCTCGTCGCCTCGTCCGCGCTCACGCCGGGCCTCGTGCCGGTGCTCTACACGCTCTTCTACCGCCTCCGCTTCCGCGACTTCGCCTACAACCCCGACGCCAGCACGGACGCCCAGTCGGTGGACGAGGACGCGCGCGACGGCGAGACGCCGACCGGCGCATTCGGCGGCGACGGCGCGACGGCATCGCCGACGGTGGTGCCAGCTTGATGCGCGGCGTAGTATCAGTCCTGGCGACTTCGTCTGAAGCGTACCCTTATCGTTCAGATTGTATGTAGCAACGGCTCCTACACCGTGACGCGTCAGCCTGCAGAAGGCTGGGCGCGCCGTGGGGCCGCTCCGTAACTCAGCGGCAAGACAGCTTCATTCACATGGCGCGCACCACGTTAGGAACCTGGGCAACCGAGCCGGGCTTCAGCACCGAAGTTGAGGTCGAATTCAACGTACACTACGAGGACGTCGACGAAACTATCCTTCGATTTCAAGTGTGGACGGCTGACTACGAAGGCGTCAAATGGACCGCCCAGACTCTTGTAAGTGCCGATGACTTTTTTCTCAAAGCGGCCCCGCTCGGTAGCCCTGCCGTCCATGTTGATGCTCTAAGCAAAGACGACCTTCGAGCGCTCGACGACACTCCGATTGTCACGGGAGCCATCAGCTACTTGGAGCACTCCTGGCCTGGGCGCGTGGTGATCGGGCACCGCCAACCTGAAGAGGAGCCTATCTGGGCGGCTTTGACTGGAGAGGGAACAGGCTGGAATCTCCCGAAGCGCTGCGGAGCTCGGATCGACATCGCTGTTCCGGTCGATCCAATTTGGAGGCGCTGGTCTAATGCCTTGCTCGTCCGCGTTCGCCTATCCGACACTTCATTCGTCTATCCGCTCGACGCCCTGACTATTCTGGCCTGGAGGACGCGTGACTTCCTGGCGGATGATTACTATGACCGGTACATGACGCCACCGTCAATTAAATGGACGCGCACTCAGGAAAAGGGTAAGCCTCGGGACGCTGTTCGTTTTGATGAGAGTTGAAAAGCCTATCGCGGCCTCGCTCACTCGCCCTCCAGCAGCCCTTCCTGGTTCTGCCCGTTGTGGACCAGGACGGCGTTGCCGACGGCCTGCGCCAGCCGGTCGAGGCGCTCGGAAGCGGCTTCGGAGGCGCCCTCGGCGGGGCGGGGCATGCCGAGGAACGTGAGGTCCGCGTTGACGCTGTTGCGCGCGATCAGGTCGAGGACGGTGAG
>JBCDFF010000393.1:0-4095 GCA_039178415.1 Bacteroidota bacterium
CCTGCTTGCTTGACTTGCCGTAGCCGGGCAGATCGAGCGCGACCACCCGACGCCCTGCCGCGACGAGCGTGTCGATGTTGGCACGCCAGAAGCTGAGGTTGCTGCCCAGGCCGTGCACGAGCACGACCGGCGGCGCATCCCCTTCGCTCACCTCGCTATCGTGGTAGGCAATGGTGTACGCACCCACGGCGGTGGTCGTCGTTGCCATCGGATATGGTAGGTCGGCGAACGTCAACGAATCAGGCGGCAGCGCGTCGGGCGGCGCGGCGCGCAGGCTGGAGGCGAACAGGAAGGGCAGCACGAGCGCAAGCAGGAGGAATCGGGAGGACGTTGCGCCGCGTCGTGCAAATCGAGTTCCGAGCATGGGAGAGCGAGTCGGGAGACGGAGAATCGGCGAGGTGGGGAGCGGAAGGTGCGGAAGGACGAGCAAGCAACCAGCAACCTGACGAGCCGGATCACTGACGCACTGACCTACGGCGCTTCTTCCGTGGCCTGGGCCTGGAGATCGCGCTTGAGGACCTTGCCGCTGTGGCCTTTGGGCAACGCGTCCACGACGCGGATGTACGCGGGCACCTTGAAGCGGGCGAGGCGCGCGCGGGCGAACGCGATGAGCGCCTCGGCGTCCGGCGGCGCGGCAGGGTCAGCCGGGACGAGGAATGCCATGCCAACTTCGCCCCACTTCGCGTCGGGCACGCCTACGACGGCCGCCTCGGCGACGGCTTCGTGCTCCACCAGCACGGCCTCGACCTCCGCGGGGTAGACGTTCTCGCCACCGGAGATGTACATGTCCTTCTTGCGCCCGACGACGTAGACGTACCCCTCGTCGTCCACGCGGACGAGGTCGCCGGAGTGGAACCAGCCGTCGCGGATCGCCTTCGCGGTGGCGATAGGGTTGCGCCAGTAGCCCGGTGTCACGACGGGCCCGCGCATGAGCAGTTCGCCGGGCTCACCCGGCGGCACGTCCTGGCCGTCGTCGTCCACCACGCGGGTGTCGACGTAGAAGTTGGGGAAGCCGATGGAGCCGATCTTGCGCAGCGCGTCGCGCTCGGGCAGCGAGAAGCAGTTCACGCCGACCTCGGTCATGCCGAAGCCCTGGCGGATGGGCACGCCCTTCGCCTGCCACGTCCGGATGAGCGGCGCAGGCATCGGCTCGCCGCCAACGATGGCATAGCGCACCGTGTCGAGCGTCGTCGTGTCAAACTCTGGCGACTGCGCCATCATCTGGAGCATCGTCGGGACGCCCCAGAGAATCGTGACGCCCGCGTCGTCACAGAGACGCAGGAGACGGTCCGGGTCGAAGCGGTCGAGCAACACCGTCGTCGCGCCGCGTTGGAGGAACGGCGTCAGGAGGACGTTCCAGCCGCCGGTGTGGTAGAACGGCGCGGCGTTGAACGAGATATCCGCGGTGGTCAGGTCGAGGCGCAGCGCGGTGTTGGCGGCGTTCCAGGCGACCATCCCGTGCGAGATGATCGCGCCCTTCGGACGGCCCGTCGTGCCGCTCGTGTAGAGGAGCATCAGCGGGTCGTCGGCGTCGCGGCGCACGCGCGGGGCGGGCGCGTCCGTGGCTCCTTCGGCGAGGAGCGCGGCGAGGCTCTCGCCCTCTCCGTCGAGGGGCAAGCGCCGCGCTGCTGTTGAAAGCTGCGCGACCGTGTCCGCGTAGGCGTCGCTGTAGACGAGCAGCGCCGGGTCGGCGTCGCTGGCGATGTAGTCGAGTTCAGGCGTGGCGAGGCGGAAATTGAGCGGGACGAGCACGAACCCCGCGCGCTGCGCCGCGAAGAGCAGCAGCACGTGCTCAACGGTGTTTTCAGCGAGGATTGCCACGCGGTCGCCCGGCGCGATGCCGTACGCGTGCGCCAGCCCCGCCGCCAGCCGCTCGGCGAGCGCGTCGCACTGCGCGTAGGTGTACGCCGTGCCGCTAGGCTCCCAGACGAGCGCCGTGCGGTCGGGGTGGTAGAGCGCCACCCGGTCGAGCCAGTCGGTGCGGAAGGTCATGCAGGTCGTGGGTCGTGGGTCGTAGGTCGCAGGTCGTGGGCAGACCGCTGTTCACCAGTCGCTACACACCCCCTGTTCTCGCTTCGCTCGAACTGTCCCCCTCACGGGTGAGTGGGACAGCCTCCTGACCCCTCGGAGGGGAAGGAGGCAGGGGGTGCTTGGTGCTCTTCTTCGTCAGCGCCACCGCCACCAGCGCCACGGCCGTCGAGGCGAAGAGCGCGAACGTGGCCGGGACCGCGGGGTTGTTGTGGTACATCGTGATGCCGCCGTAGTAGGTCCCGAAGTGCACGACGAGCGCGGTCGCGGCGGCGGCGAAGGCCGCGCCCTTCGTCATGCGCGGCGCGAAGATGCCAAAGAGGATCGGCACGAACGTCGCCGAGAAGAGGCCGTAGACGCCGTTCTGCGCGAGGATCGCCACGGACAGGTTGGGCTCCACAATCTGGCCGTACGAGATCAGCGCCACGACGGGCGCGAGCGCGAGCAGGAACCACTTGCTCAGCGCAATGCCGCGGCGGTTCATCGTGTCCTCGTCCAGCGAGCCGAGCCGCTGCGCGAGCGGGCGGTAGATGTCGTTCGTAAAGATCGTTGAGAGGGCGACGAGCAGGCCCTCCATCGTCGAGAAGCCCGCCGCGATCAGGCCCACAGCCACGACGGCGCGAAGGCCCGCCGAGAAGCGCTCCACGAGATAGGTCGGCACCACTTGGTCCGGCGGCATCCCCGCGGGGTCGGGCATCAGGATCCGCGCGTAGAGCCCCACGATCAGCACGGCGAAGAACACCAGCAACACCACGAAGCCCGTCGCGAGGTAGGCGTTCACGTCGCGCTCGCTCTTGAGGTAGAGCGCCTTCGACATCACGTGCGGCTGCGTGACCACGGCGATGCCGATCACGAAGTTGGCAACAAGCACCTCGAAGTAGTCGCGGAAGAGCAGGCTCTCGGGGTTCGTCGGGGCAGCGAGTACGGGCTCGATGGCGCGGAGGCGGTCGAGGAAGCCGCCGACCCCGTCGCTGAAAAATTCCAGGCCCGACCCGATCAGGATGAGCGCCACCACAAACATGATGATCGCCTGCATCGAGTTGGTGAGCGTGTGCGCGCTCGCCCCGCCGAACATGATGTAGACGAGCGGGAAGACGATCACGATGCCCATCGCTGCGAGCACGGGCAGGCCGAGCACGCTCTGGAGCACGAGCGTCAGCCCAACCACGATCAGCACGAGGAACGTGATGAGGAGAAGGCTGATGACGGCGAAGAAAAGCGCGAGCCGCCAGTCGCCGTAGCGCTCGCCGATCCACTGCGGGACCGTCAGCGCGGTGTACTGGTCGCCCACGCGGCGGAACGCCTTCGAAAGCACCGTCAGCCCGACGATGATGCCGAGCGGCGTCGCGACGGCATAGCCGAGCAGCCCCGAGACGCCGTAGAGGTACATCAGCCCCGGGTTGATGACGAACGTCGCCGCGCTCGTGAGGTTAGCCGCGAGCGAGAGGCCGACGAAGACCGGGCTCACCTGGCGGCTCCCGACCGAGTACGACGCGAAGCCGGACACCTTGCGGATGCCCACGATCGCCGCCCCGCCGATGAGCGCGAGGTAGGCCAGGAAGAGCACCCAGGCGATGGTTGTGTCGGTCATGAGATTGAGGTCATACGTGGCACACCCCCTGTCCTTGTCGCCTCCGTTCTAGCGAACGGCGCTCCTCGGACTGTCCCCCTCAGGCCTGAGGGGGACAGCTTAGGTTGACGCAGGAGCGGAGCGATGGTCAACCTAAGCGGGGGGTGCGAGGCGGGCACGCTCACCACCGCACGGCCATCGCGGCGAAGGAGGCACCGCCGCCGGAGGCAATGAGGAAGTACGTCTGGCCGGGCGTGAGCAGGCCCTGCTGGTCGGCGTCGGCGAGGGCCATCGCGACGCAGGCGTTGCCCGTGTAGCCGTAGCGGTCCATCACGAGGTGCGCGCGCTTTTGTGGAAGGCCGAGCGCGTCCATCGTCTCGCGGATGCTACCGACGTTGATCTGGGTGAAGAAGAACCGGTCCACGGCCTCCGGCGGCACGCCCGTGCGCTCGGCGAGCCGCCGGACGAGCCGCGTCCAGTGGTCGAGGTTGAACGTC
>JBCDFF010000394.1:0-4090 GCA_039178415.1 Bacteroidota bacterium
ATGAAGCCGCCGTGCGTCTCGTCGATCGTTCGGTCCAGCCAGTACGGGAGGATGTGACCGGTCAGTTCGTCGTACGCTTCGCGGTGGAGCCGGGCGAGGGAGGCAGACATGCGTTCAGGCGAGGAGGCGAGAAGAAGAGGGGCCGCGCGCTAGGGCGTCGCAACGGTTTGGTTACGACGGAGGAGCGCTAGTCGCTGCTCGACGCTGGCGGCGGAGCGGAGGCCGTCCGCGGGAGTGTGCTGCGCGTAGTCGACGAGCTGCGCGATGGAGGTCGTCGCCACGTGCATGCGGGTGTCGGACGAGGCGTAGTAGATGAACACCGTCCCGTCGTCGTCGGCGATCCAGCCATTGCCGAAGGCCACGTTGGAGACATCGCCCACGCGCTCCTCGCCGTGCGGAGCGATCAGGTGGCCGCCCGGGGCGTGCGTGACGCGCCAGGGCTCGTTGAGGGCGGTGACGAAGAGGTAGAGCACGTAGCGAAGCCCGGCCGCGGTGTTGCGCACCCCGTGGGCGAGGTGCAGCCAGCCGAGTTCAGTCTTCAGAGGCGGCGGCCCCTGCCCATTCTTGACTTCCTTGATCGTGTGGTAGACCCGCGGCTCCATGACCATCTCGCGCTCGACGTGGGCGCCGTCCATGGTGGGGCTGAGCGCCCACCCGATGCCCCCGCCTGACCCGGCGGAGATAAAGCCATCCTGGGGGCGTGTGTAGAGACCGTACATCGGGGTCCCGTCGGGACCGGGCACGTATTCGGGGTGCAGCACCACGTTGCGCTGCTGCGCCGAGGGCGTGACGAGGTCAGGCAGGCGCTCCCAGCGTTTCAAGTCGCGGGTCCGTGCGATGCCGCACTGGGCGACAGCGGAGGACGTATCGCTGGCCGGAGCATCGGGGTCTTTACGCTCCGTGCAGAAGAGGCCGTAGATCCAGCCATCCTCGTGCGTCGTCAGGCGCATGTCGTAGATGTTCGTGTCGGGGGTGTCTGTCTCCGGCATCACGACGGGCTCGTCCCAAAAGCGAAAGCCATCGACGCCGTTGGGGCTCTCGGCGATGCCGAAGAACGACTTCCGGTCGAGCCCCTCGACGCGGGCGACGAGCAGGTAGCGCCCGTCGTGCTTGATCGCCCCGGCGTTGAGCACGGCGTTGACGCCCAGCCGCTCCATCATGAACGGGTTCGAGACGGGGTCGAAGTCGTAGCGCCAGGCGAGCGGCGCGTGGTCCGCCGTCAGAATGGGGTGCGCGTGGCGCGTGTAGATCCCATTGCCGAGCGGCTCTGGGGGGTTGGGGCGGGTGAGCAAGGCCTCATGCGCAGCACGCAGCGCGTCGAGGCGTGCTTGAGGCGAAGTTGGGGTAGGGGGGGACTGCATGCCAATAGGAGAGGAAGGGGAGAGCGCTGACGCTTCGAGGGCGAGAAGGCTACGCGGGGATTGGGGTGTCGTCGACAGGCTGCTCGACCTCGGCCGGGGTAGGCTGCTTCGGATAGTCTTCCAGCTTGTCGTACCAGTTCTTTTTCAGGAACACCATCGCGCCTACTACCAGGGCCGTCGCGAACGCCAGACGAGGGAGGTCCCGGAGAACGACGAGGATGCCGACGGCCGCGAGCGCCGTCTGCCACACGATGCCGACGCCCACATTGAGCAGGTCGCGGCCCGCCTGGCGGTTCGCTTCGAGGTCGGGGTACTGCTCGGCAAGGCGGTCATGGACCGGCCCCCAGAAGCCCCACGGGCGCACCTTGAGGTAGAACGCGTCGAGGACCTCAGGCGGATCGGGCGGCGTCAGCAGGCTGCCCACGATGCACCCGATGAGCGAGACGGCGAGAATGAGCGGGAAGGCAAAGAGCGGCGTCGCCTCGCCGAAATCGAACCCCATCGCCGCCATAATCGGCCCGATGAAGCCTGCGATGCCGATGCCCGCGAGCATGCCCCAGAAGTAGCCGTAGCTATTGAAGCGCCACCAGTGCCACTTGAGCAGGTTGGCCGCCGCATAGCCACCGTAGAGCGCACCGACGAGCCACAGCACGATCTGGTTGAGGTTGGCGGCCACGAAGCCGAACGCTGTGCCGACGAGCACGACCAGGATGGAGGCCGCGTAGCTCATCCACACGTAGTGCCTGGCCGGCGCATCCGGCTTGATGTAGCGCTTGTAGACGTCGATGACGAGGTAGGCCGGGGCGGCGTTGACCGTGGCGGCGTAGGTGGACATAAACGCCGCCAGCAGCGCTGCGATGAGCAGGCCAAGCAGACCCACCGGCACGAACTCGCGCATCGCAAGCGGGAGGATGAGCTCGAAGTTGACCGCGTCGCCTGCGGCGTTGAGCTCGTCGGTGAAGAACACCAAGGCGAGCACGGTCAGGCCCGCGATGAGCATGTAGCGGGGGACGAGGAGCACGAGGCTCACGAGGCCGCTCATCTTGGCCGCATCGCGGGGCGTGCGCGCAGACAGGACACGCTGCATGTCGTAGTTCGGTGCGGGGCCGGCCATGCTCGCGAGGACGCCCTTGAACAGCATCATCATGAAGAAGGCCCCGAAGAGCGTCGTGCCGTCGGCGATGATCTTGTCGTTCGCAGCGGGGAGTAGGCCCGACCAGTCGAGATCGAGGCTCCAGCCGAACCACGGGGTGCGCCAGCCGTCCGGGATCGCGGCGTCGATCAGGTCGGGCGACACCTGCTGGATCGCGATCACGCCCACCCACACGCACGCGACAGTCATGATGAAGAACTGCAACACCTCCGTGAACACCACGCTGAACATGCCGCCCTTGACCACATAGAGCGTCGCAATGGCCGTGATGAGCAGCCCGTAGATGTTGGCGTTGGCGTCGGGGTTGGTGGAGAACTCGAACGGGAGGAATGCTGAGGCGAACTGCCCGATGCCGATGAAGCCGTAGGCGAGGAACCCGATCACGTTGATGACCGCAAACAGGACCACCACCAGGTGCGAGAGCTTCGCGCCGCGTCCGTCCCCAAAACGAAAGCGGATCCACTCCGCACCCGTCATCACCCCCGAGCGGCGCAGCCAGATCGAGAGGTAGATCATCAGGAAGATCTGGTTGAACACAGGCCAGAGCCACGGTATCCAGATGCTCTTGAGTCCATAGACGAAGAGCAGGTAGACCATCCACATCGTGCCCGAAATGTCGAACATGCCCGAGGCGTTGGACAGGCCGAGGTAGTACCACGGGATGGTGTTGCCGCCCAGGAAGTAGCTCTGCACGTTGCGCGCGGCCCGCTTCGAGATCCAAAAACCGATGGCCACCGTCACGACGAGGTAGGCCCCGATGATGAGCAGGTCGAGCGGATGTAGCTGCATGGGAGGCGGCGCGTGAGGGGAGGTCGAGGGCCCGGCGACGGGGCAACGAGGCAGGAACACAGGGGAAGCGCTTCCTCTGCTCGAACTGCCTAAGACAACGGTGCCATGGCGACAAGCTACATCGAAAAGGTTTATTCGTCAAAATGATTTATTAAACTTTGTTGCGTAGCATACACCCCGTCCCCGCTCCTCAGCCCGACTCTTGATGCGCACCGGCACCAACCTCACCCACGCCAAGCAATACAACCTGCGACTCGTCTACGAGACTATCCGTCTCCACGGCCCCATCGCCCGTGTGGAGATCGCGCGCAAGACCGAACTGACCGCGCAGACGGTGTCCAACTTGGTGCGGGCGCTGATGGAGTCCAACCTCGTGCAGGAGACCGACCGCGTGAGCGTGGGGCGGGGAGCCCCGTCGATCCGGCTCTCGGTCAACCCTGATGCAGGCTTCTCGATCGGGCTCGACTTCGACCAAGACCACCTATCGGCGGTTCTGGTGGACCTCACGGGGGCCGTCCGGCAGCGGGCCTCGCATCGCCTCAACCTCACAACGCCGGAAGAAGCGACGGCGCTCATGGCGGAGCAGGCGCGCACCCTCGTTGCCCAGCAGCGCATCACGATGGAGCAGGTGTGGAGCGTCGGCATTGGGGTGCCGGGCCCCATGGTGCCGTCGAAGACTCGGCCGGGCTCCTATGTCGTTAACCCCCGCTCACTGCCGACGTGGCGGGACGTGCCCATTGACGCGCTCCTCGAAGAAGAACTGGGCGTCCCTGTCCTCGTCGAGAAC
>JBCDFF010000395.1:0-4077 GCA_039178415.1 Bacteroidota bacterium
CATCCTCGACTTCCCCGTGTGGGCGCTCGGCCTCGGGCAGCCCCGCCAGATCCAGACGCGGCGCTCCCCCTGGGGCGGCGAGCGCGGCCAGCCGCCCGTGACCTACCCCGTCGCCTCGATGACGACCTACGTCTTCGACCATCCGGAGGGCGGCGATCTGACATTTACGTGGTACGACGGTGGCCTGCGTCCGCCTACGCCCGCTGGAGCCCCCTCCGACTTCGCGCTCAATCCCGACGGCGGCGGCATCTTCGTCGGCGAGCGCGGTAAGCTGGTCTACGACACCTACGGGCGCAACCCGCGCCTGTTGGCCGACGACGGCAACCACGGTGCGCTCCAGGCCGAGGCCGAGGCCGTGCCGGTCTCGCTGCCGCGCATCGAAGGCAGCATGGGCGCGCACGAGCAGAACTGGGTGCGTGCGATCCACGGTGAGGAGCCGGTGTCGTGCCCCTTCAGCTACGCCGCGCCGCTGACCGAGACGATGCTCCTCGGCGTCGCCGCGATGTATGACGAGAAGCCGGTCCTCTACGACGCCGACGCCATGCGCATCACCAACGCGCCCGCCGCCGACGCCCAACTCCGCCGCCCCTACCGCGCCGGCTGGGAGCTACCCGCGAAGGACGTGTTCGAGCAAGGGTAGCGAATAGGGATCAGCGACTGGCGAAGCGAATAGGGATCAGCGACTGGCGAATAGGGGGGGCAGACGCGGCGAATTCGTTTGGGTGCGCCTGGGAAGCCGATTTGCTTCTTCGACCTTCGACCTTCGACCTTCGACCTTCGACCTTCGACCTTCGACCTTCGACCCGTATGCAGCGACGCGACTTCGTCCGGACGGGCCTCGCAGCGGGAGCCGGGCTCGCGCTCAGCCCCAACGCGGAAGCGGCGTCCGCTGAGGTCGCGGTGTCCAAGGCATCGCCGATGCCGTTCCAGCACTCCGTCTGCCGGTGGTGCTACGGCGACCTCTCCGTCGACGACCTCGCGCGGGCGGCGAAGACGATGGGCATCGCCTCCGTCGAACTGCTCGACCCCGAGGACTGGCCGACCGTGCAGGGGCACGGGCTGACGTGCGCGATGCCGAACCCGCCGCGTCCGCCCGCCGAAGTCGCGGACGGGGCGAACGTGCTCGAATGGGGCTGGAACCGCCGCGCCCACCACGACTGGCTGCTGCCCGCCTACGAAGCGCGCCTCGAAGCCGTCGCCGCGGCCGGGCTGCCCAACCTGATCTGCTTCTCCGGCAACCGCGTCGGCCTCTCCGACGAGGAAGGCCTCGCCAACTGCGCCGTCGGCCTGCGGCAACTCATGCCCGTCGCAGAACGCCTCGGCGTGACGGTCTGCATGGAGCTCTTCAACTCGAAAGTCGACCACCCCGACTACCAGGCCGACTCGACGCGGTGGGGCGCGGCGCTCGTGGACCTCGTCGGCAGCGACCGCTTCCGGTTGCTCTACGACGTCTACCACATGCAGATCATGGAGGGCGACGTGATCCGCACGCTGCGCGACTACGCGCCCTACATCGCCCACGTCCACACGGCGGGCGTGCCGGGGCGCAACGAGATCGACGAGACGCAGGAGCTGTTCTACCCCGCCATCGCCCGGACGCTCGCCGAGATCGGCTTCGAAGGCTACCTCGCCCAGGAGTTCATCCCCACCGCCGACGACCCGCTCGCCTCCCTCCGCGACGCCATCGCGCGGTGCACGGTGTAGCCCGAGGTTTCCAGGGTCGCGTCGTTCGAGTTCGTCGTGCAGCGTCTCACCGGCATGCTATATTGCGTCCTAACGCGAATTTGGTGTGACACACGGCCCTCTTGCGATGAAACTGACCCCAACCGCCGTCCATCAGTATCACGTGTTCCTGGCGTCGCCTGGGGACGTGGACACGGAACGGCAGCGCGTCCGGACGTTCTTCGACGACTTTAACCGCCACACCGCCCACATTTGGAACGCCCGGTTCGAGGTGGTGGACTGGGAGAACTACGCGTCCACGGGCGTGGGGCGGCCCCAAGAGCTGATCACCCAGCAAACGCTGGAGAAGTACCGGGACTCGCTGGCGTTGGTCATTGGCATCATGGGCCAGCGGTTCGGCTCGCCGACGGGCAAGGCGGAGTCGGGGACCGAGGAGGAGTTCAACTGGGCCATGGCGAGCCACGAGGCGTCGGGCTTCCCCGAGATCAAGTGGTTCTTCCGCAACGTGGACGCGCTGACACTGCCGCCCGACCCAGACGAAGCGGACGCAGCCTTGGCTCAGTGGCGCAAAGTCCGAGCCTTCCGTAAGCGGATGCAGGACCTCGACAACCCCGTCTTCTACGCCGAGTATCCGGGGCCTACAGCGTTCGCCGAGGTCTTCGCGCGCGACCTCAACCGATGGCTCTCCGACCCCGCGCGCCCCTGGGTCGTGTACGCGGAGGGGCACACGGCAGCGCAGGCGGCCGCTACCAACGGCGCGGTGGCTCTGCCTGCCGACTTCGAGGCGGGGCCGTATCAGGCCGCGTTGCAGAAGCGGTTCGGCAACCTCAATTTCGAGATGCTCGACACGACGGCCGTGTCGCACACCGCTGTCCGGTTGTGGAGCGTCTTCGTGCCCCAGTCCGTGCGAGAATGCCACCAGTACAACCCGCGCCTGCTGGAAATTCCGAAGGAGCACCAGCGGCGCATGCTGGACGCGGGCGAGTTCACCGAGGAGGAGCTAGAGGAAGCCATGCAGCAGGCGGATCAGCTGCGGCAGGCCTACTTCAGCCAACCGCTCCGTCCCGTCCTGGATGTGGTAGATGAGGCCGTACGCGCCAAGGGGGCCGGGAAGGGGCGGAAGCTGGTCATCCTGGGCGATCCTGGTTCCGGCAAGTCGTCGCTGATGCGCTACCTGGCGCTGCGCTGGGCGAGCATCGCCGAGCCGACCGTGCGGGACCTGCAGCCGATTCCGTTGGTGATCGAGTTGGGGGCCTACGCTCGCTGGTCGTGCGATGGTCAGCGAGACCTGGTCCGGTACCTGGAGGAGGGCCCGCTCCCGTACAGCTGGCGGCCGGGTTTGCTCGCTCGGTTGCTCGACCAGCCCGGGCGTGTGATGGTGCTGCTCGATGGGCTGGACGAGATCTTCGACGTGGCGGCACGCACGTTGGTGGTCAACGACATCCAGCGGTTCTGCAGCCGGTTCACCACGGTGCCCGTCGTGGTCACGTCACGCGTAGTGGGCTATCAGGCGCAGCGGCTGCGCGAGGCCGAGTTCCAGCACTTCATGCTGCAGGACCTGGACGCCGCGCAGGTCGAGGGCTTCGTGGATCGCTGGCACGAGGTCACCTTCGACGATCCCGCGCTGGCAGCGCCGAAGCGCGACCGCTTGCAGAAGGCGATCCGGGACTCCAAGTCCATCGCCATGCTGGCGGGCAACCCGCTCCTCTTGACCATGATGGCGATTCTCAACCGCCACCAGGAGCTCCCCCGGGACCGCGCCGACCTCTACGGCCAAGCGTCACGCGTGCTGCTGCACCAGTGGGATACCGAACGCGCGCTCCGAGGCTTTCCGGGGATGAGCGACGAGATCGGGCTGCGGGAGAAGACCGAGATTCTGCGCCGCATTGCCGCACACATGCAGGCGGGGCCCGGCGGCCTGAAGGGCAACCTGATCGACAGCGTGACGCTCATGGGCCTGATCGAGACGTACCTGCGGGACGAACTGCACTTCCCCCAAGCTCGGGCCGCCGCGCGCGCCGTCGTGGAGCACCTGCGGCAGCGCAACTTCATCCTTTGCTTCGTCGGAGCGGACAGCTACGCCTTTGTGCACCGCACCTTCTTGGAGTACTTCTGCGCCGCCGATTTCGTGCACCAGTTCAACAAGGCGAGGACGCTCGATACCGACGGCCTGCTGGCGCTGTTCGAGGAGCACTACCGTGACGACGAGTGGCGCGAGGTGCTGCGACTCATCTGCGGCCAGATCGACGAGCCGTTCGTGGGGCAGATTGTCGAACACCTAGCGACACGAACCAACTTGGACGAGTGGGATGGTAAGACAGCGCTGCCTGAGATTCCGCTGGCGATTCAGTGCCTATCCGAAGTGCGCGGGATAACCCGGCTCGAAGACGCGGG
>JBCDFF010000396.1:0-4069 GCA_039178415.1 Bacteroidota bacterium
CCTCGGCGAATGCGTCCAGCGCGCGCACGTCGCCCTGCACGGCAATGCGGACGCCGTCGGTGCCGTTGCGCACCCAGCCCGTCAGCCCGTGCTGGTGCGCGAGCCGCCAGACGTGCGGCCGGAAGCCGACGCCCTGGACCTGGCCTTCGATATGGTGCTGCTCCGTGCGCACAGGCTAGGCGGCCTCGGTCAGCGCTGCCTCGGCGAGCGCGGCCCGCTTCGCCTCGATACGCGTGAAGAGGTAGTCGCACCAGGCATCGACGCCCTCGTCGGAGATCGACGCCACTTCGAGCACATCAAGGTCGTGGTTGACCTCGCGCGCGTCCTTCGCGACCGCCTCGACCGAGAACGGGAGGTACGGCAGCAGGTCGGTCTTCGTGACGACCATGAGGTCGCTCGTGAGGAACATCCGGGGGTACTTCTTCGGCTTGTCGTCGCCCTCGGTCGTGGCGATGAGCGTCGCGCGGAGGTCCTCGCCGAGGTCGTAGGACGCTGGGCAGACGAGGTTGCCGACGTTCTCGATCACGAGCAGGTCAACGCCCGCGAGGTCGAACGTGTCGTCCGCGTCGAGCGAGTCGAGGGCCTGGAGCACCATCTGCGCTTCGAGGTGGCAGATGCCGCCGGTGACGATCTGGAACGCGGGGATGCCGTGCTTGCGCAGCCGCTCCGCGTCCCGCTCCGTCTCCAGGTCGCCGACAAGGACGGCCATCGAGATGCGGTCCTTGAGCCGCTCGGCAGTCTTTTCGAGGAGCGTCGTCTTTCCGCTGCCCGGCGACGAGCACAGGTTGACGACGTAGGTGCCCTGCGCCGCCGCGCGCCGCCGAATCAGATCGGCAACGAAGTCATTGGCTTTGAGCAAGTTGACGTTGACGTCCTGCACGCAGACGTTGCCGCGCGGGGCTGTGTTGATCGTACGCTGAGGCATGGGATTGTGGGGCTTCTATCGGTTGTGTGAGTTCGAACGCTGGACGTGTTGCGTATTCCGTGTTGCGTGTTTGGTCTCTCCCTGACGCAACACGAAACACGCAACAGATCCTCTGGCTTGATGCATGGCTTTATTCGGGAATCGCGTCTTTGAGGACGACCTGCTCAATCAGCAACTCGTCGCCTGCCAGTAAATCGTTCGAGGGCGTGTCGCACACGGGGCACACGAAGCGCTGGCGGACCGGCGTGAACTCGGTCGTGCAGCTTCCGCAGCGCACGCGCGCCGGGACCGAGGTGATGGCGAGCCGCACGCCGTCGTAGGGCGTCCCCTGGACGACGAACCCGTAGGCCGTCTCCAGCAGCATCGGCTCGACGCCGGAGAGCGTGCCGACCTTGAGGCGGATCTCTTCGAGCGCCGCGCGCTCCTCAGCATCGAGGGCGTCGTCGAGCGAGGCGATGACGCTGCGGACGAGGGAGACTTCATGCATGGCGCACCTCGGAGGTCGTGGCGTGAGCACTGCTCCCCCCGTCCTGCGTCGTCTCCCTTTGGTCGCTCCTCGGACTGTCCCCCTCGCGAACGAAGGGGACAGCTTCGTGACCCTTCATGGGGAACGAAGCGGGGGGAGTTGCCTCCACAACAGCCTCGTCTACAGCACCATCGCCCGTGGCACCAGCCACGAGGCGGTCGAGGTGGGCACGGTGCTCGGTGGCCGTGGCGCGGAGGTCGGCGTCGTCCGTGAGGAGGTGCACCTCGTCGGCCCACCCGCGCATCTCCGCGAGGCGGCGCGCGTCGAGGGTGCCCTCGGTGCCCGGCAGGTGCCACGACGCTTCGAGGAGGTTGAGCAACGTCAGCGCACGCTCCGTCGGGTGGTGGTCGGCAGGGCGCAGCGCCAGCGCCTCGCGAAGGAAGTGCGCGGCGCGCTCGTAATTCCAGCCGTCGTGTGCGGTCGGGTACTTCAGAAACGCGCTGCCGTAGTTGTGGCAGATCCGAGCGTGGACGTACGGGTGCGTCTCCTTCGCGAAGAAGGCCAGCGCCTGGCGGAACGACTGCACCGAGAGCGCCTGCACGAGTTCGCGCTTGCCCTTTGGCCCCGGCATCTCGGCGTAGAGGATGCCGAGCTCGTGGTGGATCTCGGCGAACGTAGCGGGGGCCGTGTCGCGGGTGAAGACCTTCAGCGCCTGCTGGTAGGCTTCGGACGCGGGCTTGTAGAACTGCGGATGGCCCGCCTCGGCCCACGCGTGGAGCACCGAACCCTTGCGCATGAACGCCTGCGCCCAGACACTCGGCACGTCCTCGTATTCGACCGCGGCGATGGCGCGGCGCGCGTAGCCGACGGCCTCGGCGAAGCTGCCTTCCACCTGCGCGACGAGCGCGGCGTCCGTAAGCCGCATCGCGAGCGCGACGGGGCGGTCCGCGGCTTCGTGGCGCTCGACCTGCGCCCAGAGGAGCGGCTTGAGGCGCGCCAGGAGGTCGGCGTCGTAGGGCGGTGCGACCTGCGCTAGGAGCGCCTGGCTCAGGGTCTCGTTCAGGGCGTCGCAGACGACATTGTCCGTCACACCGGCGAGTGTCTTCGTGACGACCTGCTCGGCGAGCGGTGCAGCGTCGCCGTCGAGGAGGAAGGTGGCGTAGTGCTTGGCTGTAAACGCGCGGGCCTCTGGCGACTGGATCGCGGCGGCGGCCAGGGCATACGCGGCTTCGGCGTCCTCGCGGTCGGCGTGCGTGTAGTGCAGGACCACAGCACGGTTGTGCGCCTGTCGCCCGCGCTCCGCTGCGTCGTCGCTTGGCACGCGCAGCACGGCCTCCATCGTCGCATCCACGGGCTGGCCGTAGGCGACGTGGTGCGCCAGGACGATCTCCGCCAGCAGTTCCGGCGCGATGTCAGGCTGCGTGGCGAGGTGCTGGTGCGCTGTCTCGTAGTCGCCCAGCGCCACGTTGCACGCGGCGAGCAACCCGGCTTCGCTCAGCGGTAGCGCCGGGAAGCGGTACGGCGGGCGGGCGTCGTCCCACGGCAGCGCGAGCACGATGCCTGCGTCGCCGACGAGGAGATCAGCAGCTGTGGCATCGTCGGTGCGGGCGAGCACCTCCGCCAGCCCATCGCGGGCGGCGACGAGGCGCTCGAAGTCGGTCGTGTGGTCAGTTCCTAGATGGACGGAAAGCGGCATCGGGTCGGACGCGAAGCGTACCGCGCGGGTCCTTCTGGGCCGTGCGCTGGTACAGCCGCGCCTTCAGATGCGCCTCGCGCTCGGAACGCGCCTCGGTGATCCGTCGCCGGAGGACCTTGCTCGGGTCGTGGACCGAGACGAAGACGAGGTAGATGACGAACCGGCCCTTCTCGGGGCGGATGTCTACCATCACTTCAGAGTCTCGGAGCCAGTCGCTGTCGCGGTCCATGTAGGCGAGATCGCGGGCGGTGCCCTGCGTGCCGTGGCAGATCGAGGTGTCCATCGGGAGACGTGCAAGCGTGGGAAATGCACGCGGTCTGACAGACGTTTTGGACGATTTGTTCGGCGGGGATGCAAAAAAGGTGACGCGGAAGCAGCGGCGGTCGTCGAACAGGAGACGAGGCGAACCCCGTCGGCGTCAGGCGGTGCGACAGCTACAGCGTCACCTCAATGCAGCCCACGAGGGCGTTCCAGGAGGCGTTGAAGGTGCGGGTTTGGGGGGGCAGTTGGTGGTCGATGAGCACCTCATGCAGCGCCAGCGTGCGGTCGCCCGCCGCCGTGCGGTGCTTGAGGAGCAGTTGGTGGGTCGTGGAAAACTTGCTGAGCGTGTGGTCGTCGGTCGCCGGGGCGACCCAGAGCTTGCGGCTGCCGCCGTTGTAGAGCACGAGCGCCGACGCGGCGTCGCCGAACCAGCGCGCGACGGTGGCGGCGTCGAGCCACAGGTGGTACCCGCGCTGCTCGACGTGCGGGACGCCGAGGTCCGGGACATCGGAGACGACCTCAGTCATGGACGACGTCGGCTAGCTCCAACTCGTCCGCGAGCGCCTCGACGACGCGGTCTAGGGCGGCCTCGACGTCCGCGCTCATCGGCGCATCGAGTCGCGTGTTCTCGATGGCGACGAGGTAGACCTCGACGTCGTCGGGATAGGAGTCGCGGAGGATGCGGCGGGCGTAGCGCAGCGCCTGGTCCCACTTGAGCGCG
>JBCDFF010000397.1:0-4060 GCA_039178415.1 Bacteroidota bacterium
CGCGAGTTGATCCTGTCGAAGGGCTACCGCCGCCACCACGACTTCTGCTACGTCGAGGACCAGGGCGCGGGCCACTCCGAGATCGCCTGGCGCGACCGCCTCCACTTCGCGATGGACTTCTTGCTGGGACCCGCAGAATAGCGCACTTCGTCCACGACTGACTCGAGTTTTCTTTGGTGTCATCCTGAGCGGAGCCGGAACGGCGGAGTCGAAGGATCTCTGTCTATCTCGATACCCTGGCCTGGGCTTAAACGCTGACCCGCAGATCCCCCGCGTTCGCGAGGGCAAGCTCTTCGACTTCGGTCCTGCGGACCTACGCTCAGGATGACATGAGCGAGACGTTTTCCGAATAGCCGAACGCCGACAGCCCCCACGCATGTTCATCGACGCCCACCTCGACCTCGCCTTCAACGTCGTTGCGCACGGGCGGGACCTGACGCGGACTGTGCCCGCTCTGCGCGCCGCCGAGGCGAAGACGGTGCAGGAGGTGATGGTCACGCTGCCCGAACTTCAGGAGGCGGGGGTCGGCATCGTCTTCGGAACCATCTTCACGCTCCGCCGCGACTTCGTACGCCAGAAGGACCGCTGGGGCCGCACCCGGCGGCTCACGGCGAAGCAGGCGCGGCTCAGCTACACCACCCCCGACGAGGCGCACGCGTTCGGCGTCGCACAGCTCGACCTCTACCGCCAGTGGGAGGACGATGGCTGGCTGCGCCTCCTCCGTTCGCAGGCCGACCTCGCCGCGCACGAAGCCGCGTGGGCGGACGGCGACCGCACGACCGGCGTGGTGCTGCTCGTGGAGGGGGCCGACCCGATCCGCACGCCCGACGAACTGCCGTGGTGGGTCGAGCGCGGCGTCCGGCTCGTCGGCCCGGCGTGGCAGCGGACGCGGTACGCCGGCGGCACCTTCGCCCCTGGCCCGCTCACGGAGATGGGCCGCGACCTCGTCCGCGCGATGAACGAGGCGGGTGTGGCGCTCGACGTGAGCCACCTCGCCCACGACGCCGTCTGGGACGCGCTCGATCAGAATCCCACACACGTCTGCGCGAGCCACAGCAACGCCGCCGCGCTCGTCCCGACCGACCGCCATCTCACCGACGCCATGCTCGACGCGCTCGCGGAGCGGGACGCCGTGGTGGGCGTGGTGCTCGGCAACCCGTTCGTGAAGCACGGGGTGGGGCTGACCGACCCCGAGGAGCGCGTCACGCTGGACGACGTACGCGCGCAGGCCACTCACCTCGCCGGACGCATCGGCTGGGATCACCTCGGCATCGGGAGCGACTTCGACGGCGGCTTCGGCAAGCAGGAGACGCCCTTCGGCATCGAGCGCGGGGCCGACTTCGCGAAGCTCGGCGACGCCGTGCCTGAGGCGGCGCGCGACGGGTTCCTCGGCGGCAACTGGCTACGGTGGCTGCGGCAGGCACTCCCGGCGTAGTCGGCAGGGCAGATTCCACCATTTGGCCCGGTGGGATTGCATCGTTTGGCCCAGGGAGAAGCAGCAGGCGCGCCGATAGGTTGCGCAGCCGTTCGATGCTGCCCTATCCGCGCCCTGTCCGCGCCCTATCTGCTATGCCACGCTGTCTTTTCCTCGCCCTGTTGATCCTCCTCGTCGCCGTCCCCGCGCGTGCTCAGGACCCAGCCCCGGCCGTCGTCTATCCCGAGTTGCTGGAGTTCCTCGACGTGGACGACGAGGACGGGCGGTTCCAGCTGCCCAACTTCGTCATCGCGTTCTCGCAGGCTGACCGCGCGCAGGCCGTCCTCCGCGACGGCACCGGCGATACGGTCTGGAGCCGCGCCTACCAGGCCCAGCGCGACGGCACCCGCACGGCCACACGCTTCATCGAGGCCCCGAGCAGCGGGGGCATCGGCGGCTTCTTCGGGCGCGACAAGAGCGAGCCGCCCGTCTTCGATGCCTCCGGCGACTACGTGCTCGAAATCGAGCAAAACGACGAGGTCGTCACCCGCTTTCCGTTCCGCGTCGAACGCATCGAGTCCGACGACCCGTATGCCGACACGCCGCCGCGCTACGCGCTCCTTGGCCCCTGGCAGACCGTCGGCTTCGCCCAGTTCGAGGGCACCGACACGGTCCGCGAGCCCGTCTTCGAGTGGAACTACTTCACGCAGGTGCTCGACCCCGAGCGCGAGAGGGTGAGCTACGAGCAGGTCCGCTGGGAGCTGCGCCGCGACGGCCGCCTAATCGCGCGCACGGTCACGTCGGACCAGGCCACCGAGAGCCGTGCGCTGCGGACGCAGCAGTTCCAGCGCGTCCAGACGCATCACACCGACGGCAACGCGGTCCTCCGCCGCGACGACTTCTCCGACGGCACCTACGAGGTGCGCCGCGTCGTCAACGCCGACGCCTACAACGGCGGTGCCTTCACGCAGACGGCCACCTTCGACATCCGCGACGGGCGCTTCGTCCCTGTCGGCGCTCAGGTCCGCGAGGGCACGCCCCCGGACGCGTTCATCGAGGGTCTCAACCGCGCATTCGTCTATCCGATCACAACCACCCGCTAGCTCCATGCTCGCCAACATGCTGCTCCTCCTCGCCTCGCTCGTCGTGGCCCCCGCTTACCCGCCTGCTCCGGCAGCGGACGACCCCTTCGCCGGGCTCTACGCCTGCACGCCCAGCCACGGCACCTACGTCCTTTGGCTCGGCGAGCGCGACGGCGACCGGCTCTTCCAGCGGCTCGAAATGCTGTGGCCCGAAGACTACCCCCACGGCACGAAGATGCGCAACCACGGGGGCTCCGGCTACCGCGTGCGCGGCGGAGCGTTTTCCACCATGAGCGGCAGCGTCGACTTCGAGGGGACCACACTCCACTACGACGGCGCGGCGTGCGTGCGGGCCGAGACCTTCGCCGATCTGCTCCGCGCCTTCGACCTGGATCCGGCAGCGTTGGCGCAAGAGATCATGGACATCGAAGGCGGCACCGAGGCACAGGCGATGGCACGGCTGGACGATGCCGACCTGGCCTACGCCGCGCTCGGCTACGAGGACGACAACCTCGACCACCCCATCGCGGCCGTCGCTACCGGGGTCACGCTTCAGGACGATGAGTGAGCCCAACGGGCCCGGCGTCGCCTACGGGCTCACGTCGGGGAACTGCACGGCGTCGAGGAGGCGGGCGACCCAGGCGGGGTCGGGGGCGTAGCGGCCGAAGCTGTCGTCCTCGAAGGTGCCGAAGCCGTGGTAGTCCGAGCCGCCCGTCGTGAGAAGGTCATGGCGCGCGGCGAAGGCAGCCCAACGGCGCTCCGCCATCGGGTCGTGCGCGGGGTGCACCACCTCCACACCATCGAGGCCGTCGGCCACGAGCATCGCGGCGATGGTCTCGTCGAGCGCGATGCCGGGGTGGGCGAGGACCGTCACGCCGCCCGCCGCGTGGACGAGCGCGATCATCTCCGAGGCGGGCTGGTCGGTCTTGGCGACGTAGGCCGGGGCCGCCGTGCCAAGGAAGCGGTCGAACGCCTCGCCGAACGTGGACACGATGCCCGCTTCGAGCATCGCCTTGGCGACGTGCGGCCGCCCGACGACCTCGCCCTTGGCGTGGTAGTGCACGCGCTCCAGCCGTAGCCGGTGGCCCAGCCCTTCGAGGCGGTCCACGATGGCCTCGGCCCGCTCGACGCGCTTCTGCCGATACGCCTCCAGGGCAGACGCGAGCGCCGGGTCAGCGAGGTCGAACCCGTAGGCGAGCAGGTGGATGTCGCGGTCGCCGACCTGCACCGACAGCTCGACGCCGGGCAGTAGCGCCACGCCCAGCCGCTGCGCTGCAATCCGCGCGAGCGGGTAGGCCGCCACGGTGTCGTGGTCCGTGATTGAGAGCCGCTCGATCCCGCGCAGCGCCGCCTTCTCGACGAGGCCCGGCGGGGAGAGTCGCCCGTCGGACGCAGTGGTGTGGGTGTGGAGATCGGCGCGCACGGGGCAGGCGTTGGTGAGGGGAGGGTGCACGAGATTACGACTGCGCGGGGTGTGGGAGAACGGGAGTATGGGAGAACGGGAGTATGGGAGAACGGGAGTATGGGAGAACGGGAGTATGGGAGAACGGGAGTATGGGAGAAC
>JBCDFF010000398.1:0-4046 GCA_039178415.1 Bacteroidota bacterium
GTTCGCCATCCAGTAGCCACCGTCCTTGTTGGAGTCGGAGTAGCCGAGCATGACCTCCTGGAACGGCTGTCCGTGCCCGCCGGGGGTCGCGTCGCCGCGTGCCTGGATGTGCTTCTGGTAGATCGGGTGCGTGTAGAGCGCCGCCAGCCGGTCCTCGGCGGCGTCGAGGTCGGCGACGGTTTCGAAGAGCGGGACGGCGTCGATGGGGCTCTCGACGGTGCCGTTGTCGCAGAGCCGCCACAGGCCGGTTTCCTTGGCGAGCAGCAGCACTTCGAGCACGTCGCTCACGTCGCTCGTCATCGAGACGATGTAGCTGCCGATGCTCGCAGGCTCACGCTCGATGGCGCGGCGCATGACCTCGAACACGTCGAGGAGCCGCTGCGTGTCTTCCGGGAGCGGCGCGGCGCGCGGGACGAGCGGGCGCGGGTTCTCGAGTTCGGCGGTGAGCACCGCCACCTTCGCGTCCTCGTCGAGCGCGGCGTAGTCGTCCGCCACGCCGCCCATCCGGAGCAGGTCGGTGACGGCCGCCTCGTGGACGCGGCTGTGCTGGCGCACGTCGACGGTCATGAGGTGGAAGCCGAACGTCCGCGCCTGGATGAGCACCTCGGCGAGGAGCCCGCGCTCGGCCAACCGGCGCAAGCCGCCCGCGATGAGCGCGTCGCGCAGCGTCTCTAGGTCCTCGATGAAGGCGGCGGACGAGTAGGGCGGCGTGTCGTTGCTCTCCGGGTCGAACGCCCGCAGCGCAGCGACTTTTTCCCGCATGTAGAAGAGCTTGAGGCGGAACGGCTCGTGCTGGTATTGCCGCCGCCGCCGCTCGGGCAGCGGGATCGTGGCCGCGTCGGCGCGGATGCTCTCGTAGAGCGCCGTTGGCACGTCGACGTACTCCGTCGAGACGGAGAGCTGCAGACGCAGCTCGTTGAGGGCGGTGCCGTAGAGGCGCAGCGCCTCGTTGCGAAGCTCACGCAGCGTCCAGGCGGTCACTTCGGGCGTGACGCGCGGGTTGCCGTCGCGGTCGCCGCCGATCCACGAGCGGTAGCGGAGGAAGGCCGGCAGCTCGGGCGTGGTCTCGCCGAGGTCATCGCCGTAGTACAACCGCAGCGCGGCCTGGGCGTCGCGGTGGATGCGCGGGACGGTCTTCCAGATCGAGTACGCCGCGAAGTAGATGCCCTGGAGCACCTCGTCCTGCACGGTCATCCGCTCGGCGCGGACCTCGTCGGTGGTGAGCAGGATCGTGATGTCGCCCGCGATCTCGGCGATGAGTTCGTCGCGCTCCGACGGGGTCGTGGCGGGGTTGCGGAGCGCGTCGAGGCGCTTCGAGACAGCCTGCTGGCGCATCAGGATCGAGCGGCGGCGCGCCTCGGTCGGGTGCGCGGTCAGCGTCGGCTGGATGTCGAGGTCGCCGAGGAGGTCGAGCACCTCGCCGAGCGACTTGCCCTCGCCGTGCAGCCCTTCGATGGCGTTGCGGATCGACTCCGGCCGGAGACTGCCGGGCCTTGACTCGTGCGCCCGCTCGCGATTGATGCGGATGATCTCGAGCTGTTCGGCCTTGTTGACGAGGTGAAAGAACGCCGTGAACGCCCGCAGGACGATGAGCAGGTCGTCGAGCGAGAGGTGGCGCAGTTCGTCGGCGACGGCGTCGTAGCCGTCCTCTACATCAGCGGCCTGGCCCGCTTCGAACGCGTCGCGGCAGGCCATGCGCAGCCGCTCGACGAGCGCGAGCGTATCCGGCCCGTGCCGCTCGCGGACGACGTGCCCGAGCAGCGCGCCGAGCAGGTTGACGTGCTCGGAGAGCGGCACCGAGATGCCGCTGCCCTCCGTCACAATGTCGAGGCCGTTCCAGGTGGCGACGCGGGGTTCGGGGAGCATGGGGTAGGAGACGGCGAGGCGGAGAAACGAGGACGCGATGCGAGGAAGATCGTATCCAACGCGGCCCGCCGCCCGCCTCATTCTGCCGCGTCCACCCCGGTTTCTGGGCTTGCCGTCGGCTTGGGTTGGTCGCCGTCGCTCTCGTCGCTGCGCCAGAGGCTCGGGACGAGGTAGCTGATGAGCATGAGCAGCGCGCCGAAGCCGAGGAAGAGCAGGATGCGCCAGATGGCGTCGAGCTCGGCGAGGTCTACGACGAACAGCTTGCCGACGACCACGAGCAGCGTCGCCAGGCCGACGCGGCGGACGAACTCGCTGCGGCGCTGCCAGCCGAGCGCGAGCATCCCGATGGCCACGGCCCCCCACGCCACGCTCACGAGCGCCTGCCCGTTGTCAAGGGCTTCGAGCTCGCGCCAGAGCCAGCCGAGCGCGAGGACGTACGTCGCCAGGAGGTAGACCGTCTGTATGCGGCCACTCGCGAGCGTGGCTGCCGCTGCGCCGAGGAGTGCGAGCGCTACGAGGTCGGCTAGCTCAACGAGGTCGGACCACTGCGAAATGAACAGCATCGTGCCTCCCCCGTCTCCAATGCGTATCACGAGGAGCAGCACCACCAGTGTGGCGAGGCCGTAGCCTGTGATCCGGAGGCCGAGGTCGTCAAGGTGCCGAGCGGCGACGTGCGTCCCCGCCATCACCAGGGTGAAGAAGCCGAGGCCGAGGGCCTCCTCGTGGCCCAGGCCGTCCCCGAGGTAGACCGCGGCGATGGACGCGAGCAGCGCCGCCGCCACGCCGTGCGCCGACGCGAGGCCGGGCAGGCCGAGCCGCCGCAGCCACAGCATCGTTGCCGCCCAGCCTGCGCCAACGGCGAGCAGCAGCAGGCCGGACACCACTTCAGACGCCTCGAACAAGTCGGCGATGAAGACCCACGTCACGAGGGGCACAAGCACGGCGAGCAGCCGCACCGGCTCCTCGGCCCACGCATTGCCACGGAACCACGTGAGCGGCGGGCGCGGCCAGCGCTCCGGTGCCTGGTGGTGCTGGACGGCGCGCCACAGCGGCACCGCCCAGAAGAGCAGCCCCGCGTAGACGGCACCGGCCAGCACGACGGTGTGGTCGAAGGTGCGCGGCTGCTCCACGAAGAGGTCGATTAGCTCCGCGCGGGCGCTCCCGAGCACGAGCCAGCCGCCTACGACGGCCGTGGCGAGGAGCGTCCGCCAGCCGCGCAGCGCAAAGAGCGCGAAGGCGCACGTCAGCAGCACGGCCGTGTAGCCCACGAGCGCGGCGATGTCGCCGTCGCCGGTGTAGAGCAGGAACGGCGTGCTCAGCCCGCCCTGCGTCGCTACGACGGCGGCGAGCACGTCGCCGCAGCGGTGCGCGAGGACGAAGCCGAGCGCCGTCACGCCGAGCATCGCCCCAAAGGCGACGGGGTAGCTCAGCAGTTCGTAGAGTTGGAAGGCGGCGAAGAGCGTCGTGTAGAGCACGGCGAGGCCGCCGCCCATGAGCGCCTGGCCGTAGCGCAGCCGCTTGGGTCGCAGCCGCAGGCCGAGCCCGATCAGCCCCGCACCAAGCGCGACGCCGAAGCCTACGCGGACCAGCGGTCCCACCCAGCCCTGCTCGATGCTGTAGCGGAAGAGGAACGCCAGCCCGATCAGCAGCAGCGCAATCCCGAGCCGGTTGAGCCAGTCCTCGCTCCGAAACACAAACGACGCGCGCTCGCGCGCCTCGTCGATCAGCGACGGGTCGGCGCCGCGCGCACCCGCTGTGGCCGGGCGCGCAATGTCCTCACGCAGACGCTCTACCTCACGGCGCTCCGCACGCCGCCGCTCAGCGCGCTGCCGTTCCAAACGCTCACGCTCCGAGGTGCGACGCTCCGGCCGCCGTCCCTCCTGACGCCGCCCTTCCTGGCGGGCGTGCAACTCCTTCACCACATCGACCAGCCGGTCGACCCGGTTCTCCAGGCGCGCCAGGCGCTCTTCGATGGAGGGCGAGTCAGAGTCAGCCGGGGAAGAATCGGGCGGCGGGGGGACCGAGGCCATGGGTCGGGGCGGTAAGCCAAAGGGAGGAGTGGTACCAACTCCGCTTGCGGAATCGGGGGTTGGCGGTGTGGACGTAGGAACGCGTGGACAGGAGGCAACACCTTCACACGTTCACACCCGCACACGACCGAAAGCCGGCCCTGAAGGCCA
>JBCDFF010000399.1:0-4022 GCA_039178415.1 Bacteroidota bacterium
ACGCGCTGCCCTCGTAGATCGCGCCACCGATGATCGAGCGGCTCTCCAGGTTGGGCAGCGACGAGAGGGCGGGGTCCCGGTGGCTCCACTGCGCCGCGGGCGCGGTCTGGCTCACCTCCGTGCAGACGATTCCCGGCGGCGCCGCCAGCTGCTCGTACCAGCTGTGGCGCTCCGGCCCCTCGTAGCACGGCCAGCCGAAGTTCTCACCGCCGCGCGCCACGTTGAGCTCCTCCCACTCGTACCACCCCACATCGCCGATGTGGAGGGTGCCGGGGTTGGCCTCGGCCGGGTCGGCGCTGCCGGTGCCCGTCTCCACGGCGAAGCGGAACGGGTTGCGCAGGCCGTAGGCCCACACCTTCGAAGCCGGGTCGGTGCCGTCGCCCGTCCAGAACGGGTTCGAGGGCAGCCCGAGGCCCGTTGCCGGGTCGAGGCGGAGAATCTTGCCCGCGAGGCTGCCGAGGTGCTGCGACCGGTAGGCACCGAGGTCTTCGGTTGCGGCAAAGCGCCCCGCGCCGAAGCACTCCGGGTAGAGCCCTCCGGTGTCCGGCTCCTGATACGACGCCGCGTCGCCCGTGCCCACGAGCAGCGTCCCGTCCGACCCAAAGGCGACCGTGCCGATGGTGTGCGAGAGGAAGCACGCGGGGATGCCTGCCTCGAAGGTGTCGCCGAGGAGCACGCGGCGCGTGGCGGGATCGGCGCGGTTGGGGTCAGCGGCCGAGCCGGTGTAGCGCGTCACCCGCGCGAACGCGTCGAAGCGCTCGGCGTCCTCGCCCACCCCGGTGCCACCCGCCGGGTCGACGACGTAGACGAGGTAGACGTAGCCGTTCTGGGCAAACGCCGGGTCCAGCGCCAGCCCGAGCAGGCCGCGGTCGTGGTGGTCGAGCACCTCGGCGCTCAGATCGAGGAACGGCGTGTCGAGCTTCACGCCGTTCTCGACGACGAACACCCGCCCCGCCTTCTCCGCGACAAACAGCCGCCCGTCCGGCGCGAACGCCAGGTCAACGGGCGTGTCGAAGAAGGCCCCCGAGGCTGCGTTCTCGCGGTAGAAGCCGGGGGGCAAGTCAATGGAAGCTCCGGTGCGCGCGGCGGCGTTCTCTGGCAGCATAGACTGTGCTAGCGGCGTGGGCTGGGCGACCGCCGCGACGCCCCCGAGGATCGCGAGCAACCCTACCGCAGCCGCCATCCATGATGCCATTGTCACCGTAGATGCGCGCCCTCGCGCAGCGAGCAGGCGGAAGCAGGGCACGCGGAAGCTGAGCATGTGGAGGCGCGCACAGGGTCGCGGGCGTATGGGTTGCAAGAGGCACATGCCGCGAAAATAGGAGCGCGGAGGCAAAGTCGCTGGTTCTCACGTGCCTCGTTTTCGTTTGCGCCGTCTTCGCGTGCGTCGCGCGGATCCGAGCGAAGCGCTTCCGCGTGGGAGCGGCACTCAGCCACTTAACACCGTTCCCCTGCGTCTTATGCCCACCGCGACCCTCAACGGCTCCTCGAACGGCCACGCCGCCGCCCTCCCCGGCTCCGACGCCGACTTCTACGTGCTCGAAGCGCTGCTCACCGCCGAGGAGCGGGCCGTCGTGGACCGCGTTCGCGCGTTCATGGAAACGCACGTCGTCCCGGTCATCAACGACCACTGGATGCGGGCCTCGTTCCCGCACGACCTCCTGCCGGCGTTCGCCGAGACGGGCATCTTCGGGCTGCCCTACGACGGCTACGGCTGCCTGGGCGGCTCGAAGGTGCTCAACGGGCTGGTCGAGCGGACGATCTCGGAGTACGACCCCTCGATGGGCACCTTCTTCGGCGTGCAGAGCGGCCTCGCGATGGGCTCGATCTACCTCCTCGGCTCGGACGCGCAGAAGGAACGCTGGCTGCCCGCGATGCAACGCCTGGAGAAGATCGGCTCGTTCGGGCTGACCGAGCCCAACGTCGGCAGCGCGATCTCGCGCGAGATGGGCACCACCGCCCGCCGCGACGGCGACACGTGGGTGCTCAACGGCCAGAAGAAGTGGATCGGCAACGGCACCTTCGCCGACGTGAACATCGTCTGGGCGCGCGACGAAGCGGACAACCAGATCAAGGGCTTCCTCGTCGAGGGCGACGCGCCGGGCTTCTCGGCGGAGAAGATGGAGCACAAGATGGCGCTGCGCGTCGTCCAAAACGCGGTCCTGACGATGGACGACTGCCGCATCCCGGCCGATGCCAAGCTCGAAGGGGCCAACAGCTTCCGCGACACGGCGCGCGTGCTCAAGATGACGCGCGTGGGCGTCGCCTGGCAGGCCGTCGGCTGCGCGGCCGGAGCCTACCAACTCGCGCTCGACTACGCCAAGGAGCGCCAGCAGTTTGGCCGCCCCATCGCGGGCTTCCAACTCGTCCAGGACCTCCTCGTGCGGATGCTCGGCAACGTGACCGCCGCGGGCTGCCTCGCCATGCGCCTGACGCAGCTCCAGGAGGCGGGGCAGATGAACAACGAGCAGGCATCGCTCGCGAAGGCGTTCTGCACGGTCAAGTGCCGCGAGACGGTCGGCTGGGCGCGCGAACTGCTCGGCGGCAACGGCATCCTCCTCGACCACCACGTCGGCCGCTTCGTCGCCGACTGCGAGGCGATCTACTCCTACGAGGGCACGCGCGAGATCAACAGCCTCATCGTCGGCCGCGCCATCACCGGCGAGAGCGCGTTCGTTTAGATCGGTCGCAGGTCGTAGGTCCCGTGTCGAAGGTCAACGGAGCTTCTCGGACTTACGACCTGCGACCCTAGACCTGCGACCTCACGCGGCTGGGTTCATCCGCCAGAGGGCGAGGTTGAGCGCGGCGGCGTAGGTGACCCAGAGGAGGTACGGCACGAGGAGCGCGCCCGCGAGCGGCTTCGTTGCCCAGAAGAGCCCCATCGTGATGGCGATGGCGAGCCACAACCCGACGATGTCGAGGAAGGCGAGGCCCATGTCGTGCCGCCCGAAGAAGAGCCACGACCACGCGGCGTTGAGCGCGAGCTGCAGCCCGTAGACCATGAAGGCCTTGCGTGCGCCGCTGAAGCCGACCTCGCGCCAGACGAGCCACCCGGCCACGGCGATCAGCAGGTAGAGCACCGACCAGGCGACGGGGAAGAGCCAGTTCGGTGGCGTCCACGCGGGCTTGTCGAGCGCCGCATACCACGCGCCCGGCTTGAACGCCGCGCCCGTCGCCGCCACGAGCGTGACCAGGGCGATGAAGCCGAGCAGGACGAGGAAGTCACGCACGGTCACCTTTGTCTTCACTAAGAAGCAATATATCCTGGCCGTTGACGATTTCAATTCTGATCTTTCCGCTCTTGAGGAATTCCTCAACTTGGCCAATCTTGCCAGCAGCATCGGACTCGGATTCTTCGTCTGAGTAGAACTGTATAGGAAGATAATTATCACCCGATAGTATTTGTGCCAACCCCCTCCTGATAGTCAGTTGATCTTCTTCCATATCAACGTAGCCATTCGGAAAATATGAAGTCCGTTTTATTGATGTTTTATCAAAGTCGTAGCCAAGAGATTTTCCCATTCGATACAAAAGCTCAATCAGGAGATCTTGTCGAGATGCATTCCAGATTTCCAAGTTTTCCCTAGACGTTCCTAGGTGGTCGTGGTAGGCATTCCAGGCACGAAGCACATTCTGAGACTTCTTGTCTTTCCCATCAAACTCGATGTCTATTGTATTGAGTGCCCTCACATGGTCTTGTGAAAGATTGTAGGCTCTGGTAGCCATGAGCGTCCTAAAGAGCCTAAAGCGTCGCTGGCGTTTTTCGCGCCGACGTTCGAGGGCAGCGCTGATCTGTAAGGCAAAAACAGGAGCAAGAATTATTGCGGATATCGTGAGCAAGTCTGTAAGGTCCATGCTTAATCCTACTAATTCGTTAGTGAGTCGAGGCGGTCGCCACGGAGTGCCACGCCGTCGATGAGCGCCTCGGTGAGCGTCCCGTCGTCGGTGAAGCGGCAGGCGGCGGTGCCCTCCTGCGGCTGGTTGCGTGTGTTGATGACCTCGTAGCCGAAGACCACGCTGCC
>JBCDFF010000400.1:0-4009 GCA_039178415.1 Bacteroidota bacterium
AGACCGCCGAGGTGTCCAGCCCCTTCTTGTTGATGAGCGGGCGGTTGATGAACGCGAAGTGGGCGCGGTAGGCGAGCGCCATCGCGTCGGCGAGGTAGAGCCGCTCGGAGGCGTCGGGCGCGGCGTCGGCCTGCGCCCGGGCAGCCGCCTGCTCTTGCTCGGCGTGGGCGTCGTTGAGGGCGTCAAAAAGGTCCATGGGGGGCATAGTGTGACTCACCCCCGGTCCTCTCGTCACTCGGACTGCCCCCTTCGCTGGCGAGGGGGACAGCTTCGACCGCCGTTCCAGGCGTGTCGAGGCGGGGGGTGCGTTGTATCGGTAGTACATGGGAAGCTACGCGGGCGAGGTGATGGGGTGCCGTCGCACGGGGTGGCCGTTCGCCCTTTGCGCAGATTCCGTTTCGGCCCGGCACGATCTTGGCCGATACTGGCACGTCTGCTGACCTCCGTCCCCCATTCCTTCTCCGCCATGCCTACGCAGCACACGCCGCGCGTCGTCCTCGTCACGGGCGGCGCGGGCTTCATCGGCGCCAACTTCCTCCTGCGGATGGTGCCCCGCTACCCGTCCGTGCAGTTCGTCAACCTCGACGCGCTCACCTACGCGGGCAACCCGATGACGCTCCAGCCCATCGAGGACGCCGACAACTACACATTCGTCCACGGCGACATCGCCGACGGCGCGCTCGTCCAGCGGCTCTTCGAACAGTATGGCTTTTCAACGGTCGCGCACTTCGCTGCCGAGAGCCACGTCGACCGCTCGATCCTCGACCCGCTCGCGTTCGTCCGCACGAACGTCGTCGGGACGGCCACCCTCCTCGACGCCGCGCGTCGCGCCTGGACGGCTAACGGCGAGATCGATCCCGAGGCGTTCCGCTTCTACCACATCTCGACCGACGAGGTCTTCGGCACACTCGGCGACACCGGGGCCTTCGATGAGACGACGCCCTACGACCCGCACTCGCCCTACTCGGCCTCGAAAGCGGGCTCGGACCACCTCGTCCGTGCCTATGCCGACACGTACGGGATGCCCGTGGTGATCTCGAACTGCTCGAACAACTACGGGCCGTTCCAATTCCCGGAGAAGCTCATTCCGCTCATGATCACGAAGGCGCGCGACCTGGCGCCGCTGCCGGTCTACGGCGCGGGCGAAAACGTCCGCGACTGGCTCCACGTCGAGGACCACGCCGACGCCATCGACCTGATCCTGCGCGACGGGCGCAACGGCGAGACGTACTGCATCGGAGGCCGGGCCGAGCGCCGCAACCTCGACGTGGTGCACACGCTCTGCGACCTCGTCGACGAAGCACTCGGCCGTGACATGGGCACTGCGCGCGCGCAGATCACGTTCGTCACCGACCGCCCCGGCCACGACTTCCGCTACGCCATCGACGCGTCGAAGCTCGAAACCGAACTCGGCTGGACGCGCTGCCACACGTTCGAGAGCGGCCTCCGCGCGACCGTGGACTGGTACCTCTCGAACGAACCGTGGCTGCAGGCCGTGATGGATCAGAGCTACCGGGACTACGTGCAAACGCAGTACGGCCAGCGCGTCGAGGCGTGAGCTTCGCGGCGATTCCGCAGCACAGCTGACGGGCCTACAGCGCCCGCGTATGGAGGTCTGGACGTGTAGACGTAGAGGGGCACCTTCACTCGTCTACGCCTGCGCACCCAAGCACTGGCGTACTGGATCACTGATACGCTTTCGGTTCGTCGATGTCAGGATAGCCGAGGAGGTGTTGCCTGTTGCGTATTTCGTGTTGACCTCGATCCGATACGCAACACGCCATACGCAACACGGAGCCATGCTGACATCGTGACGCCGACTCCGTATCACTGACCTACTGAATCACTGCGATTCCATCGCTCGGGGCATTTCGAGCAGGTAGTAGAGCAGGTTGTCGGCGAAGGCGACGGTCTGCGTCATCTCCAGGTGGTCGGCGAAGATGAACGTGACCGACGACCAGTCGATGGGCGAGACGAGCATGGGCGCCCACTCGCCGCCGACCCGTTCGTCCATGAGGGCGCTGGTCCTCAGGACGGAATCGTCGCCGGGCTCCCAGCTGTGATCTGTCACAGCGCCCGTCTTGCGGTCCACAGCGAGCCGGGCGAGCGTCGGGGCGGCGTCGCTCGCGATGAGCTTGAGTTCGAGGCCAGGCGGACGTGCAGCCGGGGTGTCCAGCGCGGCGAACAGCTGCTGTGCGCGGTCGAGGTTCTTGCGCTGGTGGTCGAGGGCGACGCGAAGGCGCTCTTCGCGCGTCTCGGCGTCGGGCAGCAGGTTTTGGAGCACCTCGTCCTGCTCAGGGTCGGCGAGTCCCCATTGCATCCGCTCCCAGTAGTCCGCCTGCATGACCGAGTCGATGGAGACGTCGTGCTGGGCGGCGTCTACGAGCACGCGGTGCCGGTCGCGGGGGAGCAGCTGGTAGACGGCGGGCATCGTGCCCAAGATGGCAGCCGGGTAGTCTGGCGTGACGCGCGGCGTCCTGAGGCCGTTCACGAGCTGCGAGACCGTGCGTGCCGACCCTGCGTTGGGCGGCCCTACGAGCACGACGCGCTCCACGCGCTCTGCCCCCGCCCAGGTCAGTTCGGGGAGGCCCCCGTCGGCTGGCAGGTCCTGGTTTCCATAGCGGAGGTAGTACCGCGTGATCAGCCCCCCCATCGAGTGGGCGACGATGTCAAACTTGACGTCGTAGTCCTCCTCGCCGTACCGCTCCGCGTATTGCGCCTGCAGCGTCGCCCGCGTCTCCTCGATGAAGGCGTGAAGGCGCTGGGCGTTCTCGACGTTGTCGCGGCGCCAGTCGTAGTCGAACTGGAAGCACGTGAAGTGGTCGCTGCCGTAGTCGACCGTTTCGAGCGCGGCGGCCGCGTCGCGATACCCACCGACGCCCAGAACGCTCAGGATCTGGGCGTAGGCGCGCAACCGGACTGGCAGGCCGAGCACACTGATCTGCAGGCTTTCGAGCGCGCCGTCCGACACCACGTCGTCGGTCAAGTCTCGGAGCGCCTGCCCATCGCCCATCGGGAGCGACACGAGGCGCTGCCCTTCGGGTTCTTCAGGATCGGCATAGTCTCCGGTGAATGCGCCCCAGACGGTGATGCCGCTCGCCTCGTCGCGCAGCCGAGATCCGAGCACGCCGGGTATCAGAATCACCGGGTTGCGTTCGATGCCCTGGTACTGCGCCTCGCGGTTGTAGATCGCTGCCAGGTCGGGCTCGGGCTGGCTCGACAGGCACCCCGTGAGCAGCGGCGCGCTGCCTACAGCGAGCACGATGAGCGTGTAGGCTGTAAGGTGCCGAGTTCCTCGGCGGGTGCGTCGTGGATGCGCGTGTCTCATCATGTCCAGACCGGTAGGCTTCGGGGGGAGGCGCGTGGTTGTGTTGCCCGTGGGACACGATACTACTGCGCCCCCCTCGGTGTCACCCCGGACGTACATGCCTGCACGCCCTCTCGGTTTGGAGACGAACGCTGCCGTTCAAGCAGGGCGTGCCAGCTCCGCGAGCACGGCCTTCGTCGTGAGGATGGTGGCGAACTCCCCGTGGAGGTTGGCAAGCGCCACGCCGTGGATCTCCTCGGCGGTGAAGGCCTGGCCATCGAAGCTGGTGCGTCCGAACGCGGCCGTAGCGTCGGCCACGACGGTGGTGCCAAACCCGAGGTTTTCAGCCATCCGCGCCGTCGTGGAGATGCAGTGGTCCGTGGTCAACCCGATGATCACGAGGTCCGTGACGCCGCGCTCGCGGAGGTAGGCGTCGAGGCCCGTGCCGATGAAGGCGCTGTTGACGGTCTTCTCGAAGAGCGGCTCGCCGTCGAGGGGCAGCACCTCCGGCTTGAGCGCGTTGCCGGGTAGCTCGGGCCGCAGCAGCGACGTCGGCACGGTGGAGTTGTGCTTCACGTGGACGACGGGCCAGCCCGCCTCGCGCCACGCCGCGAGCAACCGCGCCATGTTGGCCTCAGCGTCGGGCGTGCTGCGCCGGCCGTGCGTGGGATCGTCCAAACCCTGCTGCACGTCCACGATGAG
>JBCDFF010000401.1:0-3987 GCA_039178415.1 Bacteroidota bacterium
CGCAGGTCGAGGGTCGCAGGTCGAGGGTCGCAGGTCGAGGGTCGCAGGTCGAGGGTCGCAGGTCGAGGGTCGCAGGTCGAGGGTCGCAGGTCGAGGGTCGCAGGTCGAGGGTCGCAGGTCGAGGGTCATCATGGATGTCGCGGCAAGGTACACGGCCTCCTGCGACATTCCCTTGTCACTTCGTACTTCTCCACGTCATACTTCCCCCTACCGGGTGACGCGTGCGGTGATGAGGTCGTAAACGTTAGGTCCGCCAGCGCGAGGCTTGCCGCCGCCTTGGGTCTCGGTGGCGGTGCGTCCCACCGAGGCGAAGCGGCCCACGCCCGCCCCGGGGGCGTAGGCCCCGAGCAGCAGCGTCACCTCGTCGCCGCGCTGCGGGCGGGGGAGGATGTAGTGCGGGAGCGCAAACGTGAGGCGCGTCGTGCCCGGCTCGATGAGCGCGCCGCCGCCTTCGAGGCGACCGAGCACGCGCCCACGCCCCGTTTCCACGCGGATGCCGTTGCCCACGTAGACGATGTGCTCGTAGCCAGTCCCACCCGGAAGGCGCAGGTCTGCGCCCTGCCCGATGTCACGCTCGCCCCCGTCCTCACGGTCGATGGCGAGCGCTACGATGAGCGGCAGCGGGCGCCCCGCCGGCGTCGGGCGCGCGAGGTCGACGCGGAAGTACGTCGTCGAGTCGTCGGCGGTGAGTTCGAGGAAGCGGGCGTCGAGGACGCCGTCGGGGAGGCCGGTCGGGTAGGTGAACGAGGTCGTGCTGCCCCAGTCGTCGCCCTCCGGGTCGGTGCGCGAGAGGATGGAGCGGGCGACGGGCAGCGGGCGCTTCACCTGCGCCAGCGAAAGGCTGCTGCGGCGCTGGACACGGCGCATGACCTCATACTGCTCTCGGACGCGCGGCACCACGAAGGCAAAGTCGTCCCAGAAATTGGCCGCGGGCGTGTCGTACGTCGCGGATGGCTCGCCCGTCTCCCCATCCACCAGCGCACCCGTTGGCGTCACCTCGACGGTGAGCGAGTCGCGCGGGACGGCGAGCGTGTCGCCCTGCATCGTGACCAGCGGCACTGCGACTTCGCGCCCAAAGCCGCGCACGCGCAACGCGGCACCCGCTGCTAGCTCGCCTTCGGGCACCACGCTCATCGAAAGCGCGACCTCGGATTGCTCGACGGTTGCGCGGACGAAGCCGTTGCCGAGACGGAGACGTGCCTCCGTCTTACCCCACTGAGCAGGCATGCGGGGTTCGAGGACGAGTTGGTTGGCCGTCGCGTACCGTGCGCCGAGGTAGTCCTGCCAGGCGTTGCCCACGAAGCCTGCGAGCGCATGCACATCCACCGGCGAGCCGCCTGCCCGGGGCGCGTCTTCGCCCGGATGCGGGTGCGCGTCCACCACGGCTGGAAGGCCGCCGACGGCACCCGTATCGAGCAGCAGGTCGGTTTGGGCGTCAGTGAGTGCCTGCGCTGTCGTAGTGCCCCCCTGCTCCACCATCAGGTGCACGAGCGGGGCCGTGAGCGCGGTCCAGACAGGTCCCCGGAACGCCGCACGGGGCGGCTCGAAGAACTCTGGCGCACTTAGGTAGGGGTAGAACGTAGTCGAGTCGGTCTGCGCCTGGGTGCCCACGCCGTGCGGGTATGCGAGCGCTTCAGCGAGGCGACGCGTCGCCTGCCGTTCGAGCGCAGGGTCGAGGTCGAGGTCGGCGAGCGCGATGAGGGCATTGGGGCGCAGCGCACGGTCGGGCTGTCCGTCGCGGTCGAGGCGGTCGTAGGGAGTACCGCCGTCGGGGAAGTAGGTCTGCTGGACGCGCTCTTCGAGGGCGTCGGCGCGGGCCTCGAAGTCCTGGGCGCGCTGGTTGACGCGCATAATGCGAGCGAAGCGGCCCATCGCGCGGAGGTGCTGGACAAACGCGCCCTGCGCCTCTACGGGCGCCCCGGCACGGTCAAGTTCGCTCATCCACGTCGCGCCAGCTCCGGCGCGCAGGAACCCGAGGCTGTCCAGGAGCCCGGGGCGGCGGGTGTTGTCGCCGACGAGCCCGCGCGTGGCGAAGACGGTCTTGAACCAGTAGTCGGGGGCTCCGGAGATGAGCGACGTCTCGCCGGTGGCGCGCACATAGTCGGCCACAGCAGCGCCGAACAGGGGCGTGGCGTCGGCAGTGGCGAACTCGGGGCGTCCGTTGACGAAGGCGTTCGGCACACGGCCGAGCGTCTCGAGGTTCTCGTCGAAGACTTGCGCGCGGCCGAACGTGGTGAGCACAGCGCGGGCCGTCTCGAAGTCGCCCGTGGCGAGGAAGAGCGGATCGAGCATGCGGAGCGTGCTGCGACCGGGGAACCGCAGCGCTCCCGCTAGTCCCTCGGCAACGGTCGTGGAGACCTCGTCCCGAACGACGAGCGCATCCGCCATGACGTGGGCCCAGGCCAGCGCGCGTCGCAGCCGGTCGCTCGCCGGGCGCACGTAGGTCTCGTCGAGGAGCGCAGCCATGCGCTCGGCCCGGCGGGCCGTCAGGGCCTCGGCTTGACGCAGGGCGGCGGCGGCCCGCGCTGCCGCCTCTTCCGGGCTATCGCCCACGGCCATCGCCACGCGCCCGGGCGTCTCGAACGTGACCGCGCCGACGGTGACGCCGCGCGCGCGTCCTGCCTCAGGATCGATCTCCGCGATGCGGGTGCTCACCGTCCCCCCGTTGGCCTGCACCGCCAACCACACGGGACGCTGGCCGCGCCGGGTGAGGTAGTTGCTCCGCGCCACCGCCAGCGCACGCCCTTCCTCGACGACGTTGTACCCGTTCAGCCCACGGTCGCTCACGGTCGGGCGCAGCGTGAGCCTCCCGAGCGAGTCGGCCACCTCGATGAGCACAACGCCGGGAGCGTCAGGGGTAGCGTCCAAGAGCGTGATCCGCTCGGCGAGGGTGAGCGGCCTTTCGCGCGAGAAGACGCGCGCCGCGCGCGATAGCAGGTCGTCCGGTAGCATAGCCTCGTAGGTACGCACGGCCGCGTCAGGCCGCGCTGCACCGCCCTGCCGACGATCGGGGCCCAGCGCAATGGTGTCGGCCTCCCAGCGCCACCCGTCGAGGACGCGAAAGCCGCCGACGGTCCAGCCCATTGCGGCTTCGGTCTGCGGACCATTGAGCGCGTCGTAGAAGAAGCCCCCACGCGTGTCGCTCTGGACGGTGCTGCGGACGGCGAGCGTGTCTGCGGAGGCGTTGTCCAGCGCAGGTACCGGCACCGTGAGGTCGGCCAGCAGCGCGGGACCGACGTCCAAGAGCGCATCGGCGGGCGACGCCGCGTCGCGGCAACCGGTGAGGGCGAGCAGTAGGAAAAAAAAGATCGAAAGCAGTGTCACAGGCACACCGTCGACCACCCCTGTCCCCTCCCCCGCTTTCGCGAGGGCAAGACTCTGTCCAGGAGGGGAACTCCCGAAGCGCCATCCAGCAGCGTCCGAACCTTCAGCCCACACAGGAACGAGTGCGGACACTCCACTACTGCCCTGCGCGTTTGCGGGCGCAGAGATCTGTCGGCTCGCTACGTGCGCTCGGGGTGACAAGAGGGTGGAGCTATCGCCAACGAAGGACAAAGGACGAAGGACCAACCACTAATAGACCGACTCGGTCGCGTTCGTGCGGTTGAGGAAGACCTGCGTGAACGTGAACAGGATCGCGAAGATGACTATCGAGAGCGCGGCGGCCCAGCCGAAGCGGTACATGTAGAACGCCGCCTCGTAGACGTACGACACCAGGATGTGCGTCTGGTCGTTCGGCTCGCCGCCGTTGGACACCAGCCAGACGACGTTCACGTTGTTGAACGTCCACACGATGCCGAGCGTGATCGCGGGCACCATGACCGGCTTGAGGAGCGGCGCGGTGATGTTCCAGAACTTGTCCCATGCCGAGGCCCCGTCCACGTCCGCCGCCTCGTAGAGCGCCGCCGGGATCGACTGCAGGCCGCCGAGCGCGATCACCATCATGAACGGGAAGCCGAGCCACACGTTGGTCAGGATCACCGCGAG
>JBCDFF010000402.1:0-3971 GCA_039178415.1 Bacteroidota bacterium
CACGACGGGCACGCCGAAGGCGATCACGCACAGCCACGGCGGCGCGCTGCTGGAGCACCTGAAGTACCTCGCCTTCCACAACGACACGCACCCCGGCGAGCGCTTCTTCTGGTTCACGACGACCGGCTGGATGATGTGGAATTTCCTCCAGGCGAGCCTGCTCGTCGGCGGCGTGCCGGTGCTCTACGACGGCAGCCCCGGCCACCCCGACCTTGGCGCGCTGTGGCGACTCGCAGGCACGCTCCCGATCCATCACTTCGGCACGAGTGCGCCCTACCTGACGGCCTGCATGAAGCAGGACCTCCGTCCGGGCGACCTCGCCGACCTCTCCGCGTTCCGCTCGCTCGGGTCGACCGGCGCGCCACTCCCCGCGGAGGCGTTCGACTGGGTGTACGACGCCGTCTCGCCCGACGTGTGGCTCTGCTCGATGTCGGGCGGGACCGACGTGTGCACGGCGTTCGTGGGCGGCTGCCCCGGCAAGCCGGTCCACCGCGGCCGCATCCAAGGCCGCGCGCTCGGCGTCGCGCTCGCCTCGTGGGGCGACGATGGGGAGCCGGTGGAAGAGGGCCTCGGCGAGATGGTGGTCACAGAGCCGATGCCATCCATGCCGGTCTTCTTCTGGGGCGACGCGGACGATGCGCGCTACCGGGCGGCCTACTTCGACCACTACGCCGACCTCGACGCGCCGAGCGTCTGGCGGCATGGCGACTTCATCGAACTGTTCGACGACGGCAGCCTCGTCATCCACGGGCGCTCCGACGCGACGCTCAACCGCCGCGGCGTCCGCATCGGCACGGCAGAGCTCTACGCGGTCCTCGACGGCCTCGATCTCCTGCGCGACAGCCTCGTCCTCAACCTCGAACGGCCTGACGGCACGGACGTGATGCCGCTCTTCGTCGTGATGGCCGAGGGCGAGGCGCTGACCGACGACCGCATCACCGAGATCAAGACCACGCTCCGCCAGGAATGCTCGCCGCGCCATGTCCCGGACGTGGTGATCGCCGTGCCCGACGTGCCCTACACGCTGAGCGGGAAGAAGATGGAGGTGCCCGTCAAAAAGCTGCTGCTCGGTCTGGACACCGGCGCTGCGCTCAACAAAGACGCGACGCGCAATCCGGCCGCCGTCGAGCACTTCGCCGCGATGGCCGCGGCGTTTCGGGGGGAGTACCTGTAGCTACAGATGCCATGTCACGATTTGTACCAGAGGTTGAGCAACTGCTTCGTTTGGCCGGGTGGTTTCCTGGACGTCGTATCGAAGACGCCCGCATTGATGCGTGGGCGAGCGAAATCGAATCACCCGAGGGATTTCGCATGACACCAGCAGCCCGGCGCGTGCTCAGCGAGTTCGGCGGATTGCATGTCAAACCGCAGACGGTGGTGGGGCGAGACAGGGCGCGGAGTGATATCAAGTTCAACCCGAGAAGTGGCATAGGAGAGGAGATCCAGATAACCGACTGGCTATCGCCTGATGCTCTTGGCCGTGGATTCTTTCCAATCGGAGCGGCAAGTAAGAGCTATCTCGTTTGCGCGGTAGACAGTGCGGGTGGCTTCTATGCCTGGTTCGATGGCATGCACTGGAAAGGTGAGCCGTTTGACCAGGCGCTCGAGCAACTCCTTCTCGGTATCGACCCAACCAAGGACGTGTCATCCTGAGCGGAGGCTGAAAGCCGTAGTCGAAGGATCTAGGTCTACCTCATGGTCCTGAAGAGAGCAGAAATGCGGAGACGGAGATCCTCCGCCTCCGCGAGGGCAAGCTCTTCGAATCGCTGCGCTCGCTCAGGATGACGAGGAAAAAGTGCGAGCACCTGGGAACTGCTCAAAAAGATGATCATTGACAGATAGTCAACAAGCGAACGTATGTCGAAATGACCGCTCCATCCCTCACCGCTCAGCGCCGCGCCGAAGAGAAAGAGCAGCGCCGTCAGTCGATCCTCGACGCGGCCGCCGCCGTCGTGGCGCGCAAGGGCGTCGACGCGCTCACGATGGGCGACGTGGCCCGCGAGGCGAGGCTGAGCCGGGGGCTGGTCTACTTCTACTTCCAGGACAAGCTCGACCTCTTCGACGGCCTTGCGCACCGGGCGGTAGCGAGCCTCTCGGGCCGGTTCCGGGCAGCCGTCAGCGCGCACCTGACGGGCTTTGAACAGATCAACGCCATCGGGCGAGCCTACGTCCAGTTCGCCCATGAGCGGCCTGTGCTGTTCGAGGCGCTCGCCCGCTTCGAGACGCGCGAACTCGACCCCACCGAAGCCGAGCACGAGCAGGCCGCCACGATCGACCGAAGCCAGGAGATCATGCAGGTCATCGTCGAGTCCATCCTGCGCGGGCAGGCCGATGGGTCGATCCGCCCCGGTCTGGACCCCATGAAGACCTCGATGACGCTCTGGGGCTTCACCCATGGCATGATCCAGGTCGGTGCCATGAAAGGGGCCATCCTCGAACACGGATTTGGCTTTGATGCAGACGCGCTCCTCGACCATGCCTTCGAGACGATCAACCTCGCCCTCGCCCCCGCCTGATTCTTTTTTGCCCTTCTCGTTGACGTTCTGTCAGCAAACGACATGTCGAAAACACAGACCCTCTTGCTGCTCCTCGGCGCGCTCTGGCTCGTGCCGGCACTTCATGCCCAGGACGCCGCACCCGACGCTCGCGCCGTGCTCGACGCCTACGTCGCCGAGGCGCTCGCGAGCAACCTCGCGCTCCAGCAGCAGGCCCTCGACCTCGACGCGGCTCGCCACGCGCTCGACGCGGCGCGGCGCAGCTTCTTCCCGACGCTCTCCGTCGAGGCGCGCTTCACCCGCGCGGGCGGCGGGCGCACCATCGACCTCCCGCTCGGCGACCTGCTCAACCCGGTCTACGGCACGCTCAACGATCTCCTCGCTGCGCAGGGGCAGGACCCGACCTTCCCGACAATCGACAACGAGGAGGTGCTCTTCCTGCGCGAGCAGGAGCAGGAGACGCGGCTCCGCGTCGTGCAGCCGCTCTACCAGCCGCGCCTGAACGCCGCGGTGCGTCTCAATCGCCACCTCGTCGCGTCGCAGGAGGCGCAGGTGGCGGCGTACCGGCAGCAGCTCGTGCGCGACGTGAAGGTGGCCTACTTCCAGTACCTCCAGGCCGAGCGCGCGACCGCCATCTTCGCCGCGGCGGACGACCTCGTGCGGGAAAACCTGCGGACGACGGAGCGGCTGCGACGCAACGACCGCGTGTTGGCTGACGCTGTGCTGCGGGCACAGGCCGAGACGTTCGCCGTCGAGCAGCAGCAGGCCGAGGCCGGGGCGGATCGCGACCGCGCGCGCTCGTACGTCAACTTCCTCCTCAACCGTCCGCTCGACACACCGCTGGAGCGCATCGACGCCGAGGCGCTGCCGCTGCCCGGTGAGGCTCCAACGACGTGGATCCAGCCCGCCGCGCTCGCCGACGCAGAGGACATGAGCGCCGCGAGCATGACGGACGACCCGGCCTTTGACGCCGCGCTGGCCGCGATGCAGGACGCCGCTGTGGCGCAGCGTCGCGAGCTCGACCAGCTCGACGCGGCCATCGAGGCGCAGCGGGCGGGTGTGGCGCTCACCCGCGCGAACTACCTCCCCAGCGTCGCGCTCGCCGTGGACGGCGGCATCCAGGGCGAGACGTATGGCTTCACGGGCGACGCGCCGTTCTACCTCGCCTCGGTCGTCCTCTCGTGGAAGCTCTTCGACGCCGGGGCCGACCGCGCTCGCATCCGCGAGGCCCGCGCCACCGCCGCGCGGACCGAGGTGCAGCGCGCCGAGACGGCGCAGCAGATCCGCCTCCAGGTGCAAGACGCCTACGACGCGGTCCGGGTCGCCCGCGCCTCGCTCGCCACCGCCGAGCAGCGGCTCACCGCCGCCGCCGAGGGCTTCCGGCTCACGCAGCGCCGCGCCGCCGAGGGGCAGGCCAACCAGGTCGCCTTCGTGGACGCGCGCACCACGCTCACGAGCGCCGAACTCAACCTCAAC
>JBCDFF010000403.1:0-3963 GCA_039178415.1 Bacteroidota bacterium
ACCATGTTGGTGAGGCCCTTGGCTGGCAGCGGGAGGCCCGCCGTGATCACGATGCGGTCGCCGCGGTCGGCGAGGCCGCGGTTGAGCATCTCGCGGTGCACCGTGGCGATGCCCTGGTCGGTGTGCTCCTGGAACGGGATCGGGAAGGCCTGGGTGCCCCACAGGAGCGCCAGCTGACCGACCACGCGCGGGCTGTCCGTGAAGGCGTAGACCGGCACCGACGGGCGGTGGCGGGCGATGGCCCGGGCGGTGGCTCCCGAGTGCGTGAGGCAGGCGATGGCGACGGCCTCGACCTCCTCGGCGAGGCGGGCCGCTGTGAACGAGACGGCCTGCGTGATGCGGTGCGCGTTCGAGCTGACCTCGCGCGCGGCTTCCTGCCCGCCGAGCATGCGGCGGCTGCCCTCCACCGAGCGGATGATCTCGGCCATCGCCTCGACGGCGCGCACGGGGTACTTGCCCGCCGCCGTCTCGCCCGAAAGCATCACCGCGTCTGAGCCGTCGATGACGGCGTTGGCCACGTCGGAGGCCTCGGCGCGCGTGGGGCGCGGGTTTTCCATCATGCTCTCCAGCATCTGCGTCGCCGTGATGACGGGCTTGGCCGCGCGGAGGCACTTGCGGATGATCTGCTTCTGGACGATAGGCACGCGCTGCATCGGCATCTCGATGCCAAGGTCGCCACGCGCGACCATCACGGCGTCGGTCTGTTCGAGGATGTTATCGAAGTCGTCGACCGCCTCGGGCTTCTCGATTTTTGACACCACGCTGACGCTCTTTCCGGAGGCCTGGATGCGCCGCAGCAAGTCCTGAACATCGCTCTGCGTGCGGACGAACGAGAGCGCGATCAGGTCGACATCGTTGTCGAGCCCGAACTCGAGGTCGGTGAGGTCCTTGTCGGTGAGCGACGGCGTCGAGGAGCGGATGTGCGGGAGGTTGACGCCCTTCTTCGAGCGCAGCGGTCCGCCGACGACGACCTCCGTCCTGACGTCCTTGCCGTTCACATCAACGATGCACAGCTCGATGTTGCCGTCGTCCATGAGAATGGTCCCGCCGATGTTGACGTCCGCGGCGAGGCCCTCGTAGGACACCGTCGCCCGCTCTTTCGTACCCACCTCGACGGGCTCGCTCGTGAGGGTGAACGTCTGGCCCTCGTGCAAGAGAACGCCACCGCCGTCCATTTTTCCCACGCGGATCTTGGGGCCTTGCAGGTCCTGCAAGATCGGGATGACGCGGCCCGCCCGGCGTGCCTCGTCGCGCACCATCTCGATCCGGCGTCGGTGCTCGTCGTGCGTGCCGTGCGAGAAGTTCATCCGCGCAACGTCCATCCCGGCGGCAATGAGCGCGCGGATGACGTCGCGCTGGTCGGTGGAGGGGCCGAGGGTGCAGACAATCTTGGTGCGCCGGTTCATAGGGGGAGAGCGTAGGCGAGGGGGTGGAAGCGCTTAGCCTCCAAGATACGCCGCCCCCCTGTCACCCCGATGTGCTCCTTTCTGGCGCAGGCGATCCCACCCACCCTGCCTTCCCAGGGCCTATCCGGAACGTCGGCTTGAACCGCGGAGCCTGCGCGAGGCGCGCGGAGCGGCGCTGGTATCGCCCAGCGTGCGCGCAGCCAGGCACAGCCAGGCGTAAGCCGAAAGGGCCCCTCAGAAAGATCCTTACTCGCCGGCGCGCTCGCCCGGTGGCAGCGGGACGTTGGCGTTGTTCGGGTCGCTCGTCGCCTGGTACCACGCGAAGGCGTAGTGCGCCAGCTCGGTCGCGTTCTGGAGGTCGAGCTTGCGCTTGATGTTAGCGCGGTAGGACTCGATGGTCTTGATGCTGAGCGTGAGCTGCTCAGCGATGTCGCGGGTGCGTACGCCTTGCCCGATGAGTTGAAGCACCTCGAGTTCGCGGTCGGAGAGAACCTCGGCAGGGTTGGTGCTGGCCTCGGACCGCCCCTCGACGGCGCGGCGGAGGAGATCGTCGGAAAGCTCTTCGCTGAGGTAGAGATCGCCTTCGAGCACCCGGTGGATGGCCTCGATGATTTTGTCAGGGGCACGCTGCTTCATGACGTAGCCCTGAGCGCCAGCGCGGAGCGCTCGCTCGGCGTAGAAGCGCTCGTGATGCATCGAGAGGACAAGCACCCGGACGCCTTCATGCTGCGCGCGGATCTGGCGCACCAGCTCCAGCCCGCTGACGCCCTCCAGGGTGATGTCCACCACCGCGAGGTCGAACGTCTGGGCCTCAAGGAGCGCCAGCGCCTCTTCGGCACTCGACGCCTCGCCCGTGACAGCGAGGTCGGTTTCCAGGTTCACGAGGCGCATGAGGCCCTGGCGGACGACCGGGTGGTCGTCCACGAGGATCACCTGGCGGGTCTTCGAGGCTGCGGCGCTGGAGGCAGAGCTGCCTGAAGCGGAGCCGTGGGCATGGGAACGCGTACCGTCGCGCATGGAGCAAGGAGGCAATAGGGGGATCGAACCGGATAGGAAGCGCCACCCCGCTGTGGCGCATCGTGGCCTTTAAGCTACGAGCCCGCCTGTAGTTTCGCACATATAAGGGAATCCCTGGTCTACCTTTTTGCACGGAGCCGCCCGGCGGCGGCGCTCCAGCGCACGTGGACGCCTCGCGCAAACCAGTGCCCGCGAGACGCCGCAACCATTCGGCTACGCCCCCGTCTCCCCAAGGGACCTCGTTCCCCTTTGGCGTCCCGACCTCATGCTCCGCCTTCTGCTTGTCCTCGCCCTCTTCGCCCCCATTCCGAACGCCGTGGCGATGCCACCCGATGGCGCATGTGAAGCGTTGATCGAGGCCGTGCAGGACGCTGACTGGGACGCGATCAAGCGGCACCTCGAACGCACCGACCCCGACTGCACCGTCGCGCTGGAGGGCTCGCCGCTTATCGCGGCAGCCCAGGCTGGTCGCCTCTCCGTCGTCAAGCTGCTGGTGGAAGCGGGTGCCTCGGTGGACCTCGGGATCGAGGGCGACGGCAACCCGCTCATCGCAGCGTCGGGAGCAGGCTGGCCGCACATCGTCACCTACCTGATCAACGCGGGGGCCGACGTGAACGCGCTGGTAGAGGGCGACGAGACGCCACTCATCAACGCCGCAGCGGAGGGCCATATCGGCATCGTGCGCCTGCTCGTGGAGGCCGGCGCCGACGTCAACCAGGTGGCGTGGGGCGGTAACTCGGCTGCACCGGAACGGCGCTCGCCGCTCGGCATGGCGCAACGGTATGGGCACGCCGAGGTCGCGGCGCACCTGGTGGCGGAGGGTGCAGAGGAGTAGCACCGTCTAGCACCCCACCGCGCTCCCATCGCCCCGAATTTGGAGGCGCTGCACCTCGGTCGTAGCGTGGCACATCGGCCTGACCTGCCGATGCAGAACAGGCTCGGTCTCCCGCCTTGGGAGCCTAGTTTTCCGTACCTTTCACCTTATTTAGGCACGCGCGCGCGTGAGGCGCGTTCGAGGTCTGCTCCGCCACCTACCTCCCACCAACGGTCCGGCTGCCCCGCGCTTTATGGAAGCCCCACGCATCATCCCCATCGACATCGAGCAGGAGATGAAGTCGAGTTACATCGACTACTCCATGTCGGTCATCGTCAGCCGCGCGCTCCCCGACGTGCGCGACGGCCTCAAGCCGGTCCAGCGGCGCGTCCTCTACGGCATGCAGGACCTCGGCCTCACCGCCGGGAAGTCCTACCGCAAGAGCGCCACCATCGTCGGCGAGGTGATGGGGAAGTACCACCCCCACGGCGACAGCGCGATCTACGACACGCTCGTCCGCATGGCGCAGGACTTCGCGATGCGCACGCCGGTGGTGGACGGCCAAGGCAACTTCGGCTCCATCGACGGGGACGCGGCCGCCGCGATGCGCTACACGGAGGCCCGCATGACGCGCGTCGCCGAGGAGATCCTCCGCGACATCGACAAGGAGACGGTCGACTTCGCGCCCAACTACGACGGCTCGCGCGAGGAGCCGACGGTCCTCCC
>JBCDFF010000404.1:0-3943 GCA_039178415.1 Bacteroidota bacterium
GGCGGCGGTCGTGCACCACGGCGGTGCGGGGACGACCGCCGCCGGATTGCGCGCCGGTTGCCCCTCGGTCGTGTGCCCATTCTTCGGCGACCAGCCCTTCTGGGGCCGCCGCGTCCACGCACTCGGCGCAGGACCGGAGCCACTTCGTCAGAAGCACCTCACCGCCGAGGCGCTCGCCGAGCGCATCCGCACCGCGCTCAACGACGCCTCGATCCACGCACGTGCCGCTGCACTCGGCAGACAGCTCCGTGCCGAAGACGGCGTGGCGAATGCCGTGGCGTTCCTCGAACGCTATGCGTCTGAATCTGGTGGCCTACCGAATTGACGCGACGCATGAAAGACACTGAGCACCTCCACACGGTCATCGCCTGGAATGTGGAGGTAGACGATACGGTAGTTGCGATAAATCACCTCGCGAAGCGACTCATCGCCGATCTCAGGTACGATTCGCCCTGACGCAGGAAACGCTTCGAATCGATCCGTAGCCGCGTAGAGCTGGCGCAGCAAACGTTCTGCGACCCCTGGACTATCACGCGCCAGGTAGTCTCCGATCGCCTCCAGGTCGGCGTAGGCACGCGGCGTCCAGACTACGACCGCCACGACGCGATGCGTGCTTCGAGGCGCCGCTTCACCTCCTCGTGTGGGATCGTCTCGCCTCGTTCGGCTTGCCGAAGCCCCTCTTCGATCTTGCTCAGAAAGAGCAACCGCTCAATGGCATCATCGATAGTCGCGTCGTCGGGCAAATCCTCGACGGCGCGTACGATCTGGCGTTTAGTGAGAGTCGAAGTCATGACAGTGGGTCTGATTAGAGTATCTCTACACTCGTTTACCGCAAGCGCTCCAGCAGGTAGGCGTAGGTGAGCGCCATCATCTGGGCTTGCTGCTCAGGCGTTACACCGGCTCCGTGACCGCCTTCGGTATTCTCGAAGTAGTAGACGTCGTGGCCGAGGCCGAGCATCTTCGCGGCCATCTTGCGGGCGTGGCCGGGGTGCACACGGTCATCGCGCGTGGTCGTGGTGAAGAGGACGCGCGGGTAGTCGGCGTCGGCGTCGAGGTTTTGGTAGGGCGAGTACTGGCGGATGTAGGCCCACTCGTCGGGGTTGTCGGGGTCGCCGTACTCGGCCATCCAGCTGGCTCCGGCGAGGAGCGTGTGGTAGCGCCGCATGTCGAGCAGCGGCACCTGGATCACGACGGCGTTGAACAGGTCGGGCCGCTGCGTCACCATGACGCCCGTCAGGAGGCCACCGTTGGAGCCGCCCTGCACGCCGAGGTGGTCGGGCGACGTGACGCCGCGCGCGATGAGGTCCTCAGCGACCGCGATGAAGTCGTCGTAGGCACGCTGGCGGTGTTCCTTCTGCGCGGCGCGGTGCCAGGCGGGGCCAAACTCGCCCCCGCCCCGGATGTTGGCGACCACGTAGACGCCGCCGCGTTCGAGCCACGCCTGCCCCGCTGTGGCGCTGTACGACGGCGTGAGCGCGATCTCGAAGCCGCCGTAGCCGTAGAGCAGCGTCGGGTGGGTGCCGTCGAGCGCGATGTCCTCGCGGTGGACGATGAAGTACGGGATCTGCGTGCCGTCGGCGGAGGTGGCCTCGTGCTGGGCGACGGTCAGTCCTTCGGCGTCGAAGAGCGCGGGCAGTGTAGTGACCTCGGCGACGGTGTCGTCCCCGCCTGCGAGGTAGAGGGTCGTCGGCTGGAGGTAGGAACTGTAGGTGAAGAAGAAGCGGTCGTCCTCGCTGCTCGTGCTCACGACGTTGACGCTGCCCAGCGCCGGCGCGTCGATCTTCGTGCCGGTCCACGTCCCGCCCTGTCCATCAGATGCGGGGGCATAGCGGAAGCGGTGGAGTTGCCCCTGCACGTTGTCGAGCACGGACGCCACCATCGAGTGCGCCGTCGAGGTGACGTACTGCACCGTCTGGCGCTCGCTCGGCACGAACACCGTCTCGAAGTCGCGGCTGCCCGCGAGGAACGCCTCGTAGTCGGTGGCGATGAGCGCGCCGGTCGGGTAGGCCGTCTCGCCGACCGTCCACGGCGAGCGGAGGTAGACGACGAGTTGGCCGTCCACGAGCGCGGGGTCGGCGTCCATCGGGAGGTCGAGCGCGACCGGCTCGCCGTCGCGGAGGACGTAGGTGGTGCCCTCGAAGAAGCTCGGGCGGTGCGCGATCACGGGCACGCTCGTCGTGCCCATCCGGACGCTCGCCGCCCACACGCCCACGTCGGTCGTCGCCCCCTCGTAGACCGTCTCGGCGTCGTCGAGCGGCGTCCCGCGCGTCCACCGCTTCACGATGCGCGGGTAGCCGGAGTCGGTCAGCGAGCCCTCGCCCCAGTCCGTCGAGAGGAGCAGCGTGTCTGCGTCGATCCACGCCACTGCCGACTTCGCCTCGGGCACGTAGAAGCCATCCACGAACGACTTCGAGGGCACGTCGAACTCGCGCACCTCGGCGGCGTCGGCCCCGCCGCGCGAGAGGCGGACGAGGCAGCGGTCGTAGTCTGGCGCGAGGCAGGTCGTGCCCTTGTACGCCCAGTTGACGTTCTCGTCGGCCCCCAGCTTGTCGATGTCGAGGAGCGTCTCCCAGGCGGGATCGCCCGCGAGGTAGGCGTCCACCGAGGCACGGCGCCACAGACCCCGCGGGTTGTCGGCGTCGGTCCAGAAGTTGTAGACGAAGTCGCCGCGGAGGCCCGGGTAGGCGATGCGGTCGTCGCTGTTCAGGATGGCGAGAATGTCGCCGTATAGGTCGTCATAGGCGGGGTGCGCCTCCAGGGCGGTCACGGTTTCGGCGTTCTGTTCACCCACCCACGCGAGTGCGTCTTCCCCCTCGACGTCTTCGAGCCAGAGGTAGGGGTCGTCAGGGGTGTCGGCGTCTTGGGCGTGGAGCGGCACAGCAGCGAAGGCGAGGAGGAGAACGAAAAGCAGACGGGTCCAGGCGAGCATGGCAAACAGAGAGCGAGAGCGGAATACGGTGGGGCCCGCAATGCTACGACGCACACGCCAGAAAGAGTCACGTCCCTGGGTGCAGTTCTTCGTTTTTCCGGAGCGGTGCCCTACGTTGCAACAACACCATTCCTGACGCCACATGACCCCGCTGCTCCGCCTTCCTATTCGGCTTCTCGTTGCCTTGCTCGTCGCTGTGTTGGTCACGGCAGCGCGGCTGGGTGCCCGCGTGAACGCGTCCAGCCTCCCCGCCTCGGCCTGGACCGAAGTGGCTGTCAAGGTCATCCTCACGAGCGCGCTGGTGTTTGGCTACCTGTCGCTTTGGGCGAGCGTCCTCCGCTTCCACAACGAGGGGTGGCGGCGTCTCACTATCCTGGCGGGGGCCCTACCCTGGCTCCCCTTCGTCGCCGCGATCGTGCTAAACGCGGTCGGCGTCTACTTGACCTTACCTGCTACTTGGTTACCGGCAATCCCGCTTCTGAGCGCGCTCGCGCTCGCGGCGGCGCTGACCGCCCGGTGGGTGCGACGCGGCTTTGCCATCGAGCAGCGGGACGTACGCTGAGGGTTCGTGGCTCACTTCGTGCTGATGGCCCTCCTACTCGGGGTCATGCCAGATCCACATGCAGACTCTGGGTTTGAGTGTGCAGACGTTTGAACGTGCGTAGGTCTTCGTCCACGCGGTCATCCTTCACGTTGTGCCCTATCCGCTCTGTTCTGAATGTGTGGGGAGCAGAGGGCGGAAAGGGCGTTAGACGCTCCCCACCCCCCACAAACCGTCCGCAACGCAGCGCTGAGCCATCGCACGAAAAATGGGCGTCATCCCTGCAGACGTCCGCACTCAGAGCTCGCCTCGAACTCCAGGCCATAGCGCAACGGTACTTCCGGAGTTGGTGTTGTAGGCAGCACGACAGCCCCGTTGCGTTGATGCGTGGCCGGCTGCCTCTCCAACGAAAACGCGGGACCACCCTTCTGGATAGCCCCGCGTCGTGTGTGCGGAAACGGGCGCGGGCGGTA
>JBCDFF010000405.1:0-3927 GCA_039178415.1 Bacteroidota bacterium
AGGTCGCCGCGCCCCTGCCGGTCCCGGTCCGGATGGAGACCGCCGTGGTGGGCGGGGCCACGCTGCCGCTCAGCGCAGGCGCCCTGACGCTGCCCGCGGGCACCCGCGACCTCGACGTGCGCTACGCCGGGCTGGCCTTCGGGCGGCCCGAGGCCGTGCGCTACCGCGTCCGCCTCGATGGCTACGACGCCGCCTGGCGCGCGCCCACCCACAGCACCACCGCGACCTACACCAACCTGCCGCCCGGCCGCTACACGCTGCGCGTAGAGGCGAGCCTCGGTGGGGCCTGGAGCGCGCCCGCCACCCTCGACATCACACGGCCGCCGCGGTTCTGGGAGACGGGCCTCTTCGTGCTGCTCGCGGTCGCGCTCATGGGGCTCGCGGGCGTAGCGCTCTTCCGCCAACGCGTCCGCCACCTCACCAAGCGCCAGGCGGTCTTGGAGAACACCGTCGAGGCGCGCACGGTGCAGCTCCGGGCCAACGAGGTCCGTCTGGCTGAGCAGGCCGCCGCGCTGCGCCGCGCCGATGCCGTGAAGACGCGCTTCCTCGCCAACCTCACCCACGAGTTCCGCACGCCCCTCACGCTCACCTTCGGGCCGCTCGACGACCTCCTCGCTGACCGCTACGCCACCGTCGACGAGGCGCGCCCCGTGCTCCGCCGCGCACGCCGCCAGGGGGAGCGCCTCCTCCGGCTCATCAACCAACTGCTCGACCTCGCCCGCATGGACGCCGAGGGCATCCGCCTGCGCCCCGAACACGGCGACCTCGCGGCCTTCCTGCGCCACCGCGTCGCCCTCTTCGGCTCCCGCCTGGAGGAGCGCGGCCTCGCGGTGCACCTGGATCTGCCCGAGGCTCCGATCCTGCACGCCTTCGACCCGCGCCTCCTGGAGACGGCGGTGCTCAACCTGCTCGCCAACGCGGTCAAGTTCACCGAGCCCGGCGGCACCATCACCGTGGGCGCGCGCACGGACGCCCTCGGCACCGCGACCGTGTGGATCCGAGACACCGGGGTGGGCATCGCCCCCGAGCACCTGCCGCACGTCTTCGACCGCTTCTACCAGGCAGACGGCTCGAACACGCGGCAGCACGAGGGGAGCGGCATCGGGCTGGCCCTCGTCCAAGAGGTTGCGGCCTTGCACGGGGGCACGGTGAGTGCCGAGAGCGAGCTCGGCGTAGGCACCACGTTCACGCTGCGGCTCCCGCGCCTCACCGGTGTCGCCCAGCCTGACGCGGGCGGAGCCGCCCCGCCGTTGCAGGTCTCCGAGTCCACGCCGCCGCCGGGGGCGGAAACGCGGGCCCTCGCTCCGGAAGACAGGGCGGGGCACGAGGCTACGACCGGGGCGAACGGCACCGCGCAGGCTCCACGCGAGGCAGTGCCTGGTGCAGACGCCCCCGAGAGCGAGCGGCCGGTGGTGCTCGTCGTGGAAGACAGCCCCGACCTGCGCGCTTACCTCCGGAGTCACCTCGACGCGACCTACGACGTCATCGAAGCCACCGACGGTGCCGAGGGCGTACGCCTCGCGCTGGAGCACGTCCCCGACCTCGTCCTCTCCGACGTGATGATGCCGCTCCTCGACGGGTTCGCGGTGCTGGCCACGCTCAAGACCGACCCGCGCACGAGCCACGTGCCCATCGTGCTGCTCACCGCGCGCGCCGATGCCGAGAGCCGCCAGCTCGGCCTCGGCGAAGGGGCCGACGACTACCTCGCCAAGCCGTTCGACATGGGCGAGGTGCTCGCGCGGATTGCCAACCTGATCGCACAGCGGCGGCAACTGCGCGCGCTCTGGGACCCGCGACGCAGTGCCCCAGACGTGGCCGGCGACGGGACGGAGCAGCCTGCCGACGTGGCCGAACCCAACGGTCCGGGTGCCGAGACGGTCACGTCCACGGTGACCTCCACAGTCACGCCCACAGTTGTAGCGCGCGAGACGGCGTTCCTCGCCCGCGTCGAGGCGATCGTGGCGGCCCGGATGACCGAGGTCGCCTTCGGGGCCGACGCGCTCGCAGTGGCGCTCCACATGAGCGCCCGGCAACTACGGCGCAAGCTCCAGAGCGTGTGCGGCACGTCGCCCGCGGCGTTCATCCAGCAGGTGCGCCTGCGGGCAGCCGTCGCGCTGGTGGAGCAGGGCGAGCTCACCATGGGCGAGGTGGCCGCCGCCGTCGGCTTCGCGAGCGCATCGACGTTCCGCAAGGCGTTCGGGCGCGTCTATGGATGCACCCCGACGGCCTACGTCAACGCGCGGCTCCAAGAGCAAGACGGAAAGGCAGAGCCGTCGGCGTAGGGCACGCTCGCAGGTGCGAGAGGAGACGAAAACGGAGCGTACGGGCCAGTTTGAAGCGCTCGACGTCCGAAAACGACCGCAGAATGTCCGGTTTTGGACGCGTCGCTCGCTCTAAGCTGGGCCTGCTCGCGTCGTCTCACCTGTTGCTCCCGACTCGCCATGTCCACGTTCCATGTTGCTCGTCCGTACTCTCCGCGCCAGCTCCGCGCCCGCGCCGAACGCCGCCTTCGTTGGCTGCGCCGCTCCGCGACCGCTGGGACGCTCACCCTCGCGATGCTCCATGGCGCGCCCGACGCTGCGGCGCAGATCGCCTCCGATCCCGCGGGCGGCGAGTTCCAGGTCAATACCTTCACGGCCAATCAGCAGACAAACGCCTCGGTGGCGATGGACGCCGACGGCGATTTCGTGGTCGCGTGGCAGAGTAGCGCCGGCCAGGACGGTAGCTCCTTCGGAGTCTATGCGCAGCGCTACGCGGCCGATGGTACCCCGCAAGGCGGTGAGTTTCTGGTCAACACCCGCACTACCTTCGACCAGGACGATCCCTTCGTGGCGATGGACGCCGACGGTGACTTCGTGATCGTGTGGACAAGTAGCGGCCAGGATGCCCCAACCGGTGGCGGCATCTTCGCGCAGCGCTATGACGCCGCAGGAGTGGCCCAAGGCTCGGAGTTCCAGGTCAACACCTATACCACCAGCACTCAGAACAAGCCCTCGGTGGCGATGGACGCCGACGGCGACTTCGTGATCGCGTGGCAGAGCGCCGGCCAGGACGACCCCAGTGCGGGCTTTACTCCGGGCATCTACGCGCAGCGGTACGATGCAGCCGGGGTGGCCCAGGGCTCGGAATTCCGGGTCAACACCTTCACCACAGGCAGCCAGTCCGATCCCTCAGTAGCGATGGACGCCGACGGCGACTTCACCGTCGCGTGGTCGGGCTATGGCCAAGACGACCCCAGCGCTGCCTTTGTGAGCGGCGTCTTCGCCCAGCGCTACGCTGCCGACGGTACGACGCAAGGCGGTGAGTTCCAGGTCAACACCTTCACCACCAACTCCCAAGTCCGGCCTTCGGTAGCGATGGACGCCGATGGGGACTTCGTGGTCGCATGGACAAGTGGCGGTCAAGACGACCCGCTCTATTCGGGGATCTTTGCGCAGCGCTACAATGCTGCAGGGGTGGCCCAAGGCTCAGAGTTCCAGGTCAACACCTTTGTCACGGGCAACCAATCGGGCCCCTCGGTGGGCATGGACGCCGACGGCGACTTTGTGGTCGCGTGGACGAGCGGTAGTTACTTCGGGGCCGCTCAGGACGGGAGCTACTACGGCATTTATGCCCAGCGCTACGATGCAGCGGGCGTTGCCCAGGGCTCAGAATTCCTCGTCAACACCGTCACTACAGGCGGCCAGTTCGGCCCCTCGGTGGCGACGGACGATAGCGGCGACTTCGTCGTCGCCTGGCAGAGCGGTGGCAACCAGGATGGCAACTCCGAGGGGATCTTCGCCCAGCGCTACGCCGACCCCACCGTCTTCGACTACGACGCCCAGACCTACGTCGACAACGGTGCCCTCGACTTCGACCGCCTCGCCACCTGGCCCGACGCCGGGCCCCTCGGCCTCGATGCGCCCGTCAGGGGCAGCGACGCCCGGC
>JBCDFF010000406.1:0-3920 GCA_039178415.1 Bacteroidota bacterium
ACGTCGTACTGCTTGAGGTTGCGCTCGCCCTTGTAGTCCACCGGCGCGGCGTCCTTGCGGCGCGTGCGGCGGATTACGTTGGGCTGGATCAGCTCCGGCGCATCGGCGGGACGCGGGGCCGTCTCGCGCGGCTGCGGCGGCGGAGTCGGTTGGGCAACAACCGGCGGTGCCTGTGCCGCAGGCGTCGTCGCGGGGCGCGACACCGGCATCGGGGCGGCGTCGTCGCGGGTGCGGTCGAAGCCCGTGGCGATGACGGTCACGGAGAGCTCGTCGCCCATTGCGTCGTCGATGACGGTGCCGAAGATGACCTCCGCGTCGTCGCCGGCCTCTTGTTGGATGACCTTCGTCGCGTTCGTGGCTTCGCGCATCCCGAGGCTCGTGCCTGCGGTGATGTTGACGAGCACGTTACGCGCGCCCGAGATCGAGATACCGCCAAGCAGCGGGCTCGCGATGGCCTCGCGGGCGGCGCGCTCGGCGCGGCCCTCGCCCGTCGCCACGGCGGAGCCCATGAGCGCCGTGCCGCCGTTGTTCATCGTCGTCTTCACGTCGGCGAAGTCGAGGTTGATGAGGCCGTGCACGGTGATGAGGTCCGAGATGCCGCGCGTGGCGTTGTAGAGCACGTCGTCGGCCATGCGGAACGCGTCGATGAGCGACGTGTCCGGGTCGGCCACGTCGAGCAGGCGCTCGTTCGGGATGATGATGAGCGTGTCGACGTGCTCGCGGAGCAGCTCCAATCCGATGTGCGCGGTGCGCATGCGGCGCTTGCCCTCACAATCAAAGGGCAGCGTGACGACGCCGACCGTGAGGATGCCCATGTCCTTGGCGATCTTCGCCACGATGGGGGCCGCGCCGGTGCCCGTGCCGCCGCCCATGCCGGCCGTCACGAAGACCATGTCGCAGCCTTCGAGCGCGGCTTCGATCTCGGTCTGGTTTTCTTTGGCCGCCGCCGCGCCGACTTCCGCGCGGGCCCCGGCCCCGAGGCCTTTGGTGCTCTCGCGGCCGATCTGGATCTTGGTCGGGGCCGCGTTGGCGTTGAGCGCCTGCGCGTCGGTGTTGACGGCAATGAATTCAACGCGGCCGATGCCCTTGTCGAGCATGTTGGAGATGGCGTTGCCGCCGCCGCCGCCGACGCCGATGACGCGGAGCGTCGCTTCGTCGTGCGCCTCCTCGTCAAAGGTGAAGCTGCTGAGGTGGTCTAGGATGTCCATGGTGTGGTACCTCGTGAGTGGAATTGTTTCGCCAGGGTGTGAGGGAGAGAGTCTTGCGGGTGAGGCGGTGCGGCAGTGTCGCGGTGTCGCAGTGGGTTTCCTCCACCGCCGCACCGCATCACGGCTTCACCGCCGCACTCCTTACAGTTCGCGGAACCAGTCGCCCATGCGGGTGGCGATGCGTCCGAAGAGCTTGTCGCCGTCGCTCGCGTGGCCGTCGCCCGAGGGCACCGGTGCGAAGTAGGACTGCTGATCAGCGTTGGTCTTGAGGCCGTAGAGCACGAGGCCCACGGCGGTGGAATACTGCGGGTCGGAGACCTCTTGCACGAGGCCGCCTGCAAGCCCAACCGGCGTGCCGATGCGCGCCTCCATGTCGAGGATCTCGCTGGCAAGCTCGGCGGTGTGCGGGATGAGCGAGCCGCCGCCGGTGAGCACGACGCCCGAGGAGAGCCGCCGCGGGTAGTGCCGCTTGAGTTCGATGTCGACGATCTCGAGGATCTCTTCGAGGCGCGGCTGGATGATCTGCGCGAGCGTGCTGCGCAGGATGGCCTTCGCCGGGCGGCCGCCGATGCCAGGGATCGTGATCTCGTCGTCGAAGTCGACGCGGTCCACGACGGCGACGCCGTGGTCGCGCTTGAGCGTCTCGGCCTGGTCGCGGAGGATGCCGAGACCCTTGTGGAGGTCGTCGGTGACCTTGTTGCCCGCGATCGCCACGACGGCGGTGTGACGGATCGTCGTGTCCTCGAAGACGGCGATGTCGGTCGTGCCGCCGCCGATGTCCACGAGCGCGACGCCGACTTCCTTCTCGTCGTCGTGTAGCACGGCATGCGAGGACGCGAGCGGTTCGAGCACGATGTCGGCAACCTCGTAGCCCGCCTTCTCGATGCAGCGGTAGATGTTCTTCGCGGCGGTGACGAGGCCGGAGATGATGTGTACCTTCGCCTCGACGCGCACGCCGGACATGCCAACGGGGTCGATCACGCCGTCCTGGCCGTCCACGACGAATTCCTGCGGGATGACGTGGAGGATCTTGCGGTCGGCCGGGATGGAGACGTTGCGGGCGTCGTCGAGCAGCCGGTCGATGTCGGCCTGGGTGATCTCGCCGTCGCCCGAGGCCGTCGTGATGATGCTCTTGCCCTGGAAGCTCTGGATGTGGTCGCCCGCGATGCCGACGAGCACGCTGCGGACTTCGACGCCCGCCATGCGCTCAGCGTCCTGCACGGCCTGCTGGACGGCCGCGACGGTCTTGTCGATGTTGACGACGACGCCCCGATTGAGGCCGTCGGACGGCGCCCAGCCGACGCCGAGGATGTTGATGCGGTCGTGTTCGTCGGCACTCGCCACGAGGGCGACCACCTTGGTGGTGCCGATGTCGACGCCGACGACGATGCGTTCGTTCATGGTTGGGGAGGGCTGTGGGGCCTGGGCTCCAGCGGGAGGGCTAGTCGCTCGTGGCCTCGCGTGTGACAATCTGGCCGTCGTAGCGGAGGTCTACGCTCCGGAAGACGGTGTGCGGTTGGGTCAGGACGGCCTGCTCCCAGAAGGCGCGGAGCGTCTGGAAGGTGGCCGCCGTGGGCTCCGTGCCGAGGGTCACGGTGAGGGCACCGCTCGCGCCCGTGGGCGGCGTGCGCAGGCGGTAGGTCCCGTCCGCCCAGCGCTCGATCTCGGAGACGAGCGCGTCGGTGGCAGGCGGCAGGGTGGGCAGCGCGGCGAGCAGGCCGCGGAGCGCGGCGTCCTCGACGGGCTGCGTCGGATGGGGATCGGGAAGGCGACCGCGCAGGAGCGGCAGATCGTAGCGGGCAGCGCTTTCGTTCGTGGCGTCGACGAGCGGCATCGCGTAGCCGTGCACGTCGAAGTAGCGGGCAGGGCGGCCCGCGGCGTCGAGGGCGAGGGCGACAGGGCGGCGCTCGGTCACCTGCACCGAGAGCGTACCAGTCGCGCCACGGCGGACGGTGGCTTCGGCGACCCACGGGTGGCGCGCAGCGCGGTCGGCAAGGATCACCGGATCGAGCGCAAAGAGCAGCGTGTCGGAGGTCGGCACACCCGCGTCGTCGGTCAAGCCGATGAGGCGCAGCACCTCGGCAGGCGCGGCGTGGCGCGTGCCTTCGATGGCGACCGTCTCTAGCGGCAGCGTCGCGCGCCAGCGCCAGCCGAGCACGGCGAGCGCCACCACGACGGCGAGCGCGACCACCGCGCCCACGCGGCGCACCGCGCTCCGGCGACGGGCCTGCTGCTGACGTTCGGTCTTGGTCAGTCGTTTAGCCATCGGTGCTCTCCGCCGCAGCGCTTTCGAGATGCTGGAGGTACTGCTCGCCGTAGCGCCAGATGTCGCCCGCGCCCATCGTGAGGACGAGGTCGCCCGGCTCGGTCAGGCCCGCGAGGTAGTCCGGGAGGTTCTTCTTGTCCTGAACGAAGTGCACGTGGCGGTGGCCGTAGCGCCGCGCGAGGTCAGCGAGCGTCTGCCCGGTGACGCCCTCGATGGGTTGCTCGCGCGCGCCGAAGATGTCGGTCAGCACGAGCACATCGGTATTAAAGAAGGCGCGGGCGAAGTCGTCCTGGAAGTCGCGCGTCCGGGAATACAGGTGCGGCTGGAAGACGGTCACAATGCGGCGGCCCGGCCAGCCTCCCGCGACGGCTTCGAGCGTGGCGCGCACCTCCGTCGGATGGTGGGCGTAGTCGTCCATCACCAAAATGTCAGCGGCCTCGCCCTTC
>JBCDFF010000407.1:0-3905 GCA_039178415.1 Bacteroidota bacterium
CCACCTTGCCGCGGCTGCTCGCCCTCGCAGCGCTATTCCTCCTCGCCATCCCTGCGCTTGCCCAGCCAACGGCTCCCTTCGAAACGCTCACGCTGCAGCTCGGCGGGACACTCGAGGCTCCAGACGGCCGCTACGGCGATCTATGGCAGCCTTCGCCAGGCGTCGAGGTCGCGGCGGCGCTGCCGTTCTACCTCGGCCTCACACTCGATGCTGGACTCGCGTTCAGCATCCACGGTGCCGAAGCGGAAACGTTGCCCGACTTCCTGGCAATGCACGGCTATGGCGGCCTCGGCCCGACCTTTCGCCTCCCGGCAGGCATGCGGCTTCGCACGGGCGTCCACGCAGGCATCCTCAGCATGGACTTCTTCGAGGACGAATCCGTGACGGCGGCGGTACGGCGCGAGAGCGAGCTTGCGGCCGGGTTTTATGCCGAGGGGGCAGTCCCACTGACGGCACGTCTCGGCATCGTCGTGGGGGTACGCTGGATGCACGTCTACACCTCGACGCCCATCGACCTCGTCCGCGCGCAGGCCGGACTGGCGTGGACCTTCGACACGCCGCGGTGGCTGCGGGAGGTGTTGCAGTGAGGAGGCGTAGGGATGTGTCGAGATTCGGACGTGGATGGCTCTTCGTGTCTCTGCTGCTGATGGCTGCCCCTGCGGTAGCGCAACCTGCACAGACGCTCGCCCGCGATGACATCGAGGCGGCGGGGGTGGTGCGGCTGACTGATCTCCTCCGCCTGTTCGACTCAGGCCGCACGAGCAGCATCGACGGCTTCGACGTGCAGGCCGCGTTCGGGAGTGGTGCTGCCTTCCAGGCCAGCGACTGGGTGCTCACGGTGGACGGCATCCCCGTCGATCTCGACGTGTTCGGGCACCTCCATCTCGAGACGCTGCCGGTCAGCATCGACGAAATCGAGGAGGTGACCTGGGAGCCGGGGCCTGTGCTCGTCGCGGGCCGCCTCGTGCAGGGGGGCGTCCTCCGTGCTGCGACCGAGCGCACCGCGCCGCCGGACAGGCCCCCGGTAGCGGGTCAGGGGACCGTGATGATCGGCAATGAGACGGGCGATCCGGGACCGTGGCGCTACACCGACCGCGGCAGCCCCAACGTGGACAAGTGGGGCACCGACCTCGAAGCCGCAGCGCAGATCGGGCGGACGCGGCAGCGGCAACTCCGCGTCGGCGCGCGCTGGCTGCGGCACTTTGCTACCGACCCGGCGGCGCTCCGCCGCAACCAAGCCGTCCTGGAGGCGCAGGACGGCCCGCCGCGCATGCGCCTCGGCAGCGCCTCTGTGCGTGGTGACCTCGTAGCGCTCGGCGTCCGGCAGCACGTCGCGCTCTTCGGGACCTACCTCAACGATCTCAGCTTCTACGCCCCCACGAGCCAGGAGCAGCCCGTCCGGCGGCTCTTCGGCCAGGCGGCGTTCGACGGCGGGATGCGCCTCTCCAACCACGCCGTGCTCGGCGTTCACCTACGCCACGCTGTCACCGACCTCGACGCCCGCGACGATGCTGTTGTCTCCTTCGACCCGCTCGATTCGCGAGTCCGGACGCTCGGATGGCAGCAGGACCGCACCGTGGGACGCCTCGTCCTTCGCTATCCGGAACGCGGCACCCACCTCGGCGCGACCGTGACGCGCGAGACCTACGAAGACGGTACGCGCAGGAGCGGCCTCGACACTCGCCTCGCCGTGGACGGTGCGATGGCAGCGAAGTGGAACCGAGTGGACGCCCTCATCCAGGGCACGGTCTCTGTTGATGCTGAGGGGACGGGCTACGGCGTGTTACTACGCCTCAACCATCCGCTCGGACGGCACGAACGCGGCGATGCCGTCTGGCTCGACCTCGGCGCTGCGCGAACGCTGGCCTCCGATCAAGACCCCTACGCCTTTTCGCTCGCGCGCGACGACTTCGGGCTCGCCCCGACGGCCTACGCCTACGCGTTCGACGCTCCGGCTTCGCGGACCGACGTGAGCGCGCGACTCTCCGCGCGTGGCCCCGTGCTCGGCACGGTCGTGGCCAACGCAGCGTTCGGCTGGCGGTGGGCGGATGGCCTCTTCGTGGAAGACCGCGCCTTTACCGTCGATCCGAATGGAATCCCCACGAGCGGTCTCGTCACGGCCGTACCGGATGCGCAGGGCCACGTCGTGCATGCGACGCTCGCGCTCATGCACGAGGCCGCGTGGCTCCAGACGCGGGCGTTTTACGACGGGCAGGTTGCGCAGGGCTCAGCGGCCTTCGACCACGCGTGGAGCGCTGTGCCGCGCCACCGTGCAGGGCTACGCAGCACCGCGCGACTGGACCGCAGCTTCACGGCGCAGGCCGCCCTCACCGTCGAGAGCGGAGCACGCTGGACCGCGTACGACGGCCTAGCCACGACGACGAGCGGGGTCTACGATGCCACGCTGCCGACGCGCTGGCTCCTCGACGTGGGCTTCAACAAAACGCTCTGGCGCGAGCGGATCCGCGTCCACCTGGGAGCACGCAACCTCCTCAACGCGGAGGAGCGCACGCACCCGCTCGGCGCGGCGCTCGACCTGCGGCTCTTCGCACGAGCGTCGGTGCGGCTTGCCAGCCTGGGCCCCGCACCCTGACGAAATGCAGCAGCGCGCCGTCTCCCACTGCATGGGATCACCCGATTCGCTTTTGCGAAGGCCGGTGCCACCCTTTCAGTGCGTAGGGCGTACCCTACCCTCTTCCCTGACCATTCCGCCTCTTCCTATGCGCCTCGCCCTCCCCGCCCTGCTGCTCTGTACTCTCCTCACTGCCTGCGAGGAACGAGAAGAAATCACCGTCGCGACGGCCGATAGCACCGTCATCGTCGCCTATGAGGGCACCCTCCCCGACGGCACCGTGTTCGACAGCAACGACCGGGCGCGGCTTCCGCTGCCGAACATGATCCCCGGCTTCCAGACCAACATCACGGGCATGACCGTCGGCGAGACGAAGACGTTCGAGGTGCCCCCCGAGGAGGGCTACGGCGACCGCCCCCCACCCACCATCCCGCCGAACACCAACCTCACGTTCGAGGTGACGCTGCTCGACATCGTGGAGTGATGGACCTCGGCACCACGCTCTACGCCTCCACGCGAGCCGCTTGGCGCGCCTGGCTGGCCGCCCACCACGAAAGCGCCTTGGAGATCTGGCTCGTCTCCTACCGGAAGCACACGGGCCAATCCAGCGTCCCCTACAACGACGCTGTGGAGGAAGCGCTCTGCTTCTGCTGGATCGACAGCACGCGCAAGGACCTTGACGAGACACGCTACGCCCACCGCTACTCGCCCCGGCGAGCGGGGAGTTCCTACTCCCAGACCAACAAGGAGCGGCTGGCGCGCCTCGCCGACCAGGGCCTACTCACCCCATCGGCGGAGGCCGACCTCGCCGCGAACCGTCCCGAGGCCTACGTGATTCCGGAGGACATCCGCATCGCCCTCCAGGCCCGCGACGGGGCGTGGGCGTTTTTCCAGAGTACGTCTCCGTCCTACCAGCGCATTCGCGCAGCCTACGTCGACCACGCGCGCAAGCGGCCGGATGCGTTCGAGAAGCGGCTCGCCAACCTGGTCCAGAAATGCGTCCAGGGTAAGGCGTTCGGCTACGGCATCGACGCGTACTACTGAGCGCTACGCATCCACCCGCACGTGTCAAGCATCCACCTGCTCAACCGGGACGAGGTTGTCCATCTCGTCGTCGGTGAAGACGCGGGAGTCGGTGAGGAAGCGCACGCCGAGCGGGATCTCCAGCGAGAAGCTCGATCCGCGGCCCGGACGCACGTCGATGGTGAGCTGCGTGTGCTTCCAGTATTCGAACTGGCTCTTCTCCATGTAGAACGAGCAGCCGTGGATCTCGCCGAGCTTCACGTCGGAGCGGCCGAGGCGGAAGTCGCCGTCGGCGTAGCACATCGGCTGG
>JBCDFF010000408.1:0-3903 GCA_039178415.1 Bacteroidota bacterium
TCGGGATAGGTGGTGTACACGTAGGCTACGCCAAGCGCCACCGTCAGAGCTTGGTCGTCGGTCTGGCGACTCGGATAGAACACCGGACCGACGGAAAACGACCGAACTGAGGCGTCGGCATTGCGAATGAAGTCGTTCTCGTCAGCGACGTCCGTGGTGAAGAACCCGGCTCCCAGTTGAAAGCCAATGCGCCCGTTGGCCAGAGCCGTCAGCTCGGTCGCGAGGCCACTGGTCGACGAAATCGTCGTGTACCCTCCCCCGACCTGCAACGTCGGGGCATCAACGGGCAGAAAGACGATTTGCCCGGAAACGGCCGGCGCGAGGCTGAGCAGTACGACCAGCGGAAAAACGTAGCGCATGTGGTGGGACGCACAGAGTCAGGGTACTAGCGAGAGGCTGTGATGATACGCTGCCCGAAGCTCCCGTCAAACGCCCCGAAGCACAGGTCTACCGCGCGGCTCGGACACGCTCGGCAAAGCGACCGATGCGGGCTACGGCTTCCTGCACGTTTTCCAGCGAGTTGGCGTAGGAACAGCGTAGATAGCCCGCTCCGCTGGGCCCGAAGGCATCGCCCGGCACGCAGGCCACGCGCTCCTCCTGCAAGAGCCGCTGGGCGAAGTCCTCCGAAGAGAGGCCCGTCGAAGTGATGTCGGGGAAACAGTAGAACGCGCCCTCCGGCTCGAAGGTGGGCAGCCCGGCGGCGTTGAGGCCGTCCACGATGGCGCGGCGGCGGGCGTCGTAGGCCTGCCGCATCTGCTCGACCTGCGGCTGGCACTCGCGGATGGCGGCGACGGCCCCGATCTGGCCCATCGTGGGCGCGCTCATGACGGCATACTGGTGCGCCTTGTACATCTGCACGAGGATACCCTGGGGCGCGCACGCGTAGCCGATGCGCCAGCCCGTCATGGCGTAGTTCTTCGAGAAGCCGCCGAGCAGGATCGTCCGCTCGCGGAGCACGTCGATGGACGGGAGGCAGGTGTGGCCCGCCGCGTGCGCGCCCCCGTAGACGAGGCGGTCGTAGATCTCGTCGGAGAGCACGAAGAGGTCGTGCTTCACGACGAGGTCGGCGATCTCTTCGAGCGTGTCGCGGCGCAGCACCGCGCCTGTCGGGTTGTTGGGGTAGCCGAGGAAGAGCATCTTCGTCTTCGGCGTGATGTAGCGCGCGAGCGTCTCGGCGGTCACCTGGAACTCGTCCTCCACACGCGTCGGGACGTAGACGACCTTCGCCCCGGCAAAGCGGGCTGTGGGGCCGTACGACACGAAGCAGGGCTCGGGGATGAGCACCTCGTCGCCGGGGTCGAGCACGGCGAGCATGGCGAGCAGCATCGCCTCGGAGCAGCCGACCGTGACGAGGATCTCCTTGGCGGGGTCGTAGTCGACGCCGTAGCGCCCGCGGAGGTCGTCGGTGATCGCCTCGCGGAGGTCGAGGAGGCCCGAGTTGGCCGTGTAGCCTGTCTTCCCGGCGTCGAGCGAGGCCTTGGCCGCCTCGATGATGGGCGCGGGCGAGACGAAGTCGGGCTCGCCGATGCCGAGCGAGATCACGTTCTCCATCGTGGCGGCGATCTCGAAGAACCGGCGGATGCCGGACGGCGGGACGCTGCGAAGGCGCTCGGACATGCGCGCGGCGAGACGCTGGGCGGTGTCGACGGTCGGGACTTGCATCACTGCGAGGGTTGAGCGGGGGAGGTAGAGTGGACGGCGACAGGATGAAGGTACGCCGCCGGACGTATGCTCCTCCTCCCCCGCCCTGCCCTCTTCGCCGCTGTGTCGACGCCTCCCTCCCCTGCCTCCACTCCTACGGCTGCGCCGAAGCGAAGCCTGGGCGCGCTGCTGGTCACGTACACGTTCTCGTCGCTCGCCGACGGGGTCTACTTCGTGGCGCTCCCGTGGCTCGCGCTGGAGTTGATTGGGTCGGCGGCTGCGCTCGGGGGCGTGCTCGCGCTGGCTGCGCTGCCCCGCACGGCGTTCATGGTGATCGGCGGGGCCTGGGCAGACCGGTTCGCTCCGCAGCGGCTCCTCGCGGCGTCGAGTGCGGCGAGCGCGCTCGTGACGGGCCTCCTGGCCGCCGCAGCCTCCGGGTGGCTGAGCACGCCCGCCCCGTGGATGCTCTACACGGCCGCGGCCCTGCTCGGCGTCGTCGATGCGGTGGCCTATCCGGCCGCGAGCGCGCTCGTGCCCCGCCTAGTGGCATCGGAGCGGCTCCATCGCGTCAACGGCATGATGGGCGTCCTGCTGCAGGTCGCCACGTTCCTCGGCCCTGCAGCGGCAGCGGGCGCGCTGGCGTGGGGCGGCAGCGCCGCCGCCTTGGTGCTGAGCGCTGCGCTGTCGCTGGTGGCTGTCGGGACGGCGCTGGTCATCCGCGTCCCATCCGTGAGCGCGTCGGGTTATCCAGACGAAGAGACGCCGGAGGCCTCGTCGGGAGGTACCCTGCGTGCCATCGTCGAGGGGTTCCGGTTCGTGCGGCGTCGCCCCGTAGTGTTCGCGGTGATCGTGCTGATGGCGGGGCTCAACCTCGGACTGGCCGGCCCGATCATCGTGGGGGGCGCAGTGCTCGCCGAGGTGCGCTACGGCGGCGCAGGGGTCTTCGGCGCGATCGTGTCGGCATGGGGCGCGGGCGGGCTGGTCGGCTCGCTGGTGGCGTCCGTGCGCGCGCCCGCCTCGCCGGTCGCGTGGACGGTTGCGCTCTCGGGCGTGCTCGGCGTTGCGATGGGCCTCTGGGCGCTGCCGATGCCGCTCTTCGCCCTGCTGGCCGTGACGGCGGCGATGGGGCTCGCCGACGGCTGGCTCGAAGTCCACGCCTACACGTGGATCCAGCAGCAGACGCCGCTTGCGATGCAGGGCCGCGTGATGGCGCTGACGATGCTCGCGCTCGTCGGCGTGGAGCCCGTGTCGCATGTGGTCGGCGGCGTGCTCGCGGAGACGAGCCTGTCTGGGCTGTTCGTGGGCGGTGCCACGCTCACCATCGTTGCCACGATTGTCGCGGGGCTCGTCATTGCCCGGCAGGTACGGACCGCACGCCGTCAGACGCGATAGTCTTTGACCTGCTTGGTCGTCTGGCCGGTCTTGGTGACGAAGCAGTTCATCGAGCCAGAGACGGGGTCGGCGATCTGGCAGACGCCGTAGCGGTCGGTCTTGCCGGCGGGCTCGTCGAAATAGCGGTCGGAGGTGGCACAGTAGTAGGTGCCGCGCTTGCGGTCGAGGTCGGTGCGCGGCGCGGGGAGGCGGTGCAGGCGCTCGACGTAGGTGCACACGTAGGCGTCCTCGTGCAGGTCGGCGATGGTGCAGGCGGTGCACTTGGGGCTGCGCGCGGTGCAGGTGTAGCGCCCGTGGAGGATGAACAGGTGGTGCGCCTCGGCCCAGTCGTCCTTGTCGAGCACGCGGCGGAGCCCTTTTTCGACGGCGAGCGGCGTCGGCGCGTCGTTGACGAGCCCGATGCGGTTGGCGACGCGGAAGACGTGCGTGTCCACGGCGATAGCGGGCTCGTCGAACGCCACGGCGACGACCACGTTGGCCGTCTTGCGCCCCACCCCGGCGAGCGTCGTCAACTCCTTGTGGGTGCGCGGGACCTCGCCGCCGAAGTCGTGGACGAGCATCCGCGCCGTCTTGGCGAGCGCCTTAGCCTTGTTGTTCGGGTACGACACCGAGCGGATGTAGGAGAAGATCTCGTCGGCCTCGGCCTTTGACATGGCCTCGGGCGTCGGGTACGCCTCGAAGAGCGCGGGGGTGACCAGGTTGACGCGCTTGTCGGTGCACTGCGCCGAGAGGATGACCGCGATGAGCAACTGGAACTCGCTTGCGTAGGCGAGCTCGGTTTCGGGACGGGGGATGCGTTCGCGGAGCCGGTCGAGCACGACGGCGGCGCGGGCGGTGCGAGAGAGCGGCATCAGGGACGAGACGGGACAA
>JBCDFF010000409.1:0-3896 GCA_039178415.1 Bacteroidota bacterium
CAGATCCCGGAGGAGTTCCGCGAGGTGGTCGTGCTGCGCGACGTGCAGAACCTGGCCTACGAGGAGATCGCGGAGATCACGGGGCTGCCGATGGGCACGGTCAAGAGCCGGATCAACCGGGGCCGGACCAAGCTCCAGGGCTTGCTCAAGGAGGTCTACACGCCGCAGACGCCGAAGGTGTGAGCGCGAGGGGATTGAGGCAGGCTATTCTCCACCGTCTATCCTCCATTCCCCGTTGGCTGCGCGGTCGCCGCTGCCGTAGCTTGCGCAGGCAGCACTCGGGCCCTTAGCTCAGCGGTTTAGAGCGCTCGCCTCACACGCGAGAGGTCACTGGTTCAAATCCAGTAGGGCCCACCCCTTTACACGGTCCGGGAGTGCTTCGGCAGGAGCAAGACGTCCTCGCCCTCTGCACAGTCGTGTCCCTGGAGACGACCAGAATCCGTCTACGGGGACGGCAGGATCCCGCTGAGCTACTTCAGGAGTTCGACTCGGAACGGCGGCGTGTCTTCGAGACGAAGTAAAGCGGCATCAAGTTTGGAACACTGCCGGAGAGCACAGGCGCGAACGTTCTCGCTCTTCACCTCCCGGCCTGCGGCGCCTGCGGGCTGGTCTGTTAACCCCTAGGTACTTCTATGAAACCCTACACCAAACCGGCGCTCACCGAGTACGGTGACGTAGCCGCGATCACGGCGACGCTGGGCGACCCCTTCACGGGCGACCAGTCGTTCGACGTGGACGGCAACGTGATCGAGGAAGGGCTCAACTCGGTCAACCAGTGCCCGACCGTCGACAACGAGGGCTGCTTCTTCAATGAAGGCGGCGCCCCGTAAGGCGGCTTTGCCCTGCGCCGGGGACTCTGCTCCCGGCGACCTGCGCAGGCTCCGAGGCTCAGGCCTCGGAGCCTGCTTTCGTTGGTCCTGCTCAGTGCCTCCGGCCGAGTCCCTCGGCATCGCGGCATGCTGCGCTGCCGCCCTACCGCCAGCACACCCCGTTGCGTCTAGTAGACAGGGCACCCCGCCCGGCCACGCTCCGTGCAGATCCGGCAACAGCCCGATCCGACGGACGGCTCGCCGGCGGACGGCTCGGCGAACCGCGCCGGAGGGAGCACCCAGAGACTTCGTGATTTCCAGTCGCTTCTATGCCTCGAACCGGCGCGAGTCGTAGCTTCTTACCTCCCTGCATGTTCACCTCTTATCCTCTCGCCCGGCACACCGTCGCGCCAGCTTGACAAGCCCGGCGCTCTGACCGATTCCCCTAGGTGTCGAGGGCTACGGGCGCGCCCCGGTCTGTCCTCGGTCTCGCTTCTCCCAGGATTCTCTTGCACCACCATGTCTCTTGCCGACCGTGCCGTCTACCCCTCGCAGCCGGGCCCGCTAGCTAGTGAGATCGACCGGCTGCTTCGCAACGCCGAGGCAGACGTGGCCCTCGCCGAGGGCGAGATCGTTGCTCTCATCGTGCCCGACTCGAACCGGATGAGCGGCGGCCCTGTTTCGGCGGCGGCGTACCGCCTGCTCCAGGGTATGCGCTTCGATTCGGTCATCATCGTGTCGCCCAGCCACGATGGGGATTTCGGGCGGCTCTCGGTCTGCCGCGCAGACCAGTACCACACCCCACTCGGCACCGTCGCCATCAACGACGCCATCCGCAACGAACTCTGCGACGAGGACGACGACATCTTCCTGGACGACCGCGGCCATTTCCATACAGAGGGCGTGGACGTGCAACTGCCGTTCTTGCAGCGGGTGCTGAAGGAAGACTTCGACGTCGTACCCATCGTCATGGGCAGCGAGGCCTCGGCACTCTGCCGCGAACTGGGTCACGCCATCGGAGAGGTGATGTACGGGCACCGCGTGCTCGTCATCGCCTCGGCAGACCTACTCAGCGTGGAGGGGGACGCCTTCGAGCGGTTCGAGAAGGCGCTGGAGTCGTTCAACACCAGCGAACTGATGCACCTCCTGGGCAGCGAGCAGATCCGCGTCGAGGGCATGGGGGCAGTGGTTACGGCCGTGCTTGCCGCCGAACGCCGCCGCGCCAACCGTGCCCGCGTGCTACGCGTGGAGCCGCCGGACGGAGAGCAGGTCGGTGCGCTCGCCTGCGTGCTCTGGCGCGCATAGCAAGACGCACCGCCGAAAGGTCCACTGCCCCCGCTCGCTGTCACCGAACCCGATCCTGAACTATGACCGCTTACGCTGCCGCGTTCAACAGCACCCACCCTGCCGTGACCTTCGTCGGAGCCGGCGCGATGGCGCAGGTGCTGGCGGCGCGGATGCAGGAGCGTGGCTACCCGGTGCTAGCAGTCATCAACCGGTCCCGGGGCCCTGCCGAGGCGCTGGCGCAGACCGTGGACGCACGCGTGCACTCGGAGAAACTGCATCACATGCCCTCGGAGACACGGCTCGTCGCGTGCTGCGTGCCGGACGGTGCCCTGCCCGACGTCGCGCTCCGGCTCAGCCGCGTGTCGCACGCGTGGGAGAAGACCGTGGTGTTCCACACCTCCGGTGCCCTGCCGGCAGGCGTGCTGCAGCCGCTGGTCGAGGAGGGCGCGCGGACCTTCTCATTCCATCCTCTGCAAGCACTCACGGCCGAGAGTACGGCGTCGGTCCTGGACGGGGTCTACGCAGGCGTTGAAGGCGCGCCGCAAGCCGTCGCGGTCGGGATCGAGCTGGCCGTCAACCTGGGAATGCGCTACCTCGTGCTCTCGGCCGAGGATAAGCCGCGTTACCACCTAGCGGCCTCGATGGCGTCCAACTTCCTCGTCACGCTCCAGGCGCTCGTACAAAGCGTTATGCTCTCGCTCGACATCGACCGGGCGACCGCGCAGGAGGTGATGGCTCCCCTCGTCCGCGGTACGCTCGACAACCTGAGCACCTCTACGCCCGAAGACGCACTCACCGGTCCCATCGCCCGGGGCGATCTGGGGACGGTGCATCAGCACGGTCTCGCGCTCCGACAGCACTTCCCGCACCTCGTGCCTGTCTACGCAGCGCTCGCGCTGGAAACGGTCACGCTCGCCGTCCGCAGCAGTCACCTCGGTGCAGAGCAGGCTGAGGAGATGGTCGCGCTCCTGGACAAGCTCGTGACGACGCCGATCCCGGCCCCGTTCGCGGAATGAGCATGAGCGGAGGGGCGCGAACGAGGCGTCAAGGATGTGGCAAAGGAGCGTGAAATAAAGGTGTCCGAGCTCGAAGAATGCGCTGTTCGGAACAGGCAGGGTCCGGTACCGTACCTGCGCGACTCTGCTGTATCACTGCCGCAGAGCCGGTCGAGATGACTGGTTTTGCCCGCTGCATGGACGTTTCCACCCTGTTTGACGACGACGTTCGCGACCTCGCCGCCCACGCCGCTCATCGCGGCTCTGTGATCGCGTTTCAGTCCACCCTCGCTGCTGCTGCGCAAGCTGTGCAGCACGCTCTTGCGCAAGAAGAGGCGGTCGGCGAAGCAGCCCTCTCCCTCGCTCACCGGGACGCGCTGCGCTACATGACAACCGAGTTGCGTGTCACTCGGTCGGCGCTCGAGTCGGCACTCGACGGTCAGGGACGCCGCCTGATGCCGACGCGAGAGGCACGGAAGAAGCGGCCTTTCCGGCTCCGCCCGCGCGCTCCGAGACGGCGAGAGGCCCCGCAGCGCCTGTCGTGGTTCGGCTCGCTCGCCGACGCCATCGAAGTGTTGGACGAAGAGGCAGAGCGCATGGGGGCGCTCGTTTCCGGCCAGCCGCCTGAGGCCCCGTCGCGCGCGCTTGGCACGGCCACGGCCCACCTGCTGCGCGACCACCACGCCAAGCTGGTTGCCGAGGCGGCGCGTGCGACCTGAGCGGTAGGTCCCGGAGGGCAGACATAGGCGTAGCCTCTCCGGAGGCGAGGAGAGGCTACGTTCGGCGCGGGGCGCCCCGGGTAGGA
>JBCDFF010000410.1:0-3881 GCA_039178415.1 Bacteroidota bacterium
CATGACGATGACCATGCGCACGACGAGGACGGTCACAGTCACGATGACGACCACGCGCACGACGAAGACGGCCATAGTCATGACGACGATCATGGGCACGACGACGATCATGGGCACGATGATGACCATGGGCACGACGACGATCATGGGCACGACGACGATCATGGGCACGATGATGACCATGCAGAGGAGGAGGCAACCGACGATGCTACGCCGGTCTTGGCGAGCAGCGCGTCCGGGACGACGGGCTCGTCCGGTCAGACGGCATCGGCGCGCGAACGGGAGTACACCGCCCTGCTGATCCGCTACGCGTCCCCGCTGGCGGCGGTCTCCTTCCCACGCTACGTCAACACGCAGACGGACCTCCAGGCGGCGGCGCCCGCCTTCGAGACGGCCCGACTCTTCGACCTCCTCGGCGTGGGCGTCGACGCCGTGCGCGCCTTCGGGCTGATCCTCGTCCTCGTGGCGGTGCTGAGCGTCTTCGTGGCGCTTATCAACGCGCTCAAGGAGCGGCGCTACGACCTCGCGATGATGCGGGCGCTCGGAGCGCCGCGCCGCAGGCTCATGGCCCACGTTTTGCTAGAAGGGTTGCTTCTGGCGAGCCTCGGCGCAGTCCTCGGGCTTGTCCTCGGGCACCTGGCCGCAGCCGTCTTGGGCGGAGCCGTTGAGCAGGCGCAGGGCATGGCCATCGGCGGCTTCTCCTTCGACCTGCGCGTGCTCTTCGTCGTGGCGCTCGCGCTCGTGGCGGGCGTCGTGGCGGCGCTCATCCCGGCCTTCCAAGCCTACCGCACCGACATCGCCCGCGTGCTCGCACAGGGTTAATTCTTCCCCCACTGTCCTCATCTTCCCCATGGCAAAGCTCTGGTCCATCGTACGATCCGACGGCTTCCTGGTGGTCATGCTCGTGTTCGCCATCGGTTTTGCCTGGTTCACCTTCAGCAAGACGCGCGTGGCACCGCGGATGGTGGAGGCCTCGTTTGCCTCGTCGGGCACCGACCTGGATGGCTATATGGGCGTCCAGGTGGACAACGAGCTCTGGCGGGTCCTCATGCAAGCGGGCTTCGAGGAGGTGATGACCCCGGACGGCATCCAGTGGAATCCGGTGTTCACGCCGGAGATCGAGCAACTCGACGAGACGGAAGTCAGCCTCACTGGCTACATGATTCCGCTGGGGTATGAGGAGAAGCAGACGCACTTCCTGATCAGCGCCTTCCCCGGCCACGGCTGCTTCTTCCACATGCCCGGTGGACCGGAGTCGATCATCGAGGTGAAGGCGACGCGCGGCGTGGCGTTCAGCTACGACACCATCACCGTCGAGGGCCGCCTCCAACTGCTCCGCGATGACCCCTACGGCCTGCTCTACCGCTTGGTTGATGCGCGCTACACCCTGGGCAACGACCCAAATTCGCGATGAGGGCTCCCCATTCCCGAAGACGGAGAGGCCAAAAGACGGACCATAAGACGGAGAAGCCAACGGCTGCCCTGTGAGTGCCGACGAGCCTGAGTACCACCATGCTTGAACGAAGAACCACAGACGTACTGGTTGTAGGGGCTGGCCCAGCCGGCCTGGAGGCCGCGCTGGTGCTGGCCCGCGCCGGACGCTCGGTCGTCGTGCTCGACGGCGGGCCGGGGCGCAATGCGCCCGCGTCGCACAGCTACAACGTGTTTACCCGCGACGGCACCCCGCCCGACGAGCTCCGCCTCATCGGGCGCGCGCAAGCCCGGCACTACGGCGCGCGCTTCGTCGATGCCGAGGCCGTGACGGCCACCTCAGACGAGGCGGGCGTCCGGGTGGGGCTGGCCGACGGCTCCGAACGGCAGGCCCGGCGGCTCCTCCTCGCCACCGGCGTCGAGGACGTGCTGCCCGAACTCCCCGGCGTGGCTGAGGCGTGGGGTTCCACCGTCGTGCACTGCCCCTACTGCCACGGGCACGAGTTGCGCGGACGGCCCACCGCCGTGCTCGCCACGGGCGAGGCGAGCGTGCACCTCGCCGAACTGTTGCTCGGCTGGACGGCCCGCGTGACCCTGTGCGCGGGCCTGCCCGGCGTCCCGCAACGCATTCTCGAAGACGCTCAACAAAAACTCGGGGCGATCGCCGTAGTGGTGGACGACCGCCCCGTGGCTGCCCTCGACGTGACGGGGCGCGCGGTGCGCTCCGTCGTGTTCGAGGGCGGCGAGCGTCTTCGGGCTACAGCCGTGTACGTCCAGCCGCCGCAGCGCCCGCGCGGGCCGCTCCCGGACGCGCTCGGGCTGACGCGGACGGAGACCGGGCACATTGAGGTAGACGAGACGTATCGGACGAGCGCCCCCTCGGTGTGGGCGTGCGGCGACATGACCACGCCGATGCAGGCCGTCCAGATGGCCGCGACATCGGGCTTTGCGGCCGCCGCGTTCCTCAACCATGACCTCGTGCAGAGCGGTACTCGCTACGCACCGACCCTCTCGCTCCTCCACCCCCCCTCGTAGACACCCCCGCACATGAACAGTCCCCCTGCGGCCGCCGCCCCTGGCCGCTCCCCCCTCGACCTGGTCGGCATCGTCCTCTCGGTGCTCTGTGTGATCCACTGCCTCGCGCTCCCGCTCATTGCTACGGGCGCGCTGGCGTGGGCCGCCTCCGAGAGCGTCCATCTCGGCCTCACGTTCGCGCTCGGCGCGGTGGTCCTCCTCGTCGCGCTGCCGGGCTACCGGCGGCACCGGCGGGCGCTCGTCCCCGGGTTGCTCGTTGCGGGCGTGGCGCTACTCGTCGGCGCGGTGGTCCTGGAGGAAGCGCTCGGCGAGGCTGGCGAGACGGCCCTCACCCTGCTCGGCTCGGCGACGTTGGTGGTCGGGCACCTGCTCAACCTCCGCCTCCCTACCGCCCATGCGTGACTTCAGTCCATACGTGCTGGCTCTCTTGCTCGTCCTGACCGGGCCGTCGGCTTTCGCTCAGATGACGGCCGCCGACAGCTCCAGCGCTGACCAGGCGTGGCTAGGTGCCGCCGACGCCGCGCGCACCTACGGGGCAGGCCCGGACGGGGCCCTCGACCCGGCGCTGCCGACGATCCACGAGTTCGTGGACTTCGCCTGCCCGAGCTGCCGCGAGGCCTTCGAGACCAAGCTCGACTCGGTCAAGGCGGCGTTCGTCGCGACGGGCCGGGCGAACCTCGTCGTACGTGCTTTCCCGATTCCCCGGCTGATGCGTGGGATGCACGCTACCGAGGCGGCTTTCTGCGCGGGCGCGATCGGGGGCCGCGACGGCTTCGAGTTCGTGCAGCGCCGTCTCTATCTGACGCAGCCCGACTGGCGGTTCCTCCGCGACCCGACCCCGGCGTTCCGCCAGGCGGCGGCCGACGCCGGCCTGGATGCTGCGGCCTTCGACGAGTGCCTCGCGCGCGACGCCACCGCGCCGCTGCTCACCGCCGACACCCGCTTGGGGGCCTCGCTGGGCGCGGGCGGCACGCCTACGTTCGTGTTCGTGGCGCCCGAGGCCACCGAGGCCGCCGACCTGTTCTACGGCAGCGAGCCGATGACGCGCTTCGAAGAAGCCTTCGCACGCACCCTCGCCCACACCGACTCAGAAACGGAATCCGAGTAAGTACGCCATGCAGCCGCCCCGCTCTGCACGCCCGATCCCTGTTACGGTCCTGTCTGGCTTCCTCGGCGCGGGCAAGACGACGCTGCTCAACCACGTCCTTGCCAACCGAGAAGGGCGGCGCGTGGCGGTGATCGTTAACGATATGTCTGAGGTCAACGTTGACGCCGCGCTCGTGCGACAGGGCGAGGCCCAGTATGACTCAGCGCTTGCGCCCGAGGTGACGCGCACCGACGCGCGCCTCGTCGAGATGAGCAACGGCTGCATCTGCTGCACGCTCCGCGAAGACCTCCTCGTCGAGGTCGCGCGG
>JBCDFF010000411.1:0-3868 GCA_039178415.1 Bacteroidota bacterium
GCTCGCCTGGGACCCCCGCGGCGAACACCCCACCACGGCGATGACGCGGGCGTTGGTGAGCACGGCGCGGAGGTCGAGAGCGGCAGCGGGCATGACGCGATAGCAGGCGGAGCGAGGCAGCGGGCGGAGCGAAACAGCGGGCGGAGCGAGACAGCGGGCGGAGCGAGACAGCGGGCGGAGCGGCTACCTTGGCCCTACGCGTTCGCCTGCGCCTCGTGTCCCGCCCTCGCCGGCTCTCTCCACGGTTCTCTCCGATGGCCGACCTCCCCCCCGCGTCTTCCCCTGCCCCGCCCTCCCGGCTCGACCGCCTGAGCGGCCTCGTCCGTCGCACGCTCCAGCGGACCCTCGCCGTCGCGGCGGTGTCGGCGGTCGCAGCGGGGGTCTTGTGGTGGGTGATCGCGGGGCAGCACGCCGCGGCGGGGCGGCTCTCGTGGTGGCTGGCGGCGGCGCTGCTTCTGCCGCTGCTCGTGCCCGCCGGGGCCACGTGGCTCGCCGTGGACACGGTGCGCGGCGTCCTGACGCTGCCCGACGTGCTGCGCGGCATGCTGGCGGAGAGCCGCACGCAGGCCACCGTGGTGCGGGCCGAGCGAGGCCAGGCGCGCGCCGTCGGGTTCGTGCGGCTGCTGTGGGCGCTGCGCGTGCTCGCCACCGACGCACGCGGCAAGGCCGTCGCCGCCCTGGCGCTGTTTCGCCTGTCCCGGCTCCCGCTCGTCCTCGCCGCCATCGGGGCGTTTCTGCTCAACTTCGCCGTCATCCTGGCGGCGCTCGTGGCCCTCGGCATCGCCCTGCTCTGAGGTGGGAGCTCCAAACGGGGCCTTGGCGCCACACGCGAGGTCTAGCCATGGGAGCCCTGCGTGGCTCGTTATTGTCCGGGCCTCGGCGTATGTTGCCGCCCCTCGTCACGCCTCACCTGTCCTCTGGATTTATGCGCGCCGGTCTCCCGCTTCTCCTCATTGCGTTGCTGTGGGGGGCCGTCATCCCGGGCGTGGCGGCGCAGGAGCGCCCTGGGTTTCCGCCGGTGACGCTCCCGCCGATCCCCGCCGACACCGTGCTCGCCCCCGCCGACCGGGCTGCCGCCGTGGCGCTCATCTCGACGCGGCTCAACCTCGGCGAGGCCAACGAGGCGATGCCCCGCGCCTACCTCTCCATCTTCGACGAGGCCACCGAGAAGTGGCCTCCCGACGAGCGCGCCGCCGCCCGCGCCCGCATCGACGCCGTGCTGACGTCTGCGCAAGCCAACGCGCTCGTCGCCCGGTGCTTTGCGCGGCAGTCCGACGCCACGCTCGCGCGCACGGCCGCGTGGCTGCGTGCTCCCCTCGTCGAGGCGATGCTCACCGCGCAGGTCGAGTTCGACCCCGACGCCCTCGCGGCGTTCCGCCGACGCGTCAAGGCGGATGGCTACACGCCCCGTCTGGCCGAACGGCTCCCTCTCGTCGAGGCACTCATCGAGGAGATCGGCTACCACGAGTTTGCCGTGAGCAGCTTCCACCGCGACGTGATGCTCTACCGCACGCTCACCAACGTCCACGGCACGCCGTGGCCGCAGGAGGCCGCCGAGCTCTTCGTCGCAACCGAGGGGGCGGCGCGCGCCCGCGCGACCGTCGAGGGCAGCATCCTCTCGCACCAGTATCACTACCGCCGCCATCCCACGTCTGACATCGCGCACTACATCGAGGCGCTCCAGAGCGAGGCGGGCCAGGGGCTGCTCGCCCTCCGCGCCGCGCTCGACGCCGAGCGCGACGCCGGGTTCAACGCCCTCGTGCTGGAGCAGGCCGGCGTCGCCGCAGGCGTGTGGGCCCCGGAGGTCGCCTCGGCTCGGCCGGACGCCCTCCGCCGCGACCGCGTCCGGGCGCTCCTCGCCGCAACCCGCCTCGCCACCCTCGTCGGCACGTTCTCGTACCACGTCCAAGCGGGCGCCCTCGGAGCGGCGGGCGCCGAGGGCACTCTGTCGGCACGCGAACGGCGGCTCTTCGCGGAGGTCTTCGCCGAAGCGTTCGACCCCGCCCGCAACATCGACCAGCTGGCGCACCTCCTCGCCACCACCGTCGCCGACTCCGTGCTGACCACCCACGAGGCGTGGGCGACCGATTCGCTGCTGAACGCGGTCTTCGCCGAGGACACCCCAGCCGACGTCTCGCGGAAGCGCTGGAACAACCTCAAGTTCAGCACGCGGGACATGCAGCTTGCCCGCGTGGACGACGCCGTCGGCATGACGGCCCTGCTCGTGCGCATCACCAACGAGGTGGCGTGGGCCGCGTTTGCCGAGTCGCAGGCGCACGCCATCGAGCCTGAGGCGGTGGACCGCTTCCGCGTCGAGCTTGACGGCTCGATGGAGGAGCTGTGGGAACAGACGCGGCTGGATGTCCTCTACAGCCTCACGGGCTCGCTGGCGCACCTGTCCGAGGCCAAGGTCGCCCACCTGGCGAAGCAGCTCGCGGCCCCCGAGGCCCAGGCGTTCCTGGCGTGGGCCTACGACGGGGTCCAGCAAGTCTATGCCGAGGCCACCTCGCAGGCCCTCCGCCGCATCGCGCTCTACGCTGAGGGCGCGTCGGACGCTGAGGCCACCGGGCGCTAGCGTCGCCTACAGCAGCGCGCACCGCTGCCTCCGCGCAATGCGTGCACTCGACGCCAAGCCGGTCGAGGAGCCACAGAGGCGCGACGCTGGACGCCTCCCTGCTGGCGAGCGCCCCCGGTCACGCCGAACGTGTCGCAGGCGGAAGCCATGCAGGAGAGGGGGTAGAGCGAACGCGGCGGAACCCCAAGGGACCCGGGAGACTACGGCGACCCGTCATCACCGGCTTGCACGGGCGCGGAGGAAGGCGCTATCCTCGCGCCCCCCCCGCAGCGAGGACCGTCCCGCATACTCCGCTTCTCAACGGCGACGAACTACGATGCCCGTCCCTGAGCACACGGCGCTCTCCACGCTACGGCTGGGGCATGCCCTGCTGGCCGGCTTGCTGCTCGGTATCCTCGTGTGCGGCCCGTGGGTCCAGGCCCAGGAGTCTGAGGCCGCTCCCGGCACGAGCGCGCTCGAGGCCCGCCTCCCCACGCTCCCGGACGCCGAGCGGGTGCCGATCCTGGCCGAGCTCGTCGAGCGCACGCACCGCAGCGCGCCGGAGCGAGCCATCGCGTTTGGACGCGATGCTCTCGTCTTTCTCGATGACTACCCAGACATAGGACTCCAGGCGCAGGTCCTCTTTCGCAAAGGACTCGCCCACGCCTACCTCGCGGAGAACGACTCGGTCCTGGCTCACGCGGCCATGCTACGGAACCTCCCCGCGGGGCTCGGCCGGGCCGATGCGGCGTTCTTGGAAGGCCGGGTCTACCGGCGGCAAGGCGACAGCGACGCCGCCCTCCGCGCCTTCGGTGAAGCGCGAAGCGGGTACGAGACGGCCCAAGACTCAGCCGGAATCGCGACGACCCTGCGCCTGATCGGGCTCATGTATCGGCAGCAGGGTGACTTCGACAGGGCGCTGGAGTTGTACGACCAGGCCCGCCGTCTCTACGAGGCGATCGGCGACAGCGTGGGCCTCGCGAACACGCTCAGCAGCACGAGCATCGTCCTTCGGCGCCGCGGGAATAGTGAAGGCGCGCGTGACCTCCTCACCCGCGCGCTGGCCCTCACCGAGTCGGCCAACGACGAGCGCGCGATGTCCATCGTCCTCAACAACCTCGGCCTCGTCTACGAGAGCCTCGGCGACTATGACGGTGCCCTCGCGGCCTACACCCGCTCTCTCACGCTCAAAGAGGCGACCGACGATGTCCGCGGGATCGTCCGGTTGCTCAGCAACATCGGTTCGATCTACCTCGACCAGGAGGCCTATGCCGACGCGCAGGCCATGTTCGAGCGCGTGCTTCGTTTACAAGA
>JBCDFF010000412.1:0-3862 GCA_039178415.1 Bacteroidota bacterium
GCATGAGCGAGGGACTTGCCCGCTTCGACCTCGCGGACGACGCGGAGCTTGAAGGCAGCGGAGAAGGAGCGTCGGGTACGTGGCATGGTGGATAGGTTACCACCTTAGCCGCGTGTCTCATCCGAGGGGTGCAGTCCACCCTACTCACGTTTCACCCTACTCACGTTTCATGGTGCGAGGGCGAACTTCGCGGGGCGCACTCTTGTAGCTTGCATGCTCCCTGGTCCCTGCGCACCTGTGCCGTGTGGACGGACGCCCACGCCTCCCAACGACCTACCCGCCCCAACCCGATGCACTCCACTTCCAGCGGCCTCATCTCCCAACGGTCGAGCGGCTACCGGATGCCCCCAGGTACCGCGCTGCGCGGCGTGGACTTCTCGTCCATGTCCACCCAGGACAAAATCGACCTCCTCCATCGCATCCTAGAGCGCCGCATCCACGGCATCTCGTTCAGCCCCTACCTCGATGGCCAGGAACCCGGCGACGAGATGAGCGAGGAGCAGATCCGTGCGCGCCTCGCGATCATCGCGCCCTACACGCACTGGATCCGCACCTTCCGTTGCATCGACGGCAACCAGCACGTCCCCCGCATCGCCCGCGAGTTCGGCCTCAAGACCATGGTTGGCGTGGACCTCACCGAGGATCTGGAGCGCAACGAGGTCGAGTTGGCCGCCGGCATCGAGATCGCGCAAGCTGGGCACGCGGACCTCTTCGTCGTGGGCAACGAGAACCTGCTGCGCCGCGACATCACCGAGCAGCAACTCCTCGACTACATCGCCCGCGCGAAGGCCGCCCTGCCAGACGACCTCCCCGTCAGCTTTGTCGACGCGTACTTCCTCTTCGAGCAGTACCCGGCCGTCGTGGACGCCTGCGACGTGCTGATGGTCAACTGCTACCCCTTCTGGGAGAGCTGCCCCGCCGACTATGCCCTGCTCTACATGAAGGAGATGTACCGGCGGGCTGTCCGCGTCGCAAACGGGAAGCAGGTCATCATCAGCGAGACGGGCTGGCCAACCTCCGGCACGGCGTTCGGGGACGCGGTCCCCTCGTACGACAACGCGCTGGAGTACGTCATCAACACCTACACGTGGGCCGACGAGGACGACGTCGAGATCTTCTACTTCGCCGCCTTCGACGAGGCCTGGAAAACCGGCAACGAGGGCGACGTGGGGGCCTACTGGGGCCTCTGGGACAGCCAAGGCACCCTGAAGTACGCCTGACTATGACCAACACGATGGGGACCAACACGATGGGGACCAACACGATGGGCTCGGTGCCCGGCCTCGCCGTCGGCCCCGCGATCTGCTACTCGGGATACCGCGCGGGGCAGTCGCCCGTGACTGGGGTCTACCCCACCTACGCGCAGGTCTGCGAAGACCTCCGCCTGCTCACGCCCACGTGGCGCTACCTGCGGCTCTACGACCCGAGCCGGCACGCCGAGCTCGTGCTCGAGGCCATCCGCGCCGAAGGCTTCCCCTTCCAGGTGCTGCTGGGGGCCGACGTGCGGGCCGAGCTCAGCAACCCCAACTGCCCGTGGGACGCGCACTACAGCGAGGAACAGCTAGCCACCAACCGAGCGGACAACGACGCCCAGATCGATCGGCTGATCGCGCTCGCTGGCGCCTACCCGGAGACGGTTTTCGCTGTCTCCGTAGGCAACGAGGCCGCCGTGGAGTGGACCGACCACCTCGTGCCGGTGGAGCGGCTCGTGGACTTCGCGCGGCGCGTCAAGGCGGCCGCGGCGCAACCGGTCACGTTCTGCGAGAACTACGTCCCCTGGACCACCAAGCTCGCACCGCTTGCCGCCGAGCTCGACTTTCTCTCGGTCCACACGTATCCCGTCTGGGAGTATCAGCCCCTCGACCGCGCGCTCGCCTACACGCAGCAGAACTACCGCAGCGTGGCCGACCACTACCCCGACGTGCCCGTGATCATCACCGAAGCCGGGTGGACGACCGGCTCGAACGGGCGCGGCATCGAACCGTGGAACGCGTCGCAGGAATTGCAGGCGGCCTACGTTCAACAGCTCATGGCGTGGAGCGAAGCGCACCAGGTCCTCACCTTTGTCTTCGAGGCGTTCGACGAGCCGTGGAAGGGCTCGCCGGACCCCATGGAGCCGGAGAAGCACTGGGGCCTCTACCACGTGGACCGAACGCCGAAGCAGGCCATGCGGGCGCTGCACGCGCGCCCCTAGCTCTTCCTCCCAGGGCTGGAGCCCCTCGCGACTATGCGGAACGATGGCGCGGAACGATGGCGCGGAGCCTGGTTGTGCTCTAAACGCCCCGGACGCTCAGCATCGGCACGCTCCCCTGCATCGATGTCTTCGAGGTCGAGCCGGGCGTCGTAACAGGCACCGTCCGGTAGCACGCTCGGGCACAGAAGCCAGGCCCCCGCCAGCGGCTTTGCGCGCGCGCCAGCTTCGGTACAGTGCAGCGCGACGTCGACGAACAGATCCGGTTTCCACGACGCGGGGATCGAGGCGTGCTGGCTCGCCAACCGCTACCTCCATAGGTCCAACGCTTCACAGAGCGAGGGCAGTAGCAACGTAGGCGGCAGATCGTTTACCACGCTGCGGTACGTGTCGGCGTGTCCGGAGTGGAGCATGGGATCGCCGATGGTGTTGTGCCACAGCAGCACCGCCACCCCACCGAAGCGCAGCGCCTGAGCCACGACCGTGCGGAAGGCTTCCCGGACGGCTTCGTGCGTCAGCGCGCGGTGCTGGAAGAGCGTCGTGTCCATCGCGTGGACCGGTAGCTCCCAGAGGTCGAGCGGGGCATCCGTGTCGAGGTCGTAGAGTCGAAACGGCATCGTGGTTGCGCGGCGGAAGCCCTCGTGCGCGGAGAAGCCCAGCGTGCTGTCGAGGCTGAACCCGGCGTTAGCCTGGAGACGCGGCGTCCGTGCAGCGTCGTGGCGGAGGTAGTGCTGCCGAATCACCCGGATGGCGTGCCCTGCGAGGTCCGCGAGGCGGTCGCGCTCGGCGTGGAGGCGGTCAACGTGGTCGTGGGCGAAGTAGCTGGGATGTAGCCCCACCTCGCCCCCGCTCTCCTGCACGCGCCGGATGAACGCGCGGAGGTCCGTGTCCCGGGCTCGGTAGGGCACATCCTCAGCAGCGGTGGCGGCGGTCTTGAGGAACACCGTCGGCCGTGCGCCCCGCGCCTCCACCGGGCCCAGCAGCAGGTCAATGCCACGCTGGAACGGGTCCGGCCCCACGAGGCCGCGCCACGACCCGTGCCCCCGCAGGGCGCGTGCCGCCACCCCCACCCGTCGCCGACGCCAGTGGTCGATGTCGTAGGTCAGGCATACGGCACCGCGCCGCGCATCCGGGCCTCGCTCGCCATCGCCCCAGCCCAGGCGCTCGAACGCCACGCCTTGGCCGGCAAGCGCCGTGGCCAGGCGCTCCCGGTAGGCATCGACCACGGGCCGGAGCACGGTGGGCCCAGCCGGCGCACGGTCCGCGCTAGCATCGAGTTCGGCCTGCAGTGACGCGGCGTACGGGAAGCGCCCGTGCACGTCGCGGCGCCGGGTGGTCGCCTCGTGCCACCCGCTCAGCCAGTAGAAGGCCGAGGCCACCAGGTCGGCCCCCTCGAACGGCTCCGACGACAGCGCCTCCCCATCGTGCGGAAACAGCACCGGCCAGTCCTCGCCGTCCCACCGCAGCGACGTCGCCGAGGCCGCTTCGTAGCGCTGCGCCTGCGCGAAGAGCGCTGTCGTGCTTGGGTGGTGCCGCAGCCGCAGCGCGCGCACCGGGGCCTGCGCTGGTGCGACGCCGTAGTAGAGTCCGCCGCCGGCCAGCCCGTCGCGGTCGGTCCAGGCGGGCCGCAGCCCGAGCGGTCGCAGCAACGCGTCGAGCGCATACCGCACC
>JBCDFF010000413.1:0-3840 GCA_039178415.1 Bacteroidota bacterium
CGAGTGCGCGTCGGGGTTGATGGCGATGAGCACGCCCGCGTCGGTGGCGGCGCGGACGTAGCGCCAGTCGAGGTCGAGGCGGTACGGGTTGGCGTTGAGTTCAAGCGCGACGCCGTGCGCGGCGCAGGCCTCGATGACGGCGGCGTGGTTGAGCGGGTAGCCTTCGCGGCGCAGCAGCAGGCGGCCCGTCGGGTGGCCGAGGACGTGGACGTGCGGGTGCGACACGGCGCGGACGATCCGCTCGGTCGCCTCCGCCTCGGTCATGTTGAAGTGCGTGTGGACGCTCGCCACGACCAGGTCCAACTCGGCGAGCACGTCGTCGGGGTAGTCGAGGCTGCCGTCTTTGAGGATGTCTACCTCGGAGCCGCTGAACACGCGGAAGTCGAGGCCGTCGGCCTCGTACCGTGCGTTGAGCGCCCGCACCTCGGCGCTTTGCTCGCGGAGGCGGTCGATGGAAAGCCCGCCTGCGACCTTGAGTGAGCGGCTGTGGTCGCAGATGCCGAAGTAGGTCAGCCCGCTCGCTCTCGCCGCCTCGGCCATCTCCTCCAGCGAGTGCGCGCCGTCGCTGTAGGTCGAGTGGTTGTGTAGCGACCCGCGGAGGTCGGCCAGCGTGATGAGGTTCGGCAGCGTGCCCTCGGCAGCGCGTGCTAGTTCGTCTCTTGCCTGTTCGACAGGGCCGTCGCGCAGTTCGGGCGGGACGAACGCCAGCCCGGCCCGCTCGTAGATCGCGGCCTCAGTTTCAGCATCGTCGGGTGCGCCATGCGCCTCGATGAACGCCGCGACATGCTCGGGGCTACCCGTGCGCGTCCATAGCGCGGCGGCGAGGTGGTCCGGGCTCGTGTGGTGCACGAGGAGCGCCAGCCCATCCGGCAGCGCGCCCTCGAACAGGGCCGCGTCGGTTTGGGAGCCGGTGCAGCCGACCGCGTCCAGCACGGCGCGGACCGCGTCGGCGTCACCGGTGGTGACGAGCTCGACGGTGCCGACCGTCTCCAGCGCGCGGCGGAACGCACCCGCAGGCTCCGCCGCCGTGATCCCGTCGGCCTCGCGCAGGGCAGCCAGCAGCGGGGCCACATCAGCGACGGCCGCCGCGTAGTGGCGCTGCCCCTGGTACGTCCGCAGCGTGTCGATCTGCGCCAGGATCTTGTCCTGCGTCTTCGCGCCGAAGCCGTCGAGGTCGGCGATGCGCCCGGCGACGGCAGCGGCTTCGAGGTCGTCGAGCGAGGTCACGCTGAGGTCCTGCCAGAGCCGTCGCACCTTCTTCGGGCCGAGGCCCTGCACGCGGAGCACGTCTGGCAGCTCCGGCGGCAGCGCCGCGAGCAGTTCGTCGCGCACGGCCAGCGTGCCTGTCTCCACGAGTTCGCGCACGTCGCCCGCGATGGACTTGCCGATGCCGCGCACGGCGGTCAACTCGGCGCGGGTGAGGTCGGCGGCGGGCTCCTCCATGCGTTCGAGCGTGCGCGCGGCCGAGGCAAAGGCGCGGGCGCGGAACGGATTGCCGCCCGTCAGTTCGATCAGCGCGGCGGTGTCCTTGAGAGGGCGCGCGAGGGCTTTGTTGGTCACGGTGGGCCTACAGGAATGGGGGAAGCGTGGAAGAGGGGAGACGCCGAGCGGGCTTGAGAGGCTCCGGCGAAGGGGCTTGGTGCTGAGCAACACACAACACGCCTGTGCAACTCGCCCCAAGCACCAGACGGTTCACACAAATCGCAGGGTGTCCGCCGCTGCCGCCGTGTAGCTTGGCGCCGAGCCAACCTACCCAACCTCCAGCGACCTATGCGTCTTCGCTCTTTCGCCTTCGTAGCTGCGCTCTTCGCGCTCGCGCTCCCGTTTGTCGGCTGCGACTCTGACGACCCCGATCCGATCGACCCGCCTGACGGCGACGTTGTGGCCCCCGAGGTCACTGGCACCGCCACCGCGTTCTTTGTGGACGGCACGGCCACGGACCAGGGCGGCGGGCTCACGCTCGCCCTCAGCGCCGATGCCAGCAACATCGCCCTGGCCACGGAAGGAACGGGGAACACCGTCACCTTCCGGGCCGCGAAGGTCAACCTGGCCACCGCGGCCACAGGCTTCGTCATCGCGACCGACGCCGCGGGCAACCAAGACTCGCTCGGCGTTGCGCTCGCAGCGGTGAACTTCGCGCAGGCCGACCTCGAGTACGCCAGCCTGATTGAGCCGCTCCTCGATGTCCGCGATGTGTTCGACGGTGCGCCGACGGCCCACGACGCGCTCTTCGCCAGCGACGCCGGAGCCTTCCTGATCCCGTTCGACGCGGACGGCTCCATCCTCTTCCGCGTCATCGACGCGGGGGCGAGCGTGGACGGCCTCAACGTGGGCAGCCTCGCCGCCGACGAGGTGGCCTACCTCCGCCGCTGGGTGGACGCAGGGGCCCCCGACGACAGCGGCGCGATCCCCTACGAGGGCGCGACCGAGTTCGCCCTCGTCTGCAACCAACTCGACGGCCGGGTCTCCGTCATTGATATCCGCGCGGGCCGCGTGATCCGCACGCTCGACTTCACCGACCTCGGCCTCTCGGCCACCATCAAGCCGCACGACATCGTAGCGGAGCCGGACGGCAGCGCCTGGTACGTCGCCCTGATCGATGCCAACAGCGTGCTCAAGTTCTCGACGGACCTGAACGATCTCGGCAACGGCGTGGACGCCTTCATCGCACAGACGACGCCCGGAGTGGGGGCGTTCACGACGCCGGGCATGCTCGCCCTCGACCCCGATGGCATGCTCTACGCCGGCCGCTCGTTCGCCGACCAGTCGGGCAGCCAGAGCATCGCCATGATCGACCGCGCAACCATGAGCCTGGATGAGATCGCCGTCCCCTACACGCGTCCGCACGCGATCGAGCAGGTCGGTGACTATGTGCTCTCCTCGTCGCTCAGCGAAAACGTCGTCGTCTCGATCGACGTGTCGGACCCGCTGCAGGCCGAGGTGGTGGACCAGATCTCGCTCGGCGGCGGCATGAAGTCGCTCGTGATGTTCGACGTCAGTCCCGATGGGCAGCAAGCCGTGCTCACCTCCCAGCTGTCCCAGGAGATCTTCCTCCTCGACATCTCGGACCCGACCGATCTCGGCCTTGACGGCATCATCGGCGTGGGCGAGCAGCCGTGGCACCCGACCTACAGCCCCGACGGTACGACGCTCTACGTCCCGAACCGCCTATCCAACTCGGTGAGCGTGATCGACGTGGCGACGCAGGCCATCACGGCTACGATCACGCACCCGGCCCTCTCGCAGCCGCATGGCTCCGCCATCACCGCCGACGGACGCTTCCTCGTCGTGTCGAGCCGCAACACGATGGGGGGCTACACACCCGCGTTCCCGTACGCGGGCAGCCAGGCCAACCCGGGCACGGTCGTCGTGATCGACACGCAGACCGACACGGTCGTGCACGTGATCGAGATCGGCGCGTTCGCCTCGGGCGTGGAGGTGGTCAACCTGTAGCGCGGCCGTTCCTGGACTGGCTTTTCATGGCCTCCTCCTGGCATTCGGGGGGAGGCCGTTTTATTCTGAGGCATCCTGATCGTACCGCCGTGTCCCGCCTCGCTGCCCTGGTCCGTCTCGTGCTGCTGCTGTGCCTCGTGGCCAGCACGCAGAGCTTGCTCGTGGTCCAGGGCGTCTTCGTGCTGCGGCAGGACGTGATCGCGGAGCGCTTCTGCGAAAACCGCGAGCGCCCGGAGGTGGACTGTGACGGCGTGTGCTACCTCACGCAGCAGCTCAAGGAGCGTCAGGACCGCGAGCGCGAGCACAACAAGGCCGTCCTCGAACTCGCGCTCACCTTCCAGCTTCAGGTCGCTGAAGGCATCGCGCTGGACGCGCCCGGCGATGGCA
>JBCDFF010000414.1:0-3833 GCA_039178415.1 Bacteroidota bacterium
GAAGATCGTGCGTCCCGAGATCGTGCCGACCAGCACGTCGTCGAAGCTCACCGACGAAGGGGCGAGCGTAGCGCTCCCAGCGCCGTCGACGGTGAGGGAGACGGGGACGGTGAGCACCTCGCCCGAGACCGAATCGAAGACTTGGACTACCTTGCGATAGGACCCCGCGTTGAGCCGTGCCGCGTCGATCGTGAGCGCCACGTCGAAGGAAGCACCTGGCGGGATCTCGCCGGAGCCAGGCGACGCTGAGAGCCAGCCGCTTCTGGTGCTCGATCCATTGAGGGCACGAATCACGAACGGGCTGGCGAGCTCGCCCGTGAGTGTCTCGACGAAGGTCCACGTACCTGCTTCGCCCGTGCGGCTGTAGAGGCTGCGGCCCGGCGCGTCGTTCGTACCGCTCAGGTCGACGCCGATGGGAAACGGCGTGCCCACCAGCGACACGACGAGGAAGAAGCTCTCGCCCGCCGCGAACGAGAAGTTCTGGTTGAACGGTACCTCGGCAAAGCCTTCGAAGCCCGCGTTGAAGCCGGTGGAGACCGTGCCGAGCAGCGCGCCCGCGCGTGGGTCTTCCGGGTCGGGCGCTTCGTAGATCTCCACGGTGATGGACAGGTCGCTGGCCCCGCCTTCGCCCTCGTGGTCAAAGATGCCGGTAGTAAGGGCGAGGCGAGCGCCGTCCAACGTGAACGGGGCGTCGGGTGTAAACCGCTGCGCGACGATGATGCGCTCGTCGAGTTCGCCGGTTCCGAAGAAGGCGTCCGGGTAGTCGTCGCCGTTGTCATAAAACAGCGAGTCAAACACGAATGAGGAAGGGTCCCCGCGGAAGGCCGCGCTCGGCGCACCAACGCCAGCAGAGCGTCTTGCGAGGGCAGGGCCGTCCGCCAGGATGCGGGTGAAGGAGCGGGAGGACGAGAACGCCGCGTCGGCCGCCCCAGCGTAGAAGGAGAACGGGGCCATGCGCGGGTCGCGTGCATCACGGACATCGCCTGTCGGGTTGCCCGTCAGCGGGACCATCGAAGGGTCTGCGATGACGACGCCGAAGCGCGCTGCTTCCCCGGTCGGGTTCGACAGCGTGAGCGTAGCCGTGGCGCTCTCACCCGCGTTCAGGGTGCGTTCTATCGACGTGGGAGATGAAACAAGTTGGGCTGCAGCGCTGGGGATGAGCACAAGAAGAGCGAGGAGCAGACCGGAGAGAAGCCGAACGGGGAGTGGCATGGGACCTAGGGTCAAAGAGGTGAAGGGTGTAGAGGGGCGAGAGGCGCTGCAGCCGACCGATCTACCCGGAGCGGTTGCGCCATGCCTAGCACTTCAAGTCCATTTCAGAAACGATCCTGCACGGGGTACCTCGCCCTCAAGACGGGCATACGGGCAGCCCTATGCATCCCGTTGAAGGCGGGACGGTACCTTTCGCGACGACCTGCCCCATTTCTTTCGAGTCCCCATGCGCTTCTCTGCTCTCACTCTCGTCCTGTTGCTCGCCGTCTCAGCCTGGGCGCAGCCCGCGCGCGACGCCGACCTGCCGCCGCTCTCCGTCGAGACGCTCTTCACGACGCCTACGTTTTTGGGCGACCGCTTCCAGGGCGGACGCTGGGCCGAGGAAGGGCCCGTTCTGACCTACATCGAGAACGACCGCGCCGCCGGGGCCACGCACCTCATGCGCTATGACCTCGCAACCGGCGAGCGCACGATTCTCGTCGATGGCACCACGCTGCAGAAGCCCGATGCCTCTGGCGATTCACAGGGCGGCGTGATTCAGATCGAAGACTACGCCTACAGCGCCGATAAATCGATGCTGCTGCTCTACACCGACTCTGAGCGCGTGTGGCGGCGCAACACGAAGGGCTTCTACTACCTCCTGAACGTCGCGTCGGGCGCGATCGCACCAATCTCCGACCGCGACGCGGGCTTCCAGATGTTCGCCAAGCTCAGCCCCGACGGGAGCGCCGTCGCCTTCGTGCGCGACCGCAACCTCTTCCACGTCGATCTCGCGACGATGACCGAGACACAACTCACCGACGACGGGTCCGACGGCGGCATCATCAACGGTACGTTCGACTGGGTCTACGAGGAGGAGTTCGGCTTACGTGATGGGTTCCGCTGGTCGCCCGACGGGCGCTACCTCGCCTTCTTCCAACTCGACGAGTCGGCGACGCGGCCCTTCACGATGGTCGACAACCGCGAGTTCTACCCGACGACCTACACGTTCCGCTACCCAAAGGCGGGCGAGGTCAACAGCGAGGTCCGCATCGGCGTGATCGACACGCAGGACGGCGCGGGCTACCCGGACCGCACGATGTTCTTCGACACCGACACGTGGTTCGAGGGCGGCGAGGCGACGGAGTACCTCGCGCTCATGGACTGGACCCCGCCCGACGCCACGGGCGCGAGCCAGGTCTGGATGGTGCGCCTCAACCGCGACCAGAACGACCTTGACCTGCTCTACGGCGACCCCGAGACAGGCGCGCTCACGACCGTCCTCGAAGAGCAGTCCGAGACGTGGCTCGACGTGGAAACCGGCTTCTCCGACCTCGACCTCGCCAAGATCACCTACCTCGACGGAGGCGAGCGCTTCGTCTGGCGCTCCGACCGCAGCGGCTTCAACCACCTCTACCTCTACGAGCGCGACGGCACGCTCCTCGGCCAGATCACCGACGGCGACTGGGACGTGACGTCGTTCAATGGCCTCGACGAGGACGCGGGGCTGGTCTACGTCACCGGCACGAAGGACAGCCCCCGCGAGCGGCACTTGTACGCGATTGGATTGCCTGGCACCGACGATGCGGGTACGGTCACCAAGATCACGCAGCGCGCCGGCTGGCACGCGCTCAACCCGTCGAGCGACCTGCGCTACTACCTCGACACCTGGAGCGACGCCACGACGCCCTCCCAGGTGACGCTCCATGCCCTCAATGTGGACGACGCGGAGCCCGGCGACCGCCTCGCCACGCTCGTGGACAACGCGGTCCTCGCCGAGCGCGTAGCAGGCTACAGTCTCCCGGCGATGGAGTTCATGCAAGTCCCCGGCGCGAACGGCACGCCGCTCGAAGCCTACATGATCAAGCCGTCCGACTTCGACTCGACGCAGGCCTACCCGCTGCTCTTCCACATCTACGGCGGTCCCGGTGCGCAGGAGGTGCGTGACTCGTGGGGCGGCGTCGAGCGCGTCTGGCACCAGATGCTCGTGGACGACCTCGATATCATCGTCGTGGGCGTGGACAACCGTGGCACGGGTGGCAAGGGTAAGGCGTTCAAGAGCGTCACCTACAAGCGCCTCGGCGTCCTCGAAGCGGAAGACCAGATCGCCGCGGCGAAGCACCTCTCCGCGCTGCCCTACATCGACGCCGAGCGGACGGGCATCTGGGGCTGGAGCTACGGCGGGTTCCTCGCGCTCAACGCGATGCTGATGGGCGACGGTCCGCAGACGTTCGAGGTCGGCATCGCGGGTGCGCCCGTGACCGACTGGCGCTACTATGACACGATCTACACCGAGCGCTACATGTCCACGCCGCAGAAGAACGGCGCGGGCTACACCGAAGGCTCGCCCGTCACCTACGCCGCCAACCTCGACGACGAGCGCCAAGACCTCCTCATCGTTCACGGCGACTACGACGACAACGTGCACCTCCAGAACACCATCGTGATGGTAGAGGCGCTGCAGGACGCGGGCAAGCGGTTCGACTTCATGCTCTACCCTGGGCAGGCGCACGGCGCGCTTTACGGCCAGGCCGTCCACTACTTCACGCTCATGACCGACTACTTCGCCGAGCACCTCGCCGCACCCACCGACATGGCGATTGGTGGCACGCGGTAGCCATCGGCATCACACCAACGCAAAA
>JBCDFF010000415.1:0-3824 GCA_039178415.1 Bacteroidota bacterium
CCGGCCGCGAGTCGTCCGGCCGCGGGCCGCCCGACCATGCAGTGCGCCCGCCAGGTCATCATCTAGGTGCAAGGATTGAGTGAAAAGGGAACGGCTCCGACGGCATGGCGGGGCGAAGTAACCCGCACTCAAGCCAGCCGCCCGGGTAGACGGCAGGAGCAGAAGGCATGGCTGAGGGGCTAGGCTACGCTCTAACAAGGCGTTGCAGGCGCTCCACATCGCTGCCGGGGTGAAGAATACACGGGGGCAGCGTCAAAATGAGAGGCCTCCCTGCGAGGGTATGACACACAGGTTGACACTATTAACACACGCCTCTATCTTCCATAGCCCCTTCACCCACCCAATCCCACGGCTCCCAGAGGCTTCGCCCTCCAACATGGCGCATTCTTTGCGCTCTGGAAGCGAAACGGAGCCGTTCCGTTGAAGCAGCCCGTGCCCCCGCGGCGCAGGCACCGCTTCCAAGCCTGGCTCCCCGTGCTGAGCACACCACGCTGTGTCCCCTTCGTGTCGCTGGCTGCCCCTGCGGCCCGACTGCAGCGAGGCGTGTGCCCACCACAGGGAGCGAGCCGCTTGCCCCAGCCCTACCACCACGCTAGCAGCTGCTCGCCTCGATGCCCAAGAACACCTACTACCACTATGACCATGAGGCTTGCACCTTCGTAGAGGTCAAGCCTACCGCCTCCCGCTATCTCAAGCACGCCGCCGCCGTCCTCGTCGCCGCCCTCGTGATCGCCTCGGGCGCGACGTGGTACCTCTGGAGCACGGCCCAAACCCCGCTTGAGATCTCCCAGCAGGAAGAGATCGAGCGGCTCCGCACCCAGCTCGCCACGACCACGAACCAGGTGGCGAGCTTCACCGAGCAAATGGAAGCGCTCGAGGCTAAGGACCGCGACCTCTACCGCGCCCTTCTCGGTGCTGAGCCCATCTCGGACGACGTCCGCCAGGTCGGCGTCGGCGGTGCCCGCGACGAATCGTTCGATCGCTACAGCCTGCCCACGAGCCGTCTGCTCCGCCAGAACGCCGAGACGTCCAACCAGCTCGAGCGCCAGATCGCGCTCCAGTCGCAGAGCTTCGAAGACCTCCTCGCGTTGGCCGAGCGCCACAAGGAGCGCCTCGACCAGACGCCTGCGATGCTGCCCACACAGGGCCGCCTGACCTCTGGCTATGGCATGCGCCGCCATCCCATCTTCCGCGCCCGCAAGATGCACAACGGCGTCGACTTCTCGACGCCAGTCGGCACGCCCGTCTACGCCACAGCCGACGGCGTTGTGAGCTTCCGCGGCGTCAGCGGTGGCTACGGCAACCTCCTGCGCATCCGCCACCCCAAGAGCAACCGTGAGACGCGCTACGCCCACCTCTCCCGCTTCGCGCCGGGCGTCCGCGAGGGCAGCGCCGTCAAGCGCGGCGACCTCGTTGCCTACACGGGGAACACCGGCCTCTCGACTGCGCCACACCTCCACTACGAAGTACGCGACCTCAGCGGCGACCCGCTCAACCCGGTCACCACGTTCGCGCCCGGCGTGACGCCGCAGGAATACCAGGACCTCGTGGAGCAGGCTGCCGAGGACAACCCCATGCTAGGTGGGACCTGAGCGTCCTGACCGGCAACAGGCACACCGGCAACAAGCACGGATATGGAACAAGCGCAGAGGCGGTAGGGTCGAGAGGTCCTGCCGCCTCTGTCTTGGAGGGCGGCGTCCGCACTTCTTCGGCCCGGAAGGGGCCCTGGCCCAAGACGCTTGCCCGTCGCCCTTGCTTTTCGAGACGCCCCGCCCTATCGTGCACGACCGCACTGCGTCGCCTCCCACCACGTACTTCCGCCCGACTCCCTCCTTTCTGCCTCTGCGTTCGGCGACGAAGAGGACCCCCTTCCGCCGAACCCCCTGCCCATCACTATGTACTGGACGCTCGAACTCGCCGCGCATCTCGAAGACGCGCCCTGGCCCGCTACCAAAGACGAACTGATCGACTACGCCGACCGCACGGGTGCCCCGCTGGAAGTGACGCAGAACCTCCTCGAGATCGAGGACGACGGCGAACCCTACGAGAGCATCGAGGAGGTCTGGCCGGACTACCCGACCACCACCGACGACTTCTACTACGAGGAGGAGTAGGCTCGTGGCTGACTGGCTCCGGGTGGGCCTACCTCGCGGGCTTCGGTCTGCCCTAGCCCTCTGCAGCCTCGTCCTGGCAACGGGAAGCCTGCCGGATGCGCAGGCCCAGCGCCCGCCGGAACGCACCGACAGCGTGGCCGTCCGTGTGATCGACCGCCGCATCGTCGGGGAGCGGCAGGGGCGGACCAAGGACGACCTCCTCGCGTTCGTGCGGACCCGCGAAAACCAGGGGCTCTTCCGCATTACGGGGCTCACACCAGGCTACTGGATCTATCGCCTCGGCGAGAGCCCGTCGCTCCCGGGATGGTTCCAGGGAGCCCTCCAGCGGGTGGGCGAGGCGCCAGCGCTCCTGGACACCGCCGTCGTAGCCACCGACGCCACGCGGCTTGCCGCGCTCTACCGACAGGATGGCTTCCGGCAGGCTACCGTGTCTGCCACCGTCGACACGCTCCGCCGCGCGCGCGCGCGCGTTACGTTCGACATTCAGCCCGGGCGCCCGTCCCTGGTCGACACCATCCGCTACACGGGGATCGAGGCGCTCCCCGACGCCACGCAGCGCGCTTTGGTCGAAGAGACGCTGCTCGACGCCCGGGTTGCCGACGAGCCTCGGACGCTCGTGGCCACGGGCCAGCGCTTCGCCGAGGCCGACCTCATCGCGGAGCGGGGCCGCCTCATCGAGACGCTGCAGCGGCGCGGCCACCCGCTCGTGACCCGCGACTCGATCCGGGTCGTTGTCTTCGGAGCCAACGACGACGCCGAGCCCGACACCGTGGATCTCCGTTTCATGATCCGCCCTGGCCCGCGCATGCGCTTCGGCGACGTCCTCGTGGAGGTGGATGGCCCGGAGCGGGCTGCGGTCCGGTCGGACACGCTGGCGCTGGGAGACGGGGCGGTGGTGACGCGCATCGAGGACGACACGCGCTTGGAGCCCCGCCTGCTGTACCGCGCCCTGCGGTTCGAGCCCGGCCAGCCCTATGACGTTGGCCAGGTGCGAGCGACGAAGCAGCGCCTGGAGCGCGTGGGCGTGTTCAGCTTCAGCGACATCACGGCGCAGCCGACGCCGGAGAGCGACGCGCTCGACAGCGCGGCCCCGTCGAGACTGCCGCAGCGCATCCGGCTGCGCACGCGGCCCCGCCATAGCATCCGGTTGGAGGGCTTTGTGCTGCAGCGATCCTACCTCCTGGGCACCGAGCGCGACGAACTCGGCCTCGGAGCCGGCGTCACCTACCGCAACGCCAACACGTTCGGCGGCGGCGAGTCGTTCTCGCTGAGCACATCGGGCTCGGTCGCCGGCACGTTCGACGGCGGCTTCCCGACCGCGCAAGTCGACGCCAGTGCCACGCTGACGTTGCCCTACCTCGTCCGGCCGCTCCGTGGCCTCGAACGCCGTCTCCTGGACACGCGCACGCGCTACGCCGCCCGCTGGGTCGCCGCGCGGCGCGATCTGCTCCGCATCGTCATCCGCAGCCGCGTCGAGCTGGGCGCGCAGCTCGAACTGCGCCACTCCGGGCGGACGACGTCCTTCGTGGACCTACTCGACCTCAACCTGAGCGACCCGGACACCCTCAGCGGCTTCGAGCAGGACTACCTCAGCATCATCCAAGACCCCGTCGAGCGCGAGTTTCTGCTGGAGGACTACACCCGGCCGCAGATCAACAACGCCTTCCGCTACACGCTGCGCAGCTCCACCGCCAACCTCTTCCGGCGCGA
>JBCDFF010000416.1:0-3821 GCA_039178415.1 Bacteroidota bacterium
GCCGAGGAACTCGAAGCGCTCAACCGCCAGCGCCGCGAACTCGACGACGACACGCGCACGGTCGCGCTCGCCGAGGCGACGCGGTTCATGGACGGCGACCCGAAGGCGCTCGTGCTCTATGGGGCCGACTGGCACCCCGGCGTCATCGGCATCACGGCGAGCCGCGTCGCGGAGCACTTCCACCGCCCGACGGTGCTGCTCACGTCGTACGGCGAGTCCAACGGCCACGTGAAGGGCTCGGCGCGCTCGGTGAAGGGCATCAACGTCTACAACGCGCTGCAGTCGTGCTCGGACCTGCTGGAGCGCTTCGGCGGTCACGCCTTCGCCGCCGGGCTCGCGCTCGACAGGGGCCACATCCCCGAGCTCCGCGCCCGCCTCAGCGACGCCATCGAGAGCGCCGTGGAGCCCACCCAACTCGAACCCGAGATCGAGCTCGACGCGCAACTCGACCTCAACGAAGTGGACGGCCACGGCGGCAAGTTCTGGCGCGTCCTCCAACAGTTCGGCCCGTTCGGCCCAGCCAACCGCAAGCCGGTGTTCTGGGGCCGCGACCTCCGCGTGGTCGGCCAGCCGTCCACATGCGGCGCGGACCGCCAGCACCTCCGCATGCGCGTTGCCCAACGCGACGGCGGGCGCCCGATGAGCGTGATCGGCTTCGGCCTGGCTGAGCGGCTCCCCGAGGTGCTCCAGAGTGCCCGGCGCGGGCGCGCGCTCGAGCTCGCCTTCTGCGTCGAAGACAACACGTGGAACGGCCGGACGACGCTCCAGCTCCGCGCCAAGGACGTGCGCCTCGGCACCAACGCATGACCGAGCCAGAAGCCACAGCGCTGGCCAGCAAGGCGCAGACGTGTGCCTGCGGCCATCGGCGCGACCACCCCGACGTGCGGGCGCTTCCCCGCTACGGCTTCGGTGCGATGGTCCTGCTGATGGCGGGAGCTAGCGCCACCCCAAAGCGGATCGACTACCGCTGCACGCGCTGCAGCGAGGTCTTCGACGCCGCGACGGATCCGGACGAGCGGGCGCACTACCGGTAGAGCGTGTACGCGGGCTTGTGGGGGCACACGGCCAGGTCGCTAGGTCCGTGCCGTGCGGAAGTGCGCCTCGATAGCGTCGGTGAAGGCCCGTGCGGGCGCACTCCAGATGTAGACCGAGTAGCGCCGGAAGATGTCCTGGGCGATGATCTGCGACGCCTCGGTCCACGAGGTCGCTTGGTCGATGGCGCGCAGCGTCGCTTCATAGGCGGCCTCGTCGCCGGCGGTAAGCTGCTCCACGAACCAGTCGTGCTGGTCTGCGGCGGACCCGAGCAGGCGGCGCTCTAGGGCGCTCGGAGCCTCATCGGGCGGGGCCTGTGCCGCTATGGGGGGCTCGGAGGCCGTGGAGGCCTCGACGGCGCCGGGGCGAACGTCGAGGTCGTCTTCGGAGGGAAGCGGGGCCTCTGCTGGAGCTGGGCCAGAGTCGCCGCCCGAGAAGTAGCGCTTCCAGAGGGGCACCTCGCCGTCGGCCGTCTGAGCTGGGGAGGGGACGTCAGGGTCGGCGAATCGGTCGTTGACGTTCGGTGTCTCCGGGGCTGCGTACTGACTCCAGAGGGGCTGCTCGTCTCGGGTTGCCTCCTCGATGGTGGCCGGACGGCTCGCCTCGGGGTCTGGGTCGGGCGGCGGCGAGACGGCGTCCGAGGCGGGGGGCATGGTCCCACGTGCATCGGGAGCACCATGCTGGGAGACGGGCGGCGCGGCGTCGTCGGGTAGGGGCGCAGCGGCGTCGGGCGGGGACTCGGCAGTGGCACCAGGGGAGGCGTCAGGAGCAGCGTGCCCTTCCAGGGGCGTGAGCGGTGCGTCCAAGGCAGAAGCCGGTACGTCGGAGGACTGGTCACTGCGGGCTCCGAGGGGGACAGAAGCGGCGAGAGGCTCGGCGGCAGGCGGAGCGCTTTCGACGGTGTCCGCGTCGTCGGTGCTGACAGCGTCTTCCGGTGGCGAGGCAGGCTCGGCTTCGTCCACGGCGACAGCCGGGCTCGTGAAGCCCAGGTCGTCGTCTTCGATCGCCAGAGCCTCGGCACTGACGGGAACGCGTGGGGTCTCAACCTGGAGCAGGGCCAGCAACTCGGCTTCGCTGACGGCGGGGCTGCTGTCGGCAAGCAGTGTCTCGTCCAGGCCGCGTGCGGCGAAGTGAGCACGGAGCAGCGCAGCAGGGAGGCGGCGCTCCCCGTCCAGGACGGCTGCGAGGTCGTAGAGGGGGGCTAGCCGGTCGATCCAGTCGCTCGGCGATTCTTCCTGGGCGAGCCGCTCGTCGATCTGGGGGACGAGGCGCCGGAGATCGCCGGCGGTGACGTGCTGCGTCCCCTTCCAGTCGAAGTAGCTACGGAGCACCTCGGTCAGCGTCGGGCGTCCTGCGAACCAGGCCAGGCGTCCAAGCACCGCCTCGACCGGATAGGGTCCGGTTCCGCTCTCTTCTACGGTTTTGACGAAGACCTCCATGGGGGCCACGAGGAAGCCGACGACGCGCCCCGAGGCATAGCGCATCACCTGCGGTAGCCGCTCGACGGGGACCTGCGCGAAGTGCTGCATCGTCGCGACGAGATCGGCGCGGATGGCAGCGACCTCCGGCGTCTCGGCGACCCAGGGCGACTGTAGGGTCGCGTCGACGCGACCAACGTGCTGGGCCAGCCACCGGTCGAGGAAGTGTGCCAGAGGTGCGGGCAGCGCCTCAAGCATCTCGCGCCTGAGGGGCTGGTCACCCGGCAGCGTAGCGAGGACGTGGTCGGCGAGGGCGGCAGCGAACGTCGGAGCGGTCATGGCCGGGAGGACAAAGGGGGCCGCCAGTGCACCATCAGCGGAGCACGGGGCGTCTGAAAACAGCGACGCGCAAGCTACGGGCTCTCAAGGACAAGGACAACGCAGCGCGCACGCTTGTGACGGCCTTCACGTACGGGGAGGCCACGCCTTTCGATCCGGCAGGCCGCTCTGCGGCGCGCCGATCTACACCGGGACGCTCTACAGCGTGTCGCTCTACATTGCAAGGCCGCCGTCGACGTGGAGGACATGGCCCGTGATGTAGCGCGCGGCGTCGGAGGCGAGGAAGACCGCTGCGGCTGCGATGTCGGCCGGATCGCCGAGGCGCTTCAGCGGGAGGTTGGCCATCAGCGCGTCGCGGGCGGTGTCGCCCAGCTCCGAGGTCATGTCCGTCTGGATGTAGCCGGGTGCGATTACGTTGGCCGTCACGCCTCGCGCGCCCAACTCCTTCGCGACGCTCTTCGTGAAGCCGATGATGCCCGCCTTCGAGGCGGCGTAGTTCGCCTGGCCCGGGTTGCCCATCACGCCCACCACCGACGACACGTTGATGATGGTGCCGCCGCGCTGCTTCATCATCGGGCGGTAGACCGCCTTCGAGAAGTTGAACACGCTCTTGAGGTTGGTCTCGATGACCGCGTCCCAGTCGTCCTCGCGCATACGGATGAGCAGCGTGTCGCGCGTGATGCCGGCGTTGTTGACGAGCACGTCGAGCTGGCCCCAGGCGTCGAGGGTGCCCTTGACGGCCTCCTCGGCAGCGCTCATCTCGGCCGCGTCGCCCTGGAAGGCCAGCGCCGCCACGCCGCGCGCGGTGAGGTCGGCGACAAGCGCGTCGGCGGTCTCGGTGGACGAGCGGTAGGTGAACGCCACCTTCGCGCCCGCGTCAGCAAAGGCCTCCACAATGGCGCGGCCGATCCCGCGTGTCCCGCCCGTCACAAGCGCTGTCTTGGATGTGAGATTTGCCATGTCTGATGTGTGATTTTAGGTGGGAGATGTGGGTTTTGGTAAAAAGACCTAAGTCGATGAGGCGAGGCATTA
>JBCDFF010000417.1:0-3792 GCA_039178415.1 Bacteroidota bacterium
CTCCGTGAAGAACGCGGGCGGGTAGTTGCTCCCCCGGTCCAACCGGGCGCGCTCGTCGATTTGGAGCGGGCACGGCACCCACCGAGCGGCGACCAGCGCGACACAAACAGGGGCAGCGACGTCGGCACCGAGGAGACCGGGCAGGTCGGAGCCGGTGACCACGACGGGACGCACATCGTCGGCCTGGGCAGCAGATCGAGGAGCGGTCGCCACCACGCTCCAAACACAAAGGAGGGTCGGGAGGAGCACCCGGACGGCAAAGGTCGATGCAACGCGACGCATGGGGGGAAGGGACTAGCTGTTTGCCAGAGGGGAGCGAGGACACCTCCCGGACCCTGGCAAAAGGCCGTCCAAAACGCACCTACAGGTGCGGGAAACGGGGCGGAGCCGTTCCCAGGAGCCCGAGCAAACGGGTGCAACCCATGTGAGGTCAGGTGCCGCTGCCGAACCCTACAGCACCTGCAAATCCACGCCGCACAACGCACAAGAGCGCGCCGGACCGTTGTCCAGCGCGCTCTCGACGCAGCGTTTCGTAGAGGCTCGACCTAGCGGAGCAGCGTGACGCGGCCCGTCTCGACGCGGGTGTCGGTTTCGACCCGCCACAGGTAGAGTCCGCTGGGCCACCCGCTCCCGTCGAAACTGAGTTCGTGCCACCCGGACGGAAGCGTGCCGTCTTGGAGCAACGCCCGGCGGCGCCCCGTGAGGTCATAGACGGTGATCCGCACGGGTCTCGGCGCGTCCAGATGGAAGCGCATCGTGGCCGCGTGGACGAAGGGCGTGGGGAAGACCTCCGTGGCGAGCGCGCCGTCGAGCGGGACGGCGTCCGGTGCACTCGATACGGTCGACAGCGCGACGGGCAAGCTGGACTGGGTGCCGAAAAGATCGGCTGCGACCACGGTGCCGCTCCCGGCGCGCGTTGGGTCGTCGAGCGTGATGGTGAACGAGGCTGCTGCGTCGCCCGGCGCGAAGGGGATGACTTCGAGGCGCAGGTTGTCCGCGTCCGCGCTGAGGGTCACGCTCGCGATGCCCGCGTCGCCCACCGCGTCCTCTCGGACGTCGCCCTCGAACGTCAGCGTTTCCGGGTCAGGGCCGAGGTCGCCGGAGATGACAGGCGGGCTCGTGTCAGCGCCGTCGGACGTGAGTTCAATCGTCACCTCGTTGTTGTCGAGGTCGCTCTCGTCGCGCCGCACGACGAGGTCTTGCGCCTGGAAGAAGACGCTCGCGTCGGCACCGGCACCGGAGAAGTCGAAGAGGGCCGTGCGGGCGTCGCTAGGCGCGATCTCGCCGACGGTGATGGCGTCGGTGGACAGCGTGACGTCGTCGACGCTGCGCACGCGTACGCGCACCGCCGTCATCGGCTGGAGGCCGCTGTTGCGCACGGTCACGGCGATGACGCCCTCGTCGGCCCCGGTAAATGCATAGCTGGCCTTGGTGACCAGGTCGAAGTCGGGCGTGGGGGCTGGCAGCAGGGCCACTTCCAGCGTGCCCGTGTTGCCGGCCACGTCCGTGGCGGCGACCGTAGCGCTGCCCTCGCGCGTGGGATCGACGAGCGTGACAGCGAAGCCGACCGTGCCCGCCCCTTCCTCGAACGCGTCTACGCTGAGCGCCACGTTCGTCACGCCACCCTGCAGGGCGATGGTGGCGAGCCCCGTATCGTTCTGCTCGTCGTCGCTCGCGGTGCCGGAGAAGGTGCCTTCGGTGCCGTTGCCCGAGAGCGACGGGTCCCGCGTGTCTGGAGCCGGGGCGAGCAGCTCCACGGCGATCCGCTCGACGGTACCGGCTTGGTCCTGAGCGACCACCTCGCCACGGCCGTCAGCCTCGAGGTCGATGCGCTGGACGAGGTAGCCGACGCTCTCCTGCGTGCCCGGCGCGAAGTCATCAACGGCGAGTTGCAGATTGTCGGCGTCGTCGCTGAGCTGGATGCTGGTCAGCCCTGCAGCCGTCGCGCGCACGGTGCCTTGGAACACAGCGCCTAGGAACGCGCCGTCCTGGACGCCACCCACGATGAGGAGACCGGACGTGGAGGCGACGAGCGGGACATCCACCACGTTGTTGTCGTTGTTGACCTCGGCGCCCCCGATGAACTGGTCGAGCGCCTTGAACCGCACCTCGGCAGCGAGGCTCGACGTGACGAAGGAGAACGTGGCCGAGGCGGAGTCGCCCGGGGAAAGCGCCCCCACCTCGATGCGGTTCGGCGTGACCTCGGCATCGGTCTCGTTGATCGTCTGGACGCGCGAGAGGGTGAAGCGCTCCGTGCCGATGTTCTCCACCCAAACGCGGACGGTGCCCTCTGTCTCGCTGGAGAAGACTGGGGCCTCGGCACGCAGCTCCAAGTCGTAGATCGACGGGGGAATGTCGATGGCATAGGTCAACGTGTTGCCTGCCACATCCAGCGCGGTGAGGGTGGCCGTGCCAGGCTGTTCCGTGTCCACGCTCGCCACGGAAAAGGGGATCTGCGTATCGCCCAGCGCAACGTCACCCAGCTCGACGGTCACGTTTGACGTGTTTTCGATCACGACGGAGACCAAGCCGAGGTCGGTGGGGCCGAGCTCGGACACGACGCCGTCCAAGCTCGTGCCTTCCAATTCCGCCTCAACGAGCGGGGTGGTCGTGTCGGTGGGAGGAGCCGCTAGATCGAACGGTTCGGAGGTGAGCAGGCCCTTCACGTCCGCGACGCGCAGGAGGCCGGAGCCGGGGCGAGCCACGTCGACCAGGCGAATGCGGTAGGCGACCGGCTCGGTGCTGCCGACCTCGAAGGCGTCCAGGTCGAGGGCGAGGTTGTCGGCGTCGAGCAGCTGAATCGAGGCGAGCCCGGTATCGTCCAGGCGGTCTTCGGCGATGTCGCCCGCGACGAAGAAGCGCTCGGCGACGCGGGTGAGCCGCGGAGCGAGCACGTCCTCCTGCGGGACCTCGATCTCGACTAGGATCTCGGTCCGGTTGCCGCGCCCGTCCTGAATCAACACGGTGCCACGGGCTACCTGGCTCAGGTCCGCAGGCGTGAGCACGAAGCCGACCTGCGTGGCACCAGCCGCAAACGATTCGACATTGAGGACGAGGTTGTCGGCGTCGGTGTTGAGCTGAATCGCCTCGATGCCAGCGCCGATATCGGTAGCGATGCCCGTATAGGTCTGTGCTGCCCGCTCAACGTCGCCCACGACTTGGGGCGGGGTGTTGTCGTTGCCGGGGACGACGAGCGTGTTCGTGACGAAGACGACCGGAGCGCGTAGCTGGTCGCGGATCGCCTCGGCCTCCGCGACCGACAGGTTGGGCACCTCGGGCACGGCGCGCCGAATGAGCTTCATGAAGCGCAGCGCCCCGTCTAGAAAGTAGGCTTCAGCTTCGCGGGGGTCCGTCGAGCGCATCGTCACCTCCTCGGAGGCGGGCTTCTGCTCGAAGTACATGTTGCCGAAGTTGCCGATGGCCTGTCCATCGCCCGAGCAGTTTTGGATGGAGGGCGTGCGGTCGTCCTCGTAGTAGGAAAACGGCAGCGGCTCGGGAAGGTTGTTTTCGCTCTCCCAGACGCCCACCATCGAGCCCTGGCTGCCGATGAGGTAGTCCCACTCCAGGTAGGCGTCGGTGAAAATGTCGTCCTCGGGGGCCGTGGCATAGTCCGGCTCGCCATCGACGGTGACGCCGTTGGGCCGCAGGTTACTGTAGTAGGTCATGCCGACCGCGCCCTCGCCGAGGTCGTACCACATCGACGCGCCGGGCGTCTGGTGCATCGTGTGCGCCATCTCGTACACCATGTACTTCTCGTACATCCGGTAGAGCACGTGGTTGTAGCCGCCCGAG
>JBCDFF010000418.1:0-3790 GCA_039178415.1 Bacteroidota bacterium
CTAGTCTTCGCTGCGAGCCAGGCCGTGACTGCCCCGTGCTCACGCTCGACGCATTCCTCGACCAGGTGGTGCAGACCAACCCAGCCGCGCGGTCGCTGCGCCTGGCCTCCGACCGCGCCCGCGCCGACCTGCTCGACGCTCGCGGCGGCTTCGATCCGGTCCTGCTATCTGGCTACGAGTACAAGACCGAGGAAAACAAGGACAAGCTGAACGTCCTGCGCGGCGGGATGGCGCTCCCGTTCGACCTGCCGATGAGCCCGAGCCTGCTGGTCGACTACCGGCGCGGGCTCGGGTCCAGCATCGACCCGTCGGTGAGCACGTCGGCGGCGGGGGAGACGCGCTTCGGGCTCTCGTTCTCGCCGCTGCAGGGGTTCGGCACCAACAAACGCCGGGCGGCGCTCGAAGCGGCGCGTCTTGAACCGCGCCTCGCCGAAGCGTTCGAGACGCGGGGGCAAAACCTGCTCTTGCTGGAGGCTACGCAGACCTTCTGGTCGTGGGTCGAGGCGCAGGAGGTGCTGCAGGTCAACCGCGAACTGCTGCGGCTGGCGACTGAGCGGCGCGACTTCGTCGTGCGGCAGGCGCGTGCGGGGGAGACGGCTGCGGTGGACAGCGTCGAGGCCGAACTAGCCGTCGCCAGCCGCGAGGGCAAGGTGGCCGAGGCGCAGCGCAAGGCCGAGCAGGCGAGCGTCAAGCTCGTCGTGTTTCTGTGGGACGAGGACGGCACACCCGAGGCGTCGCGCTACACCGCGCCTACGCTCCCGACGCTGCCGGTCGAACCCGACTCCGCGCAGGCCGTGGCGACGGCGCTGGCCGAGCGCCCCGAGTTGCGCGAGGTCGCGCTGGAGCAGCGGCAGGTCGAGGTGGAGCAGCGCCTCGCCCGCGAGCAGTTGCGCCCCGACCTCCGACTGGAAGCGCAGGTCGTGTCCTACGACGACAACCCGCTCGGCGTCACCGACGTGAAGCTCGGGTTCAAGATCGACCAGCCCCTTTTCTTCCGCAGCGGGCGCAGCGAGGTGGCGCGCGCCGAGATCGAGATGCAAGCGCTGCGGTTCGAGCAGGACCTCGCCCAACGCGCCATTCGCGCCGACGTGGAGGCAGTGCTCGTCGCGCTGCGGCAGTCGCTGGTTCGAGTATCGGTGGCCGAACGGCGCGTGGAGCTCGCCCAGCGCCTGCAGGAGGCCGAGCAGCGGCGCTTCGAGCTCGGCGAAAGCACGCTCTTCCTCGTCAACCAGCGCGAGCAGGCCTTCGCCGAGGCCCGCGAGGAGCGCATCGCGGCCCAGATCGATGTCCTGCAAGCCGACGCTACCTTCCGGTGGGCCACGGGGACCATCGGCGACCGCCTCGGTGCCTCGGCCCGCTGACTCCACCGCCCCGCGACCACCCGATGACGCTGCCATGCGCGCCGCCTATCACCCGCCCAGCCTAGCCACGCTCACCGACGTCGACGTCTCGGACGCGACCTACTCGGCGGAGCCGGTCGTCGTGCAGGGCCTCGTCTCGATGCGCAGCCAGGGGGCCACCGTGCAAGCGGGCTACCTCACCCACCTGTTTAGCCTCGCGGCGTGGCGGCGGGTCGGCGGCCCCCTCGTAGAGCAGAAGCTGACCGTCCTGCGCGTCGTCCCGAAGGGCCACCCGTGGAGCGCCGACGCTCCGCCCGGCAGCCAGGTGCGGCTCACCGTCTACCTCTCGGACGACGAGACGCGCGCCGTCTTCCTCGACGATCTCGGCCTCGGCGACCGCTTCGAGCACGCGGACGAGGCCCTCCTCGACCTCGCCGACGACCTGCGCCGCCCCCAGACCCTCGAGACGGAGCGCTTCGGTACGCTCACCGAAGACCAGCAACTCGACTGGATGGAGGGCACGGCCACGTGGAACGGGGCGACGGTGCGTCTCACGCTCAACCGGGGCCTGCGCGGCCGCATCGACGCCGACGACATCACGCCGGCGCTCGAAACCGCGGAGCAGCTCTGGGCCGACCAGGCCGGTTGGACCGACCGCTTCGAGGCGTGCGCCGCCACGCTCTACGACATCTGGGACGGCGGCTGGCGACGGGACGACGACAACCCCGAGGCGTTCGTCACCCTGATGACCCTCGAAACCATCGCGTGCGGCCCTGACGGCGCGTTCGAGTGCTGGTACGACGACGGCGATCTCTTCGGCGGGCACGCCATCTTGATCGAGGGCACGATCGCCGACGGCCCGACCGAAGCAAGCCTCGCCGGGTGAGGCCAGCGTTGCCTGCAGCGGTCGAGGCGTGGAGGTAGAAACGCGTCACCGAGGGCCCTCGCGCCGAGGCTCCTTGCGCGCGCTACTCGTTCGCGCGGCGCTGCATCTCCTCGATCACGGCCATGCGGATGTCCTTGCCCTCGGAGACGAGCGTCACGCCGGGGTGCTCGAACGTGAGGTAGTCGAGGTTCGCCTCGCGGCCGCTCAGCAGGAAGTCGTTGATCGCCACCCGGTAGGCGTCGTCGGGGTCGAGCAGCTCCTCGCCGATGAGCCAGCCGTCGCCGGTGCGCACGGCGCCGGCCAGCTGGAGGTAGCCGCCGATGCCGCGGTTGGCAACCCCCTGGTCGAGGACACGCGCGAGGAACTCGCCGTCCATCACCACGGTGAGGATCTCGCCGCCAAACGGGAGCACGCGGATGATGTCGTATTGCGTGATCGGGCCGGGGGAGAGCATGTCGTCGATGCGGATCGAGCCGCCGTTGAAGACTGCGAGCTGCGCGTCGGGGGCCTCGGCGAGCATGGCCTCCGCGATGAGGTCCGTGAGCGAGGTCGGGCGGAAGCGGACGCTGATCTCGCGCCCGTCGAGTGGCTCGCTGATCGTGGCGACGATGGCGTCCGGGTCGAAGCCCGCGTCGCGAAAGCCCTGGAAGCCAATCTCGACCCACTCGTCCACGACGGCCGCCACCTGGGGGTCCTCGGGCAGCGCGTCCGTGACCGGGATCAGCTTCGAGTCCAGCTCCATGTCCCCCGTCTCTGGGTCAATGTAGAGCTGGTGGACGAACACCGAGCGGGTGTTGGCGTCGACCTTGAAGAGCGGCGTGAAGTTGGGGCCGCGGTAGAGCTCCATGTTGATGTGCTCGTGGCCGCCGAGGATCAGGTCGATGTCGGGGATCAACTCCGCGATGCTGACGTCCTGCTGCTGCGAGAGGTGCGTGATGGCGATGAGCACGTCGGCCTGGTCGCCAATGGCGTTCACCTGGGTCTGGAGGCCATCGAGGACGGGTTGGTAGCGGACGTAGTCCTTGATGTTGAGGCCGATGGTCGCGCCGAGGAGGCCGAGTGTGACGGTGCCGTCCTCGTCGGTGACGGTGAGGAGTTCGTGGGCGACGGTCTTCGGGAAGAGCGCGCCGTTCTCGTCGGTGACGTTGGAAGCGACGATGGTGTAGGTGGTCTCGTCGAGGCGGCGGTAGAAGTCCTCGCGGCCGAGGTCGAACTCGTGGTTGCCGAACGCGGCGTAGTCGACGCCGAGCGCGTTGAAGACGGCGACCATCTGCTGGCCGTTGAGGCGCACGCCGTCCACCCTGGAGGTGCCGATGGCCGACGGGCTGTAGAAGTCGCCCGGCACCATAACGAACGTGTTGGGGTTGGCCGCTTCGAGCTCGCGCAGCAGCCCCGCGACGCGGGCCAAGCCGCCCGTCTTGCCGCCTTCGGCGGGGACGATCTCCTGCACGTCGCTCACCTGGAGGATGGTCACGTGTACACGCCCGTCGGAGGCGTCCGTGACTATTTCGACGTTTTCTTCGACGACCTCCTGAACAGGTTGGACGGTGGCGCAGGCGGTGAA
>JBCDFF010000419.1:0-3755 GCA_039178415.1 Bacteroidota bacterium
AGGTAGCGGTCCCTGACCGTCTCGGTGAACCAGGCCTCGGACACGAAGCGGTTGTTTTGCAGCCGCGCGTCCTTCCAGCCGATGTCTACGGCAATCGGGTACGTGGACCAGTTCGCGTTGATGAAGCTGATCGCCTTGACGTTCTTCTCGTGGACGAGCGAGAAGAAGGGCACGAACCAGTCGCTCCACGCATCGATGTTGTCTGGCGTGATGCCCCCCACGGGGCTCGTCTCGGCGATCATGACGGGCTTCTTGTGCGTCCGCGCGAACTCGAAGACGGCGTTGGCCTCCGGGTTCAGGCCGCTCGCGTAGAGGTGGCCGAAGAGCGAGATGCCGACCCAGTCGACGTAGTCGTCGCCGGGATACCATGCCGAGAGCGGGTGCCCCTCGTAGGTCGGCGAGCCGTAGGAGTGCCACACGAACGCGACGTTCTCGACGCCCTCGGCGCGCGTGATGTCGACAAACCGGCGGTACGCCGTCACGTATTCGTCGGGGTCGAGTTCGTTGTGGATGCCGTCGAACTCGTAGCCGATGCGGAGGTAGATGGGCCGCTCTACCGCTTTTGCCCACGCGCTGAACTCGCGAATCACGGGATCGAAATCGCCGTTGGCCGCCCGGTAGGCGACGTCCCACGTGCCGACCATCCAGAGCGCGCTCTGGAGCACCGTGTCCGGGAAGCGATCGGCCAGGGCCTGGTGGTGGTGGATGTCGCCGTGCTCGTTGACCATCTGCGTGGCGAGGCCGTCCGCGCTCGAGATGCCCCAGTAGGCCGCCCATCCGGCGGGCGGTGCGGCGTCCGGGAAGCTCGCCGTGAAGGCATCGGCCGCCTGGAGCGTCTGCCCCATCACGAGCAGCGTCTGCCCGGGGGGCGGTACGAATTTCGTCTGCTCGAACGCATAGACGAAACGGGCGTCCGTGGTCGTGTCGATCTGCGCGACCATCGCCGCGACATCGGGCTCAGGCTGCGGGTCTGGCTGCACCGACGTGATGACCGTCGGGGTGGTCGTGTCGCACGCCACCCCCAGGGTCAGCGCGGCCACGAGGAGCGCGAGCGGAGCGAGTCGAGACGTCTGAGTCATGGGAGGTCGGCAAGCAACGTGGAGGGCAACACACCAGGGACCCGCTTCCGCGCAGCGCGTGCGATCTAGGTCCCGTTTCGGTCACGCACAGGGATGGGCAGCGTTCCAACCCTTCGCCCGCCTACGCCCTCGTTTGGGAAATGGGATCGTTCTGACTACGGGCGATGGAACGAACGGACCATCGAACACACGAGGGGCGACTTCACGAAGCGCCTGGGTCGCCCTCACGCGGCCTGTAGCACCAGGGCGACGCCCACGGGGTCACGGACCACAGCGTGGTGCGCGGCCTTCTCCATGACCGCACCGCCGCTCTCCATGACCCGTCGCAGACTCGCAGCGAGGTCGCCGACGGGGAGGTGCAGCAGCCACCCCGACGGTCCCCCACGGTCTCCATCATGCTGGATGTCCGCGACGGTCGTCCCGGTGCCTGTTTGCATCGCGTACCGCACGGCGTGCGTGCTGCCGTCCTCTGCGTCCTGAGACGCGGCCGTCCACCCCACTACCTGCTGGTAGAAGTCCCGGCTGGCCTCCGCGTCGGGTGCCAATAAGGTGAGCCCAGCGATGCAGCCCTGGCGTTCCTGCTGCGCGGCCGCCTCGCCTAGCACAACAGGGATCACCCCGAATGCGGCTCCCTCGGGATCGGTGAGCACCGCCCACTGGCTGTGCCCCGCCTCGGTCTTGCCGTGCATCACCTCGGTGCCACCCAGGGCGACTGCGCGGGCCACGCTCGCGGCCACGTCCGCGACCTGGATGTGGGGCATCCACTGCAGCGGCACGGCGTCGAGGTCGGGCGTACGCTTCCCGAGGCCGATGATGGGCGTACCCAGGTTGTTCGTCAGGTCCTCGCGCCAGAGCGGGGCGTCGCCTGTGGTGAGGATGGCGGCGTAGAACGCCTGCTCGCGCTCGTGCTCCGGCACGGCGATGTCGGCGCTGAGAACGCCACCAACGCCATAGGCAAATGAGGTCGGCATCACGCGGGAGGGGCTAGGGTTGTCCGCCGCTGTCGGGCGCAGGCACGGGCTCGGGACGGTGGTCGAAACTTAGCACCCGGCTGATCTTCCACGTACCGTCGGGCTGCCGCTGCCACAGGTGAACGAACTGCGCGACCGTGCGCGTCGGTGCGCCGCGTTCGGTGAAGCGGTGGACGCCCCGCTGGATGGCGCCGTAGTCCTGCATCGGGTAGACCTCCAGACTGCCCGCGATGAGCTCGCGCGTGACCCCGTTTTCGCGCGGGCACGACGTCGTGAGCCGGCGGAAGTCCTCGCGCACCTCGTCCCCGTACGACGCCCCCGTGAGGTCGTGGTAGAACTCGACGTCGTCCGTGAAGAGCGCGGCGGCGGTTTCATAGTCGCAGGCGACGAACGACGCCGCGAAGATGAGGCTGTCCAACCGTGCCAGTTCGTCGTAGAGCGGCCCCGATGTGGCCGAGTCAGCGCTCGGGCTCACGGGCGACGGCTGCGCCTGGACCGGCACAATCCATAGCGTCAGGAGAGCGGCGATCCAGGGGACATACCGAGAAGTGACGGGTGAGCGAAGCGCGACCGGGTTGAGGCACCACATAGGCAAGGCGGTAGAGAGCGAGGGCGAGTCGTCGCGTTGACGACAGCGCTCTCGGTGTGTTGCAGGCGCCGCCCAATCGACCCATACCGCAGCGCTGCGCAGCGACGGTCGCTGCCGACACAGACTATGGCGCGCGGTAGGTGATCTCCCGTGTCTCGAAGAGTCGCGGCGAGCCGTCGCGCACCAGCGTCCGGCTCGTCCAGTGGCCCCGCTCGTCGACCGTCTCGTTGCGGAACACGTTCTCGATCCGGCGCGAGCCATCTGCGCGTTCGTACACGTACCCGGTCGCGTTAGCGCCGTCGTAGGTGACCGTGTCCGTCGCGCGAACGCCGTCCTCGGACACGCCGTAGCGCCGCTCGACCTCGCGACCGTCCGCATCGGCGACAAACTCGTTGACGCCCGTCACCTCCCCTGCGGCGTTGATGTAGGTCACCCGCCTCACCACACGCTCGCCTTCTTCGGAGCGGTACGCAAAGCGCTCCAGCGTGGGGTCGAGGTCGGCTCCGGTGAAGTAGACTGCGCCATAGGGCTGGTCGGAGGCACCGTAGAGCTCCATGAAGGCGAGCGAAACGGAGCCGTCGGGCGCGCGCCACTCGACGCGGAGCCGTCGCCCGTCGGGCCCGTAGGTCTCGTACTCGGTGCGCTGCAACGCACCGACGGGCGTGTCGCCGTCCTCGGCAGGAGCGACGAGGTTGTAGACGTGTTTCACGGTCGCGCTCGCCCCGGGGACCGGCTGAGCGTGGGCGGTGACGGCGAAGGCGAGCAGTAGACAGGCCAGACAGATGCGCATGGGAAGCACGGGCTAGAGACGATGAAGGAGGAGAAGGGCTGGGAGAACGATACCTCATTATTCCGCTTGGCCGGACACGCCATCTCTGCGTGGGTCTCTTCGGCCTTCAATGCTATTCGGGCGGCGTAGCGCTCAGCACAGCAAGGCATGCTTCAATCTCTTGGCGTACCTCCTCGTAGGCGTGTCGCAACTGCTCGCGGCTGTCTTCGTCGTGCAGCATGCTCGTGAGGGCGTGGACCAACTTCTCTCTCAGTCGCTCGTCGTCCAAGAAGGCCACGTCTAGGCCGGGAGCTGCGAGGCTCCGGTCTGCGCGCAGCGCGGTGTAG
>JBCDFF010000420.1:0-3755 GCA_039178415.1 Bacteroidota bacterium
GCCCCACGAGCGCCGCGTGCACAAAGCGCATGCGGATGAGCACGTGCACGAAGAAGAGCAGGACGATGATGCCCGAGTGGGTGGAGAGCGTACCCGCGAGGCCCCAGTACCACCCGACAGCCACCAAGCCGAGGCCCGTGACCAGGCTCGCGAGCGCCACGACGGGCGTGAAGTAGCGCTGCGCCCGCGTCGCAAACAGCACCGACACGATGGCCACGAGGGCGGCGGCCGTGCCAATCCGGATGCTCCAGAGCGTCCCCGCATACGCCGGCGCGACGCGGGCATCCACGAGTCCGTAGGGCACCAGCATGCCCACGCCGAGCAACAGCAGCCACCGCACGTGGCGGCTCATGCGCGTGCTGTAGCTCGCCCAAAACGAGTGCTCCGCAGCGGCGTCGCTGAACCGGAGCGTCAGCGGATGAAGACGACCATCGTCCACAGAGCAGAAAGGCTAGCAGTGCAGAGGGTGCGTGTGGGCAAAGAACGTGCTCCACGCCGAAACTGCAAGCCCAGCGTCAGCCAGAACCCGAGCTAGGCCAGCAACCCGTTCCTAGACCGCTCTGCGGCTAGCTCCGCGTGAGTTGCCGGTGGCGCACCCGCTTCGACGGGTCGGCGGCATCCCCCAGTCGCGCGTGGTGGTCCTCTTCGTACTCGGAGTAGTTGCCCGGATACCAGCGCGGCTCGATGGTACCGTCGGGCTGCTCCTCGAACGAGAGGATGTGCGTCACCACGCGGTCGAGGAACCAGCCGTCGTGCGAGATCACGACGGCGCAGCCCCATAGCTTTTCGTACAATCCGGTCCTATTCCCCTAACTTGTCGGGTCTATGCGTACACTACTTCTCGGCGCGATCGCTATCATTTCCAGCGTGACACCAATGAGTGCGCAGGTTTGCGAAGGCACGATCACGTTGGTTTCACAGGAGCAGGTCGGCGACTTCGCGTGCACAGAGATTCGAGGTAACCTGTACATCGGTAGCCTATTCGCTACGGAGCCGGTCACATCCCCAATTACGAGCCTTGAGAGTCTCGGCTCTCTCACTCTGGTCAGCGAGGCCCTGCTGGTGTTCGGAGCCAACTCGCTCGTCAATTTCAGAGGCCTTGATGAACTGCGCACGGTAGGAGACATCAATCTCTATCGGAACGAACAACTCACCTCATTGGAAGGACTAGGTTCGCTTGAGTCAGTCAGCCTCCTGACTATGACGGAGAACCCGTCCTTGGTTAGCCTTTCCGGGCTCTCGGCTCTGGTGGAGACCACGCGTGGAATTGTCCTCAACGACAACGATGCCCTTGTTGATCTGCAGAGCCTTCCAACACTCAGCAGTGTCCCATTCATCGGCATCTCCAACAGCGACGGACTTCAGAGCCTAGAAGGAATCGGCAATCTAGGCTACATCACTTCGCTCTCACTCACCAACAACAACAATTTGACTTCGCTGCGAGGCCTCCCCAATCAGGAATCCTTCCACGAGATCACCATTCGCGGTCACAACAAGCTTGAGTCGCTCGATGCGTTAGCCAGCGTGACATCCACATCCGGATTCATCATCCTTCGCGAGAACGGTCGACTGGAAAGCCTGGATGGACTTGACAACCTTGAACAAACCAGGGCATTGTTTCTCGCGAGAAACAATGCCCTGGCAAACCTCGATGCACTCGCAAAACTCTCGTCTGCGCGTGGCCTCTCGATTTCTGACAACAACAGCCTAACTGATATTTCAGGCTTGCTCAACCTCACTGAGATAGCCGACCGGCTGAGTATTTCTGGCAACGACCGCCTCACTAACCTCCATGGTCTCAACAACCTTAGGTCGGTTGATAGCACGCTCTCGCTGACTAACACTGCATTCGTCCATGTGGATGAGTTGTCGCGTCTCGAGTACGTCGGTCATGAGATATTCATCCGTCGCAACGAGTCGCTTCAAAATGTAGACGGCTTGGCGAACGTGAGGGGCCTTCAAGCGTCTCCCCTCGAACCAGCTACTCTTAACGTCCAAGACAACCACCAACTCAGCGTCTGTTCGACTGGACTCGGAGCAATTCTCACCGATGAGTATGACGGGGAACGCGACCTCGTATTTCGAGACAATGCAACGGGGTGCAACTCAGTCGAGGAGATCCTTGCTACCTACACTGACACGGAGAACGAGGGAGCGCTCGTCACTACAACGCTAACCGCGGCGTATCCTAATCCGAGCGCTGGGTTGTTCGCGTTCTCCTACACGCTTGCCGAACCAGCAATCGTCACGCTCGCTATCTATGACATGCTCGGCCGCCAAGTTGCCGCGGTAGAGCAGGGATCTCGCGGGGCTGGAACTCACGAGATCGACTGGATGGAAGCCAACCTACCTGCCGGAACGTATGTGCTGAGACTCGACACCGACAGCGAGATTCACACGCAGCGGCTTACGCTCGTACGCTAGCTCCGCGTGAGTTGCCGGTGGCGCACCCGCTTCGACGGGTCGGCGGCGTCCCCCAGTCGCGCGCGGCGGTCCTCTTCGTACTCGGAGTAGTTGCCCGGATACCAGCGCGGCTCGATGGTGCCGTCGGGCTGCTCCTCGAACGAGAGGATGTGCGTCGCCACGCGGTCGAGGAACCAGCGGTCGTGCGAGATCACGACGGCGCAGCCTGCGAAGTTGAGGAGTGCCTCTTCGAGCGCCCGCAGCGTGTTCACGTCGAGGTCGTTGGTGGGCTCGTCGAGGAGGAGCACGTTCGCGCCCTCCTTCAGCGTCGCAGCCAGGTGGAGGCGTCCGCGTTCGCCGCCGGAGAGTTCGGTGGTCTTCTTCTGCTGGTCCTGCCCGGCGAAGTTGAAGCGCCCGACGTAGGCCCGCGCGTTGACCTCGCGGGTGCCGAGTTGCACAAAGTCGCCGCCGCCCGTGATCGCCTCGAAGACGGTCGCGTTGGGGTCGAGCGGACGGTTCTGGTCGACGTAACCGAGCTCGACGGTCTGGCCGACGGTGAACGTCCCAGCGTCTGGCTCCTCCTGCTCGGTGATCATGCGGAAAAGCGTCGTCTTGCCCGCGCCGTTGGGCCCGATGATGCCGACGATGCCGCCGGGCGGGAGGCTGAACGAGAGGTCGTCGTAGAGCGTGCGCTCACCGTAGGCCTTCGCGACGCCCTTCGCCTCGATGACCACGTCGCCGAGGCGGGGGCCGGGCGGGATGTAGATCTCCAGTTCGGCCTGGCGCTTGTCCTGCTCCTCGGCCAGCATGCGCTCGTAGTTGGCGATGCGCGCCTTGCTCTTGGCGCGGCGGCCTTTCGGGTTCTGGCGCACCCACTCGAGCTCCTGCGCGAGCACCTTCTGGCGCTTCGACGCCTGCTTCTCTTCGGTGGCGAGGCGCGCGTGCTTCTGCCCCAGCCACGACGAGTAGTTGCCCTCGAACGGGATCCCGCGACCGCGATCCAACTCCAGGATCCAGCCCGCCACGTTATCAAGAAAATAACGGTCGTGCGTGACGGCGATGACGGTGCCGGGGTAGCGGTCGAGGTGACCCTCCAGCCACGCCACGGACTCGGCGTCGAGGTGGTTGGTCGGCTCGTCGAGCAGCAGGACATCGGGCTGTTGCAGCAGGAGACGGACGAGCGCAACGCGGCGGCGCTCGCCGCCGGAGAGCACCCCGATCTTGGTGTCGCCGGGCGGGCAGTGCAGCGCGCCCATCGCCATGTCGAGCTTCGAGTCAATGTCCCAGGCATCCATCTGGTCGATGCGCTCCTGGATCTTGGCCTGCTCCTCCATGATGGCGTCGAAGTCGGC
>JBCDFF010000421.1:0-3750 GCA_039178415.1 Bacteroidota bacterium
GATGAGGGAGTCGGAGGCTGGGAGGGTGAGGAAGGTCTTGGTGTTGAAGAAGACGGCGGGCTGGTCGGCGAGGGGGGCGACGGGGTCGCGGAGGAGAGGCCAGCGCTTGGGCTTGGTGGCGGTGGCGTCGAGGGTGTTGGGGGAGAGGTCGGGCCAGGTGCCGAAGCGGTCGAGGTCGGCGACGCCGTTGTCGGCGAGGGTGGAGCCGCGGAGGTCGAGCACCGCCTGCGGGTAGTTCCCGGTGCCCACAGACACCAGCGACACCGTCGAGGTCGGCGCGGCAGCCAGGCTGTCACGCAGCGTCTGCGCTTCCGTGGCGGTGCGGGTCGCCCCGTCGAGGGCCAGCTTGCGCACCAGGCGTAGGTAGCGCAGCGTGCCCCCGTCGAACGACCGCGGGTCTGTGGGGTCGGTCCACGGCATGTAGCCGTCCTCGTCCGTCCCGGCATAGTACACGTTGCCGGTGGAGCCATACGCCGTGGCGTCGCCGGTGCACTGCCCCACCTCAGGCGAGGCGTTGTCCTCGAAGTACGAACGCGGCGTGAGTCCGGAGATATTGCTATCGCTCTCCCACACCGAGACCAGGCTCCCCTGCGTGCCGAGGAGATAGTCCCACTCCAGATACGCGGGCTGTATGAAGTCCCCGGTAGGCAGATCCGGTTGCCCGTCGATGGTGACCCCGCCGGACAGCAGGTTGCTGTAGTAGGTCATGCCACTGACCGCGGGCGCGTAGTCGAAGAACATCGTGGCACCTGGCGTCCGGTGCATCTGGTGGGCCATGCGGTAGACGATGTACTGCTCGTACATCTCGTAGAGCACGTAGTTGTGCCCGCCCGAGTTGAACCCCTGCGCATACCGCAGCGCGCGGACGGGCCCGTCTTTCTGCACGCCCAGCGTGCCTCGGCGTGCGCTTGCGCTGTAGATCGAGCGCGAGCAATCATGGTTGGATCCGAGTTGGTACGGGCGCGCGCCGAACTTGACGCGGTCGAGCAAGTCCGTCCCGTAGGTGACCGATGCACCCGCGCCCCGACGCGCGCTCGAGACCTCAGCCAGCGCGAGCTCGCGTTGGATCCACCGGTCCTCAAAGCTCGACCGGTAGTGGTTCGTCTCGACCACACTGTATTCAGGATTGGCTGCCAGATAGTCCCCCACGGTGTTCTGGAGGGACGTGCTCCCTTCGAAGTTGTACTGTGACGGGAATGAACCTGCCAGGAGGTTAAACTGGTAGCTGACCAGGTCATAGCCAGCCGCCTGATCCAGAGGCTGCGTTGGGACGAAGAGGTACGCGTAGACCCCGCCGGCCTCGATCTCACTCACCTGCGGGGGGGCGTAGGGCGGAGGATTGGCACTCAGGTCGGCCTTCGCGCCGAAGAACCGCAGCATCACGACGAGTTCATCGTCGGCGTCGAAGGTGGTGTCGCTGTCGACAGGCACGATGGGGTCGAAGTCTGCGTGGGGGTAGTCCTGGGGCTCGGTGTAGAGCAGTTGGAGCGGCCCGCCGAACAGTTCGCTGGCATCGGAAATGGTGGTCGGGTAGGCGATCGCCGGGTCGAGCCAGTCGCGCTCATCGATCTGGAGGGGGCACCCGCTCCACGACGCGCCGCTCCACACGTAGCAGACGGGCGCAGTCACGTCCGCCCCGAGCAGCGCGGGGACGTCGGCACCGGTGAGGACGAGGGGGCGCACTTCCTGGGCCTGCGCTGCCCCCCCCACTACCGTCCCCATGCTCAGCACAACGCTTAGGGCTACGCTACTGAGCAATCGCCCACCCTGTACCGTCTTGCTGCGAGCTGATTTTTTGAAGGCTAGCCGCTGAACTGCGGCACGGGGTCCACGCATCGTTTCGCGAAATGACTAGGTGCGAGAGCTCGGTCTAGGCACGTGGGATCTCCGAAACGAAGAACCCCACCGTCCGAGACGGATCGTCGAGAGAACCGATGGTGGTGGGCGGCACCGACGTGGTGCCGCGTCATCTTTAGGCTTCACTCGTGAGCACGGTGGCTCACGAACGAAACGGGGCATGAAAATGCGACCGACCTACGTGCACGTCAAGGCTCGCCTGAAATTATTGGCCTGACCGTGCCGAGCATGAGCCGAGCGTATCCCCATCGCTCCGGTTCGTATGTTGCGCGGTGGAAGCCAGGGGTGCCGTCCGCGTGGACGGCTGAGAGAGTCCCTCTGCACCTGATCCGGCTCGTACCGGCGTAGGGAGGCTTCACGGTCCATGGGTGCGCTGCGCGCTCGTGGGTAGACCGGCTTCCGCTCGCCCGTACCACGGACCCATGCCCGGAAGCCGCCATGGAAATGCCCACCTCCGCCGCTGCGCCCTCAAAATCTGGCGCCCCCAAGGGGCGACACGCGGCCAATGCCGCCACCCACGCCCTTCTCGACCATCTCTCGGACGAGGTGCGCCGCCCCCTCCCCGGCTCGCGGAAGATCTACGTCGAGGGCAGCCGCCCCGACCTGCGCGTGCCGATGCGGCTCATCGCGCAGAGCCCGACGCCCGCAAGCTTCGGCGTGGAGGAGAATCCGCCAATCCCGGTCTACGACACCTCCGGCCCCTACACGGACCCGGACGCGACCATCGACCTCCGACGCGGGCTGCCGAGCGTGCGCGGCGCGTGGATCGCCGAGCGCGGCGACACCGAGCTACTCGACGGCCCCTCGTCGGCGTTCGGGCGCGAGCGGCTCGACGACGCGAAAACGGCGCACCTCCGCTTCGAGCACGTGCATCGCCCCCGACGTGCCGTGAGCGGGCGCACCGTCACGCAGCTGCACTACGCCCGGCGCGGCGAGGTGACGCCCGAGATGGAATACATCGCCATTCGGGAGAACCAGAAGCTAGAGGCACTCCGCGCGTCGCACCCCGCGCTCTTCCAGCAGCACCCCGGCCAGCCGTGGGGCGCGCAGATCCCCGACGTCATCACGCCCGAGTTCGTCCGCGACGAGGTCGCGCGGGGCCGCGCCATCATCCCGGCCAACATCAACCACCCGGAGCTGGAGCCGATGGTGATCGGCCGCAACTTCCTCGTCAAGATCAACGCCAACATGGGCAACTCGGCGGTCACGTCGAGCATCGCCGAGGAAGTCGAGAAGCTCGTCTGGGCGATCCGCTGGGGGGCCGACACGGTGATGGACCTCTCGACGGGCAAGCACATCCACGAGACGCGCGAGTGGATGCTGCGCAACAGCCCCGTCCCCATCGGCACCGTGCCCATCTACCAGGCGCTCGAAAAGGTCGGCGGCGTACCCGAAGACCTCACCTGGGCGCTGTTCCGCGACACGCTCGTGGAGCAGGCCGAGCAAGGCGTCGACTACTTCACGATCCACGCGGGCGTGCTGCTCCGCTTCGTTCCGCTCACGGCGCGGCGGCGCACCGGCATCGTCTCGCGCGGCGGGTCGATCATGGCCAAGTGGTGCCTGGCGCACCACCAGGAGAACTTCCTCTACACGCACTGGGACGAGATCTGCGAGATCTGCGCGGCCTATGATGTGAGCTTCTCGATCGGCGACGGCCTGCGTCCGGGCTCCATCGAGGACGCCAACGACGACGCGCAGTTTGCCGAACTCTACGTTCAGGGCGAGCTCACGAAGAAGGCCTGGGCGCACGACGTGCAGGTGATGAACGAGGGCCCAGGCCACGTCCCGATGCACCTCATCCGGGAAAACATGACCAAGCAACTCGACTGGTGCGGCGAGGCACCGTTCTACACGCTCGGGCCGCTCACGACCGACATCGCGCCAGGCTACGAC
>JBCDFF010000422.1:0-3749 GCA_039178415.1 Bacteroidota bacterium
CCGCGCCCAGACCGTCGTCAAGTACGGGGCGGAGTTCCTCGCCGGAGGCGTCGGCGCGCGGGCGCTGGGCATGGGCGGGGCCTACGTCGGGGATGGCCGACGACGTGACCGCCGGCTACTGGAACCCGGCGGGCCTCGACGCCCTCGCCTACCCACAGGGGGCCTACATGCACGCCGAGCGCTTCAGCGGCATCGTCTCGTTCGACTACGGCGCGGTCGCGTGGCCCGTCTCCAACCGCTCCACGCTGGGCGTCTCGTTCTTCCGCAGCGGCGTCGACGACATCGCCAACACGCTCCAGGCGTTCAACCCCGACACGGGCCTTCCGGTGCCGCGCCCCGAGAACAGCGTCACCTACTTCTCGGCCGTCGACTACGCCTTCTTCGTCTCCTATGCCCGCCGCCTCTCGGACAACCTCCGCCTCGGCGTCACCGGCAAGGTCATCCGCCGCTCCATCGGCGACTTTGCGAGCGCCTGGGGCTACTCGGCCGACCTCGCCGCGCAGTACCAGATCGGGCGCTTCGCCATCGGCCTCAACATCCAGGACGTGACGGGCATGCTCCAGGCGTGGACCGTCAACGACGAGGCGTTCGAGGACCTCTACGAGGACCCCGACAACCCCGGCTCGTTCATCGGCTTCGCCGACGTGTTCGGCCAGGACGCGCCCGTCGGGCTGACGGAGCTCGTGCTGCCGGTGGCGCGCCTCGGCTCCGCCTACGCGCTGCCGCTCACCGAGGACATCGGTCTCAACCTCGGCTTCGACCTCGACCTCGCCTTCGACGGCCAGCAGACCTACGTCCTCAACGCGGGCGACCTCAGCTTCCGGCCCCGCCTCGGCACGGAGGTGACCTACCGTGGCCTCGTCGCGCTGCGCGCCGGCATCGCCGACGTGACCACCTCCGAGCGCTACGGCACGCAGCTCACGCCGACCCTCGGCGCAGGGCTCACCCTGGAGCAGATCAACCTGGACTATGGCTTCGGCGACTTCGGCGGGCTCCAGTCGGAGTTGGGCTCGACGCACCGCATCTCGGTGATGTTCACCCTAGAGCAGCCCCGCTTCGCCCGCACCGACCGGTGAGGGGGTGTGGGTGGTTGAGGGTATGGGGGTGGAGCCTGGTGTGGCTCCTCAGCACGCCCGTCACCCTCTCTCAGGAGCCCTGTCCCGGCCGATTCCACGGCCGGGCAGCTCATCTGCTACGTTCCGCCATCGCCTCTGCTGATCGGTGGTGTAGACTCGCTCCTCACGCTGGGCCGCTACCCAGACGTTGAGGAGGAGGTGAGCGGACTGGTCTTCGTGGCTGTCGAAATCAATGCTGACGGTGGAGTTGTCAGCGCAGAGGTTTTGCGAGGGCTTGGTGCCGCCTTTGATGCGGAGGCACTCAGAATTGCACGTCTGGCTCGGTTCGAGATGCCTCCCGATCTTCCTCGCTCACTCTACAGCATCCCCGTCCGCTTTGATGGGGGCGAGTGCCTAGGAGACCAACCCACGATCTGCCGATAGCCAGGCGATGCAGGCACGGGATCGCCGAGGTCGTACGTTACCCTCACACTCCTCCTCTCCCATACCCCCACACTCCCAACCCCGTGCGTCCCGAAGACCGGAAGGGCCTGCTCGCCACCGCCGCGTTCCACGTCGTGCTGCTCGCGGTGCTGTTCGTCTCGACGTACACCGTGACGATTCCCCAACTCGGCTTCATGGAGGTCGACTTCGGGCCGATCCAGGAGGCGCGGCCTGCCCAGCGCACGTCGGTGCCGACCCCTGAGCCGCCGCAGCCGGATACGCAGGCCGAGGCCGCTCCGGCAACGGCCACGCGGCCGGTCGACTTGCCGGAGGTTGTGCCCGAGCCCGCGCCGGAGCGCATCGCTACCCCTGACACGGAGCAGCGCGACCCGCAGCCCGAGGGGGAGACGGCGTCTGACGAGCGCGAGCCGCGCCCCGAGACGCCCGACGCGCCGGAGACGACCGGCGGCACCCCCGACGCCGACACGGGCACCACGACCGACCAGACCGGCACTGGGAGCGCCGACCGCACCACCTCGCCATTCTCGCTCGAAGGCCTCGACCGGACGCCGCTCTCCACGCCGCTGCCTCCCAACCCGGGCGCGCGCGGCACCGTCGCCATCCGCGTGACCGTGGACCCCAGCGGCCGCGTGGTGCAGGCCCTCCCCGCCCGCCGCGGCGGCGACCCCCGCCTCGACCGCGCCGCCCTCGACGCGCTCCGGTCGTGGCGCTTCGACGCCCTTCCAGCCGGGGCCCCCCAGGAGCTGCAGAGCGGCATCGTCACGTTCGTGTTCCGCCTGGACTAAGACGTGTGGACGTTCGGCTTGTACTTCGTTCCACTCGTCGTCCGACCCTACGGCATCGCACGCCTCGTGCGCCTCATGCAGACGTCAACGGCGTCACGCGAGCGCGTGACCCGATGATTGTCCACACGCCTCAGCGCACGCCCCCCGTTCTGGACTGGTTGTTGCCTCGCGTCTGCCGTGTAAAGCTCTCGCCGTGTGCCGCCCTCGCCGTGTGCCGCCCTCGCCGTGTAGCGCCTTTGCTGTATGGCACCACGGCTCCCCTAGACTCGCCCTCCGGTCCCTCGTCACCCTCAGGCATGATTGCTCCCCTTCTGCCGCGCGGTTGCGCGCTGTTCGCCCTCCTTGCCTTCGCTGCCGCCAGCAACGCCCAGCAGGCCTACGACGACGACGCGTTCGAGACCACGGCAGACCTCGTGCTCACTGCGGAGGACGGTCCTGGGGCGGAACGCTTCCTCCGCTGGGCAGGCCGGGACGCGCTTGCCTTTCTCCGCACGACCAGCACCACGCTGCCCGTGATCGCGCTCGCCGGGAGCGCGCTCGTTCCGACGGCAGCCAACCTCGACGCGCCGATCTCTGACGAGCTACAGGGCCAACCCGGCGGCGCGCTGGGGACGTTCCTGGACGTCGGCGACCGGCTCGGCGAGCGCAAGATGGCCCTGCCCGTGATGGCCCTCTTCGGCGTGTCGCTGCTGACGGACAACGACCGCTTCCAGGACGCGGCGTTCACCTCGATGCAGTCGGCCTTCTACGCGACGGGCGTGACGATGGGGCTGAAATCGCTCGTCGGGCGCGCGCGGCCCTATACCGACGACGGCTCGCTCACCTTTGTCCCGCTCTCGCCGTCGCGCGACTACTATTCGTTTCCGTCGGGGCACACCACGCTCTCGTTCGCCATCGTGACGCCGTGGGTGCTCTACTACCCCGGCCCGGTCACCTACAGCCTGCTCGCCGTCAGCACGGGCACCGCCATCGCGCGTATCGCCAAGGACGAGCACTGGGCGACCGACGTGCTTGCGGGGGCAGCCATCGGCGCGTTCACGGGCGTGTTCCTCGCGCGCCGCCACCTCCGCGAGGCCGACGCCCGCGCCGCTTTCGAGGTGCAGCCCGTGCTCGGCTTCGACCACGTCGGGGCCAGCGTCACGATCCCGATTCGGTAGGCGAACGCCCTGCTCAACGTGCGACGGTGAAGCGCTGCGTGACTGCGCGTTCTCTTCCGACGGCACGGACCACGTAGACGCCTCCTGGCAGCGTCGTCACGTCGAACTCGAACGCGTGCCGCCCCGCCGCCAGCGACCCAGCATGCAGCGTAGCGACCTCACGACCCAGCACGTCGTAAACCTTGACGACGAGGACGCCCACTTCACGTTGGGATACGGCAACCGTGGAAGTCTGACGCGCCGGGTTGGGAAATATGTCCAGACTCAGCCCGGTGGAGACGAGCACG
>JBCDFF010000423.1:0-3748 GCA_039178415.1 Bacteroidota bacterium
GCCGAGCGATGAGGGCGTGACGTGCTCGGCCTGCCGCAGCGGGTGCGCCTCTGGGATCGCCGCCTGCATGCCGCGCTCGATCCAGCGCCAGCCGCGGTCGAGGAGGAGCCCGCCGTACGCCACCCGCTCGATGCCCCACACCGCGTACAGGTTGAGCAGCGTCGCCCCGAGCGCCTCGCCGAGGTCGAGCAGCGCGGCCTGTGCATCCGCATCGCCACCGTCGGCGCGGGTGAGCGCGGCCTGCACGGACGACGAGGTGCGGTCGAAGAGCACAGACGGCGATGTCTCGGTGCCGAGCGGTGGTAGCGCTTGGCCTTGCAGCTGACGCACGAGCGCCGTCTGGCCGAAGCAGCGGATGCCGACCCCTGTGCCGTCCCACGTCGCATCGTCGCGGACGACGAGTTGCCACGCGGCGGGCTCCGGGTCCGAGGCGAGCCATGCCTTCGCGCGGATCCAGCCGGCCTCGACGCGCACCTGGATCACGTAGTCGCGGCCCGGTTCGATGGCCATCTCGTAGAACCCAAGCCACTCGTCGCGGAGGTCGGGCGTGCTGTTCGTGCCCTGGCGGATGAGCGAGAGCGTCTGCCGCGAGACGAGGTCGTGCCCGTAGGCAAGCGCGGCGCAGTACCACTGGTGCGGACCGCCGTACTTGAAGAGGAGGCCGCAGGTGTCGTAGGCCCCGCTGGTGATCGGACGCACGGTGGCGGTGAAGAGCGCCGAGGCCTCGCTGTTGCGCCAGAGCCAGGTGCGCGCGTCCTCGTCACCGTCCGTGCTCTCATCTCCATCGGTGCCGAGGCGCAGGCCGTCGGGCGTGGCCACGGGCGGCGTCTCCGCCTCGACGGTGTAGGCTTCGGGCACAGCGTTGTCTGAGGCGTCCGCGTTCGCAGGCGTGTCGAAGCGGTCGTCGAACAGCAGCACGGGTGGGGCGGGCGTCACCGCGACAGGCTCGGTGACGGGGCCGTGCTGGCCGTCGGGGCCGACACGCGCGGCGACGTAGTAGAGCGGGCCGTCGACCTCCGTCGTCACGTCCACGAAGCGGCCCGATGCCGAGAAGCCGAGCCCATGCAGGGCGTCGGTGGGGACAGGCGTAGCCGTATGCCGAAACACGGCGATTTGGCCGTTGCTTGCCGAGCCCGCGTCAGCGCTAGGGTCGGACCACGAGAGATGCACCGCGCCTGGCTGGACGACAGCTTCGAGGTTAGTCACAGGAGCGAGGGATACCGTCGGTGCCTGCCGAGACGGCGGACTCAGCCGCTCGACGAGGCCGTGGCCCGAAAACCAGTGACCTACGGTTCCGCGTAGGCCGCTCCCGTCGCGCGTGCCCTGCGTGTCGATGACGAGGTGCCGGACGTCGCCGCCGCGTCCGTTGGCGCCGGTCAGCAGGCGACCGTCCTCCACGCACCCGACGCTCAGCGTGTCGCTCTGCCAGAGCACGCTCACGAACGACGCCGCCTCGCGTCCGAGTCCGAAATACTGCTCCGCCGCCGCGACCGCGTGCCCCTGGTGGACGACCCAGAGCGGCATCGTCACCGCCTCGCGCACGGCGTCGAGCGCGCACGCCACCCAGCCGAGTTCTTCCTGCGGACGGAGCCCCGCGCCGTTGGCGGTCGGGTAGCCCGGCACCACGAGGCCGATCCCGAGCACGGTACGCCCGCGAAACTGCGCGAGCATGTCGCCGACCTGCCGGGCGCAGCGCACGAGGAACAGCGTCGGCTGGTGCGCCTCGGTGCGGATCGTCACGCGGCGGATGATGTGCCCGTCGAGCGTCACCACGGCGAGCGTCGTCAGCTTCGGGCGCACGTCGATCACGCCCGTGAGGTTTTGCTCGGCGTCGAGCTTCAGGAGCGTCGGGCGGCGGCCGCCGGTGCTCTCGCCGTGCTGGATCTCGCGGACGAGCCGCGCCTCGATGAGGGCCGCCGTGATCTTCGAGATCGCCCCGCGCGTCAGGCCCGTCTCGCGCATCAGATCGACGCGCGAGATGGGCTGGTTCATCCGGATGAGGTGGAGGACGAGGGCCCGGTTGTGGGCGCGCATCCGCTCCGGGTTGCCGCCCTGGTGATTCCAGAAGGAGTCCATGCTGCGGCGGGGTGGGCGGTTGAGGCGGGGATGAACGTCGGGGCAAGCTCGGCACCCCCTGTTCCACGCCCCATGAAGGGTCGCGGAACTGTCCCCCTCATGCGTGAGGGGGACAGTCTACTGTCGTGAACCTTACGGTTTGAGGAGCGGAGTTCGACAGAACGGAGGCGACGCAGAGCGGGGGGTGAGCAGTCGCTTCTTTCAGGTTGGCAACTTTGTCATTCTCGTGAACAAAGTACACATTTCCTTCAATTCCGGTTGGATCTATCCCCGTCGTGCCGTATCTACGGATCAAACTTTGTTTCCCAAGGCAACAAAGGTCAAATGATCCTCGAAGCCGTGCCCGTCGCGCCTCTCGACATGGAGGGGGCCGGGATCCCCGAACAGCACGTCCAGGGCCTCGACCTGACCTACCGTGCGCCCGTGCTCTCGGCGGCGCAGCGCGAGACGTTGCCCGCCCCCATCCTGCCCGCGCGGCCCGACTGGACGGCGCTCTACTGGCGTGCCTGGGACATCGCCTTCGACAAGGTGCAGACGCCCCCGCCCGAGAGCGGCTTCAAGCCGTTCGTGGACGCGGCCTTCAGCGCCAACGTGTTCCAGTGGGACACCTGCTTCATGGTGGCCTTCCTGCGCTACGCCACCGACGCGTTGCCCGTCTACCAAACGCTCGACAACTTCTACGCGAAGCAGCACGCCGACGGCTTCATCTGCCGCGAGATGGTCCGCGCCGACGGCTCCGACTTCTGGCCAACCGACCACCCCAGCGCCATCAACCCGCCGCTCTTCGCCGACGCGGAGTGGGCGCTTTACGGCATCACCGGCGACACGAACCGCCTCCGCGCGGTGCTGCCGCCGCTCGTGCGCTACTACCGCTGGCTCCAGACGCACCGCCGCCACGCCGACGGCATAGGCTACTGGACGACCGCGCTCGCCTCGGGCATGGACAACACGCCGCGCCCCTACGACCAGGGCGGCCCGGACGTGCACGAGCACTACGGCTACGCCTGGCTCTGCATGACCGCGCAGCAGGCGCTCTCGGCCCGACGCATCCAGCAGATCGCGGAGGTCGTGGGCGAGGGTACGATCGCGCAGACGATGGGCGACGATGTCGCTACGCTGCACGCCTACCTAAACGAGACGCTCTGGAATGACGACCTCGCGCTTTATGTCGATGCGCACCCCGACGGGACGCCTGCGCGCGTGAAGACGCCGGCGACGTGCTGGCCGCTGCTCGCCGGGGCCACCTCGCGTGAGCGAGCCGCTGCCGTTGCCCGCCACCTCACCGATCCCGCGTCGTTCTGGCGGACACATGCCATCCCGAGTGTTTCCGCCGACCACGAGGTCTTTCACCCGCGCGGCAACTACTGGCACGGCGGCGTCTGGGCCCCGCTCGTCTACCTCGCCATGTGCGCGATGGACACGACGGGCCACCTCGACGTGGCGCAGCGGATCGCGGAGAACCACCTCGACAACGTGGCGACGGTCTACGACGAGACGGGCACCTTCTGGGAGAGCTACGCCCCCGAGGCCGCTACCAAGTCCAACATCGCGCGCCCCGAGTTTGTCGGCTGGACCGGCTGCGGCCCCATCGCCGCGCTCATCGAGATCGTGCTGGGTATCCAGGTCGACGCACCCTCGAACACGGTGTACTGGAAGCACACCCGCGCCGACC
>JBCDFF010000424.1:0-3744 GCA_039178415.1 Bacteroidota bacterium
CGAGCCGACCCCTTACCGAGAGACGTTCACCTACGCCGACGATGGGACACGGCTCACGACGACGTATTTCTCAGAGCTAGGCGACGTCACGGGCTGGACCGAGGCCGACCTCGACACGGGCGGCCGCGAGGTTCACAAGCGGTACTATCGCGCCGACAGCTCGCAGTATGGCGAAGAGGACGTGCTGTGGAACGCCGACGGGACGAAGCGCGGGTGGGACTTCCGCCGAATCGAGCGCAGCGGCACCGTCTCGTCCAACGGAGCGGCCTCGTTCCGCTATGCCTACGAGGCGTTTGACGAAGCGAGCCGCTGGACGATCCGTACGCGGAGTCGGGACGGGGTGGCAGAGCGCGTCGAGGCTCGGACGCTGGCCACAACCGATAGGCCGCGACCGTTCAGGACGGCGGCCCCGCTGGCACCGGGAACGATCAGCACGAGCGCGTCGGAAACCTCCCCGTCGTTCTCCCGCGACGGCCGGGTCATGGTGTTCGCGCGGTACGGCGACGATTGGTCCGAGAAGACGCCGTTCGTCGCTAGGCTGACTGACGATGGCTGGAGCGTAGCGCCAATTCCTGGCATCGGCCTCGTCTACAATCTCGCGGTGTCGCCAGACGGCGAGACGGTGGTGTATGCAGTCGGATCGAACGGCCCGCTCCTGCAGGTCCGCTACGAGCAGGGGGGCTGGTCGGAGCCGGAGAGCCTGACCGCGCAGTATGGCGTGAGCGGTTCGTACCCCGCGCTGACCGACGCCGGCGACCTGCTCGTCTACAAGTCCGATGGAAGCGCTGGAAACGGCATCTACGTCGCCCGGCGTCGTGAAGAGGGATTCGACCCAATCGCTCCGCTGTATGTCCCAGACGAGGGGACGACGTTCGACGGGGTCGTGTCCTCTGTGGATGACGTGCTCTTCGTGACGCGTTGCCTCGACGACGTGTGTGCGCCCGGAGACCAGAACGGGGTGTGGGCGGTCGAACTCGGCGGGGCCGACGGTTCAGCGGCTCGAAAGATCGCCGCGCTCCCTTACGTCTGGGGCGTCCAGCCCGTCGAAGCGCTAGGATTGCTCGTCTTCACGGATGGGGAGGACATCCTGGCCGTTCCTCTCGGGGCGGCAGGGCTCAGCGGACGCGCCAACGAACAGCAGTCGGTTTCGCGGTAGATCGCAGCGGAACGTGGAAGCGTCGGAGCGTGGCACACGAGTAATGAGACCACGCTGCATGGATAACCCCAGATGGGTTTGTGCTCTGCACGGCGCGGCTGTTCGCTCCGCTGCGGTGAGATAGCCTACGCGATTTGTTTCCAACTCGTCGACTGGCGCGGGAGGTGGTCCGCTGCGTCGAGGTCGGGGTGGAGCAGGGCTTCGGAGACGCGCTCCATGCGCATGCCCTGCGAGCCCTTCACGAGCGCTGCGTCGCCCTCGGCGATCAGGAGCGTACCAGCGTTGACGGCCTCAGCGATGGCCGCGGACGTCTCGTGGGTGGTGACGGCTGCGCGCTGGTGCTCGGAAAGGCCCGCGGCCGCCTCGGCCATACGAGGGCCGACGGTATGTACGTGCTCGGCGATGCCGACGGCGTAGTTGAGCACCTCAGTGTGCTGTGCAATCTCGTCGTCGCCGAGTTCGAGCATGTCGCCGAGGAAGGCGAGGCGGCGGGTGGCGGGCAGATCGCGGAGGACGCGAAGCGCAGCGTGGACGGGGTCCGGCGAGGCGTTGTAGGTGTCGTCGATGAGCGTACTGCCGTTGCGGCCACGGAGGCGGTTGAGGCGGCCTTTTTCGGGCTGGATCTTCGTGAGCCCAGCGTTGATCTGCGCGTCGGTCATGCCGAGCGCCTGGCCCGCTCCGTAGGCGGCGAGGGCCGTCAGGACGGCGTGGTCGCCGAGGAGCGGGAGGTCGGCGGTGATGCGGTCGGGCCGAAGGTCGTTGTCCTCGCCCGTGCCGTAGAAGACGCTGCGGCCGTCGTTGACAGCGGCCATCTGGCGCACGCGCGGGTCGTCACCGTTGAGGATCGCCGTGCCGGCGGGGCCGAGTGCGCGGACCAGCTCCGACTTCTCGCGCTGGACGCCCTTGATGCTGCCGAACGTCTCGACGTGCACGCCGCGCACGTTGGTGAGGACGGACACCGTCGGCGGGAAGTAGCTGCACAACTCCTTGAGGTCGCCTTTGAGTCGCGCACCCATTTCCAAGACGAGGACGCTTTCGGGCGTGATCGGGCGGTTGAGGATCAGCAGCGCCAGCCCGAGCGGCGTGTTGCGGTTGCCTTCCGATGCCATGACCGGGAACGCCTCGCCGAGGACGGCTTCGAGCGCCGCGCGCGTCGTCGTTTTGCCTACCGACCCCGTAATCGCCACGATGGCGGGCCGTACGGCCGCGATCCGGGCCTGTGCCTGAGCAACGAGGTAACCGATGGTGTCGTCCACCACGGTCACGGTCACACCGTCGGGAACCTCGACGGCTTGCTCCACGACCACCCCCGTCGCACCCCGGGAGACGGCCTGGGCAACGAAGGCGTGCCCGTCGAACGTCTCGCCCCGGATGGCGACGAACGTGTCCCCCGGTTGAAGGGTGCGCGTGTCAGTCGAATACATGGTCGGGGTGCAAGGTTGAAGGATAGGTAGGTAGATTAAATGTTGAAATATAATGGGTTAAATCGTAAATGAGAGCGTGGCGTCGCGCTGGTGCCGTTGGAGGGCGAGGTCGATGAGGGTGGCGACGAGGTCGGGGAGCGGGAGGCCGCTGGCGGCCCACATGACCGGGTACATGCTCCGCGCGGTGAAGCCGGGAATCGTGTTGATCTCGTTGACGTAGAGCGCGCCGTCGTCGGCCAGGAAGAAATCCACGCGGGCGAGGCCTTCGCAGCCGAGCGTGCGCGCCGCGTCGAGCGCGAGGTGGCGGATGCGCTCGGCGAGGTCGGCGGGCAGGTCGGCAGGCACCTGCATGCGCGCTGCGTCGGCGTCGAGGTACTTCGCCGCGTACGTGTAGAACTGCGCCGTGCTGAGGATCTCGCCTGGCACCGAGGCCTGGAGCGGCGCGCCTAGGCCGTGCAGGTTGCCGAGGACGGCCACTTCGATCTCGCGGCCCTGCACGGCCGTCTCCACAAGCACCTTGTGGTCGTAGCGCAGCGCGTCGGCTACGGCCGCCTGAAAGCCCGCCGCGTCGCTTGCCTTCGACGTGCCCACCGACGAGCCCGAGTTGGCGGGCTTCACGAAAACCGTCGGGCCCAGCGCCGCCGTGACGGCGTCGAACGTGGCTGCGTCGAACGTGGCTGCGTCGCCGCGCCGCACGAGGTGAAACGGCACGATGGGAAGCCCGGCGTCGCGCAGCATCCGCTTCGTGACCTCCTTGTCCATGCAGGCAGCCGAGGCGAGCACGTCAGGCCCCACGTAGGGCAGACCGAGCGTGTGGAGGTACCCCTGGATGCGCCCGTCCTCGCCGTTCTGCCCGTGCAGCATCGGCACGACCACATCAAGCCCCCACGTGCCAACGTGTCCCACCTCATCGGCTACGTGCGCGTTGGCCGACGCCATGGCATCTCTGTCCTCGACGGTCGTCGTGCGCTGCCAGCGGCCCTGCCGGTCGATGAGGATGGGCGTGACGCGGTAGCGGTCCCGGAGCGCATCGGCGACGTTGCGAGCCGAGCGGGCTGAGACTTCGTGCTCGGAGGAGCGGCCGCCGTAGAGGAGGCCGACGTGGAGGTGACCGTCGTGGAAGAGGCCGTCGGGAGAGGGGGGCATCGAGACGCGAGGGGGCAC
>JBCDFF010000425.1:0-3743 GCA_039178415.1 Bacteroidota bacterium
CAGCGCACCGGCTCGCCTCACGATGGACGGCGCCCCGATGGCGATGGAGGCGATGGCTCTCGCGCCCGGCCTCAACGCCGTGGCGTACCTCCCCTCCGACGTTGACGACGTGGCGAACGCGTTCGCTTCTGTTCTCGACGCTACCGAAGGCGTGCAGAGCTTCCACAGCACGGGCGTCGCCTACGCACCGGGCGTGCCCGAAGCCTTCCAGACGCTCGGCCGCGTCCGCCCCGGCATGGGCTACCAGGTCCGCGCCACGGCCCCCGTGCGCCTCGACTACCCGCTCGTGGCCGCCCCCGTCGAGTTCGCGGGCGTCCCGACCGAAGCCCTCGTCGCAGCGGAACGCGAGGCGGGCGTCACGCCGACCCCGTCGTGGATCAGCGTGTGGGGCCAGGCGCTTGCAGACCTGACGCCGGGCACCCTCGTCACAGCCATCGACCCCGACGGCGTCACGAGCGGCGCGTTCACCGTGCAGGCCGACGGCGCGCTCGGTCTCATGGCGATCTACGCCGACGATCCGACAACTCGTGAGGACGAAGGGGCCGAGCCCGGTGACGCGATCACGCTGCGCACTCCGAACAGCGTGCTCACCGACGCTGTCGTGTGGACCGAGGCGGGCGCTGTGGTCGAGGTCCAGAACACGGTCGTTTCCAACGAGGGCGACGGCGGCCGCCCGACGGCCTTTGCCTTGCGGGGAGCCTACCCGAACCCGTTCACGTCGTCCACCACCATCGCCTTCGATCTGCCCGCATCGTCCGACGTGACGCTGGAGGTCTACGACATGACGGGGCGACGCGTGGCCGTACTCACGGACGCGAGCATGCCTGCCGGGACCCACACGATGCGCTGGGACGCAGCGTCCGCAGCGAGCGGCGTCTACCTCGTTGCGCTTCGTACTGACGACGCTCGGGTTACGCGCACCGTCGTGCTCACGCGCTGACGCAGCGTTCTGTCAGTATGACATCGGTTGGTGATTCCTGCCGAAGTCGGTCGACCAACACCGGGGAACGATGCCCATGCACTAGCTTGCGGTTGTCGTTCCCCGGTTTTTTGTTCGCCCGATCCCTATGCTTCGCACCCTGACCCTTGCCATCCTAGTCGGCGTCTCGCCAGCGGCTCTAGCTTTCTCTGGACCTGCGCATGCCGACTCCACACAAACGACGGCCGACGCGGCCTCGCTGGACGCCTTGATTGCTGCGCTCTACGATGTCATCTCGGGGCCGGCAGGGCAGGACCGCGACTGGGATCGCATGCGCGCGCTCTTCCTTCCTGAAGCCCAGCTTATTCCCACTCGCAACCGTCCCGATGGCTCCTACGCCCACCGCGTTATGAGCGTCGACGACTACATCGAGACGTCTGGGCCGTGGATGCTGGAAAATGGCTTCTTCGAGGTGGAGGTCGCACGCCGAACAGAGCAGTTCGCCGCGACCACGCACGTCTGGAGCACCTACGAGGGACGCATGACGCAAGACGGGGAGGTCGTCCTGCGCGGCGTCAACTCGATCCAGGCGCTCTGGGACGGCACCCGCTGGTGGATCGTGAGCGTCTTCTGGTCGCCCGAGCACCCTGGCAACGAGCTGCCTGCGGCCTACCTCTCCAACGAGGAGTAATTAACTGCTGAGCTCAGCGTACAGGTCCTTGAACGCGAGCGTGAGCTTGTGGCGCGGAGCAAAGTGGACAAGCGGAGTCGCCGCTTCGTGGCTCTCGCGCATCTTCACCGACGCCGGGAGGAGCGTGTCGAGCAGAGGCAGGTTCTCTTCGCGCAGTTCACCCACGACGCGCTGCGGAAGGTTGGCGTTAGACTGGTATTGGTTGACGATAATGCCTTCCACGCGTAGCGACTCGTTGTGGTCGGCCCGCACCTCGGCCACCCGGTCGAGCAATTGGTAGAGCGCCCGCCGCGAGAAATCGTCGCAGTCGAACGGGATGAGCACGGACTCCGCCGCGATCAGGGCTGAGAGCGAATAAAAGTTGAACGCCGGGGCCGTGTCGATGACGATGTCATCGTAGTCCTCAGCGACGTCGTTCAGGGCGTCGCGAAGCTTGAAGATCTTGTACCGCTGCTCCAGCTTCGCCTGGATCTCGCCGAGGGCAGGTGACGCCGCAAGCACGCGCAGGTTGGCAAACGGAGTCGCGCTAGCAAATGCATTGAGGCCTTCGTTCGAGAGCCGAAAGGCCAGGAACTGCTCGAAGAAGTCGACGGCCGTGTGAGCCGGTTGGGTTCCGGCCCCGAGGAGATACTGACTCGCATTGCCTTGCGGATCGAGGTCAATCACGAGCGTCCGACGCCCTTCGGAGGCCGAGATCGCAGCCAAGTTGACGGCGATGCTGGACTTTCCCACGCCCCCCTTCTGGTTGAAAACGACGCGACGCATACGCATTAGATAGGCTGTTGTGACAAAGAAAGTTTACAGAGGTGTAGCGTGGAGCGGACGGACCGCCGTCAAGGCCCTGATTGTGAGACGCTGCTCCTGTGAACCGCCTCCCAATATCGCTGCCGAGCAGTGTAGGAGAATAGCTGACAAAGGCTTGAGACGATTACCGTTGTCATTCCGCTCCATTTTTTCTTGGCAGTCTGCACTGAGCTTGAACCTTTGGCGCGGTCTTTTCTATTCTTGCACCGCTCCCTCGCCATGCCCCTGGCGTCTCTTCTGCTCCTGTGCCACCCCACCACCATTCATGCGCGTTGCTTTGCTTGCGCTCGGCGCACTCACGTTGAGTGCGTGCAGCTACGCTGATTCCTCCTCCCCCGTCGTCACCATCGCCTCCGTCACCGTCGAGACGATCCCCGAGGCCGCAGCGGGCGGGGCCCCCTGGGACCCAGCAAGCGCTCCGGACATCTACATCGAGATGCAAGACGCGTTGGGACGGGTATACCTGAGCAGTACCAGCACCGATGTCGCCAGCTTCCCTGCCGTCACCGCGAGTGCACCGACCGAAGTCTCAAACATCGACCGCGAGTACTTTTTCTTCGCCGTCGAGCAGGACGAGGACATTCCTTCGCGCGAGTGGGCATGGATTGGGGCAACCGACGCGTTCTCGTTCGCTGAGCTTGACCAGGAGCGCCCTTCGACGCTCCGCCTCACCAACGAGGACGAGGCGTTCTGTCTTGTCCTCACGTTAAACTGGCAATAAACGCGGCCGGACATCCCAGATTGGGAACGCGACATTCACGGCATGAGATAACGCGGAGAACCGAGGTAGCCCCTTCGGAGCTAAGCGGCGGTATAACTCGGTTACAATTATGCTGGGTAACATAGAAACCTATCCATTTCGCTAGCCTAAACCCGGGCCTACGTTAACCGCCTAGGAGCGGCGCTGATACCTGTTGCAGCACCAACCCCTGCAACCATCGCCCTCCGACCCATGCGTCCCCTCGCCTTTGTCTTCTTACTCGCCAGCGTCGCGCTGAGCGGCTGTGACTTCGTCTCATCCGGCTCCAACGATGACGGCGTCACCGTCACCGGAATCACGTTCGACCAGCTTCCCCTCGCCCGAGGCAACGGCGATACGTGGGACGAAGACGGAGCCCCGGATGTCTTCTTGGAGATCCAGGACGCGCTCGGGCGGGTCTACGTAGACAGCGCTGCGCCTGTAGAAATCAGCCAGCTTGGCATACGCGTACCGGTTGACGGCGCGATCCGCAACCTCGACCGCGAGTACTTCATCTTTGTCGTGGACCTTGACGAGAACGGAGCCAACGAAGACATGGGCAACATTGCCCGCCTCTCCTTCGCCGACGC
>JBCDFF010000426.1:0-3736 GCA_039178415.1 Bacteroidota bacterium
CCCAGTGTGACCTTGTCCCCTCCACGAAGGACCAAGGACTAAGGACAAACGAACCAGATGCATCTCACCTCGGAGTCGGTCGAAGCGCTCGTGGAGCAGTTCGCCAAGCTGCCCACCGTCGGACGCAAGACGGCGCAGCGGCTCGCGGCCTACGTGCTCAAGATGCCGCGCGAGGAGGTGGTGGAGCTTGCCAAGGCGCTCGTGGCCGTGAAGGACCGCGTCAAGATGTGCGGCATCTGCTGCAACATCACCGACGTGGACCCGTGCCCCATCTGCGCCTCGCCGAAGCGCGACCGCAGCGTGGTCTGCGTCGTCGAGGAGCCGAACGACGTGCTCGCGCTCGAACGCACGGGCGAGTTTCGCGGCCTCTACCACGTGCTCGGCGGCGTGATTTCGCCGCTTGAAGGCATCGGCCCCGACGAGTTGAAGGTGCGCGAGCTCATCGCGCGCGTCGGCCGCAGCCGGACGCCGGAGGGCGTGCCACCGAGCCTCCCCGCCGACATCGCCGAACCGGTGGCGAATTACATGACCGAGCACGCCACCGTGCCCGTGCTGGAGGTGATCCTTGCCATGAACCCCAACGTGGAAGGCGACGCGACGGCGATCTACCTCTCGGGCCTCATCCAGCCGCTCGGGCCCCGCGTGACGCGCATCGCCCGCGGCCTCCCCATTGGCGGCGACCTGGAGTATGCCGACGAGGCCACGCTCAGCCGCGCTCTCGAAGGCCGCGCCAGCGTGTAATACCACGCTTGCCGGAAGCGTTGGTGTTGTGTCATCCTGAGCTTGACTCAGGATCTCTGACGATTGCGGTGCTTTGGAGCATCGCTGAGATGCTGAACCAAGTTCAGCATGACAAGATCGCAAGGAACTCGGCAGGTCTCCCATGAGGCAGACGTTCACTCCCAGCGTTCTTGTTCTGCGTTCATGCTTCCCCCGTCGGATCTTCCGCGCGCCCGTTCCCTCACGCACCCGCTGCCTCGCCGCGTGCTCCGCACCCTCCATTGGACGCTGCTCCGTAGCCTGCCTGTCCCGCTCGTCGGCAGCTTCGCGACGCTGATGTTTCTGCTGCTGATGCAGTTCCTGATCCGGCACCTGCCGGACCTGGTGGGGCGCGGCCTGCCACTGGGCGTGCTCGCCGAACTGGTCGCGTACAGCCTCGCCTACATGGTCACGCTCGCCGTGCCGATGTCGGTGCTGATTGCCACGCTGGCGGCGTTCGGGAAGCTCGCCGAGTCGCGCGCCTACCTCGTTGTCAAGAGCTCAGGCATCTCGCTGCTGCAGGTGGCGTGGCCGGTGCTCGTCTTCGGCTTTGTGATGATGACGGGCATGGCCTACTTCAACAACGTGATGCTCCCCGAGGCCAACTTCCGCATGGGCGGCCTCTGGCGCGACATCCGCGACAAGAAGCCCGGCTTTCAACTCGAAGCAGGGACCTTCTTCACCGAGTTGAAGGGCTATAGCATCTTCGTCGAGGATGCCCCTGCCGACTCGAACGATCTGCTGGGCGTGCGGGTGTTCGACCACACCGGGGGCTCGTCGGAGCGCCGCACCATCGCCGCGGCTTCGGCGACGCTCGCCAGCCTCGGCGACCGCCTCGAACTGACGCTCTTCGACGGCGAGATCCACCAGATGCGCACCCAGCGCGAAGCCGCCGGGCGGGGCCTCGCCCAAACCGTCGAGCGCTACGAGCGCCTCCAGTTCGACCGCCACCGCATGACGCTCGACCTGACGGACCTCTCCTTCGAGCGCCGCGACCGCTCCGACTCGGACCGCTCCGACCGGACCATGCAGACGACGCAGATGATCGCCGTGGTGGACTCGCTCGACCGCGCCGTCGCGCAGCGCCTCGGCGAGCTGCACGAACGCGTCGCGACCGATCTCGCCGACGTGAGCGACGCCCCTTCGGCCCGGCCCGACTCGACCATCGCCGACACGCTGACTGTGGCGCACCCGGTTCTCGTGGGCCTCAGCTCCGACAACGCCAAGCAGGTCTACGATGCCGCCATGCAGCGCGTCCGGATGCTGCGCTCGGAGTCGGACCAGACGATGAACGCCGTCTCGTGGGAGACGCAGCGGGCAGATCGGTACCGCGTGGAGATCTACAAGAAGTTTTCCATCGCAATGGCGTGCGTGGTGTTCGTGCTCGTCGGCATCCCGCTCGGGCTGGCGATCCCACGCGTGGGCATCGGTGTGGTGGGGGCGCTCGCGGTGTTCTTGTTTTTGTTCTACTGGGTGACGCTCAACCAGGGGGAGAAGCTTGCCGACCGTGGCCTACTGGAGCCGTGGCTGGGCATGTGGGTCGCCAACGTGCTCGTCGGCGCGGGCGGACTGGCACTGTTCTGGCGCGAGACGCGTGACCCGGCGCACCGCAGCCCCATTCAGGCGCTCGCCAGTCTGCTTCCGCAGCGGAAAAAATGAAGGCGAGGGTACTCAACCGTCAGTCCGTGTCGCTCGGCAACCCGCGCCCCGCCTGCAGCGTCGCAGTTCGTTCCCACTCCTAGCTGCAAGCCGACAGCCCCAAGCCGACAGCCCACCACGATGCTCCTCGCCGTAGACCTCGGCCTCCGCACCGGCTTCGCGTGCTACGACCGTGCGGGTCGGCTGGCGTGGTATCGCTCACGCAACTACGGCAGCCGGGCCCGGCTCAAGCGCGCAGCGTTCACCATGCTGCGCGAGGAGAAGCAACTCACGCACCTCGTGGTGGAGGGCGGCGGTGCGCTCGCCGACCTCTGGGAGCGCGAGGCCCAGCGCCGAGACCTCGAGTTCAAACGCATCCATGCAGGCGTGTGGCGTCGGCTGCTGCTGCATCCCCGCGAGCAGCGGACAGGCAAAGGCGCCAAGGAGCAAGCCGATACGCTCGCGCGGGCTGTGATCACCTGGTCGGGTGCCAACCGGCCGACCTCGCTGCGCCACGACGCCGCTGAGGCCATTCTAGTTGGGCTATGGGGTGTCGTCGAGGCGGAGTGGCTCGCCCTCGATGCCCTACCTAGCACCGTCCGCCGTGTCGGCGTGTGAGACGTCGGGCTGGGGGATGCTGTGCTGGGTGACACCGTGGTGGGGGATCCGAGGCGCTGAGAACCGGAGCGCGAGCGCGACGAGCGTGGCCAGCCCGACGGCCGTGAAGGTGAGCACGATGGTCCACGGTCGACCTGGCAGCGGGAAGCGCGCCGCGAGGTGGCTCGGCACGTTGAGCGCCATCGCTCCGGCGAGGGCGAGGGCCCACGGCCAGGCTTGGCGCGCCCTCAGCACGTGCTGCATCAGGTACGCCATCAGTGGGACGACGAACACGAACGCCGGGGCGACAAGCCGCTCCTGGTCGTAGCCCACGAACACGCTCGCGAGCACCAGCAGCGCAAACACGGCCCGATGAGGATGCGCACGCACGTAGGCGATAGTCTGCGCTGGGAAGACGAGCGGCCACAGGCTCAGCGGGGCCCACGCGATCACGAAGAGCCGCACCCAGGTGTCGGGCCGTGCCGCCTTCGGCCCCTCCTCCAGCAGCGACGCGACGATGCCGAGTCCGCCCGGCCCCGGATCGGCAAGCCCGCGATAGCCAAACGCCAACGCGAGCGCGGGCACGATGACCAACGCCAGCGTTCGGCTGTCCTCGCGGAGACGCCCCTGCTCCCACAGGTAGACGAATGCCGCCGGGATGAGCAGCAGGCACACCTCGCGCGTGAGCGCTCCGAGCGCAAGCACCACGGCCAAGCCAAGCCATCGGCGGCGGTAGAGCAGC
>JBCDFF010000427.1:0-3725 GCA_039178415.1 Bacteroidota bacterium
CTAGGCCTCCGGCGAGGCCGCGAATAGGACCCGGAGCGCGAGGACGATCACCTCACCATCGCGGTCTGGGCGTAGCGGCGACCGGCGTCGGTGAGCGCGAGGAGGTCGTCGTCGTGACGGCGGACCAGGTCTTCGCGCTGGGCCCGGGCGACGATGCGCTCGGCGCGGCGCGGATCCCACCGGAGGTGCTCGCGGAGGTGACCGACCCGGCATTCGCGGTCGGCCTCGGGCAGGCCCTCGTGGTGGAGCAGGTGGATGGCGAGCATCCGCTGCGCGAACTCGGCGCGCTGTCGCCCCTGCCGCCGCCGCTGCGCAACGAGGCCCCGATCTGGCGCAAACACGTAGACAAGCGCAAACACGACGCCGACCATCACCGCCATAGCCCCCGCGATGGAGGCGTCGAGGATGCGGGCGAGCCAGTAGCCTGCGATCGCTGCCACGATGCCGAGCGCCACCGACAGGCTAAGCAGCACCGGGAGGCGGTCCGTGAGCAGCCACGCCGCCGCCGGGGGGCCCACCATCAGCGCGATGACGAGGATCGAACCGACCACGTCGAACGCCCCCACGGCGGTTACGGAGACGAGCGTCATCAGCGCGTAGTTGAGCGCCCCCGGCGCGAAGCCCAGCACGGCTGCAAGCGCCGCGTCGAACGTACTCAGCTTCAGCTCTTTGTAGAACAGGACAACGAACGCCAGGTTAAGCACGAGCACGAGGCCCATCAGCCACAGCGCCATCGGGCCGAGGTCGACGCCGCCGACCGTGAACCGCTCGATCCACGCAAACGCCGGGTCGCCGAGGAGCACCGCGTCGGTGTCGAGGTGGACGTCGTCCGCGAAGCGCGCGATGAGGAGCACGCCGATGGAGAAGAGCGCCGGGAAGACGAGCCCGATGGCTGCGTCCTGCTTCACGAGCCGCGTCCGCCCCAGCGCCTCGATGAGCGCGACCGTGAGCACGCCCGTGGCCGCCGCCGCCACGAGCAGCAGCGGCGACGAGAGGCTCTCGGTCAGGAAGAACGCCACCACAATGCCCGGCAGGATCGCGTGGCTGATCGCGTCGGAGAGCATTGACGCGCGCCGCAGCACGAGGAAGCCGCCGACGAGCGCGCACGCCGCCGCGACGGTCGCGCAGATGAGCTGGATTTCGACTTGGGGCGTCACGGGTTGAAGGTTGAAGGTTGAAGGTGCCCCGTTTCACTGTAGAGACGCTGTTGGGCGAAGTGCCACGCGCCCCCTTCTACTTCGCACTTCCCACATCGGACTTCGCACTTCGGCCGCTGAGTCGCTCGGCGGCGTCGAGGCCCGCCGTCGTGAGCGCCCAGGCGTCGCCCGTCGGGACGACCCAGCCACGCTGTTGCAGGTGGACTAGGCTTGGGCCGATGCTCTCCGGGCGGTGTGTCATCGTGCGCAGTGTGCCGATGGGGTGCGGGTAGTGGGGGTCGCCGTGCCGCTGCGCTAGGGTGTAGAGGTCTTCGAGGACGCCCGTCTCGCGGAGGTCGCGGCGGTTTTTTCGGGTGCGCAGCCACGTTGAGATCAGTCCTCGTCCCGGCGCCAGGAGCAGGCTCACGCCCACGATAAGCGTCGCGCACAGCACGATCGTCGGGCCGGTTGGGAGCCGATGCGCCGTCGCGCTCAGGAGCGCCCCGCTCACGCCCGCGACCGCGCCGAACACCGCAGCCAGCAAGACGACCGACCCGAGCTTGTCGGTCCACTGCCGCGCCGCCGCTGCCGGGGCAATCAGCATCGCGCTCATCAGCACCACGCCCACCGTCTGCAACCCGATCACGATGGCGATCACGAGCAGGCCCGTCAGCAGCACGTCGAGGCGCTGCATCGGCAGGCCAAGCGCCGCGCCGAAGTCTTCGTCGAAGAGCAGCAGCTTGAGCTCCTTCCAGAACGCGAGCATCACCAGGAGCGCACCCCCGCCGAGCGCCGCCATCACCGCCACGTCGCGCCCGACGAGCGCGGCGGCCTGCCCGAAGAGAAAGGTGTCGAGCCCCGCCTGCGTGCCCGTGCCGCTACCCTGGAGGTAGGTCAGCCCGACGAGTCCCGCGCCGAAGAACACGGAGAGCAGCAACCCCAGCGCCGCGTCGAACGGCACGCGCGAGTGGTCCGTGACGTGCAGGATCGCGAGCGTCCCGATCCACCCGGCGAACGCCGCGCCGAGCACAAGCACGAGCGGGGCCTTGCTGCCCGTGAGCATAAACGCGAGCACCACACCCGGCAGCGCCGCATGGCTGATTGCGTCGCCGAGGAGGCTCTGCCCGCGCAACACGGCAAACGTCCCGAGCGACCCGCTCACGAGCCCCAGCGTCGCCGCCCCCAGCGCGACGGTTCGCAGCGTGTAGTCAAAGAAGAGGTCCACGGCTAGGTGTTGGTCACTGGTCCTTTGTCACTGGGAGAGTCGTTGCCGCTTGCGAGCTGCTCTGCTGCCAGCACCAGCTGCGTCTCCGCGAGGCACTTCGGGCACTGGATCGTGAGGTTTTTCCACGTCTCCAGACACTCACCCTCGACGATCTGACCATCTCGGACCCCGTAGACCTCCGCGCACCGCGCGCACAATAGCGTAGGGACCGGAGGAGCCCCATCGTCCATCAGGTCTATGACCACTTCGGCCACGCCGTCCTTCAAACGTCGCTCTTTGATCGCCAGATCGATGTGGTTACAGCACATTACTCCCGACTGTCTACCATGACGCAGGCACCGAACTACACCCATCGCTCTCTCCTCTGGATCGCTCCCGTACTCTCGCTCTTGTCATCCTGAACTCGTTTCAGGATCTCTGGCGACCTCAACGTTCCGCAGCATCGCTGAGATGCTGAACCAAGTTCAGCATGACAATCTGGGAAGACTCCAGCTGCATGAATCGGCGTCGCTACTACGTCTACTTCCTCTCGAACGGAGCGCGCACTGTGCTCTACTGCGGCGTAACGAACGACCTCGCTCGACGGCTTCAGGAACACCGCAGCGGAACCGTCGAGGGATTTACGAAGCGCTATCGGGTGCATGACCTGCTGTGGTTCGAGACGTTGGACGACGTACACGATGCGATTGCGCGGGAGAAGCAGTTGAAGAACTGGCGGCGTGTGTGGAAGTGGAATCTGATACGTGAAAGCAATCCTGGACTTCGAGACTTGAGCCTGGACCCAGGTTGGCTTTTGATCACCTAGATGTCATCCTGAACTTGTTTCAGAGCCGAAGGCCAGCGCAGCTAATCTCTGACAATCGAGGTTAACTGAGGCACCGCTGAGATGCTGAACCGAGTTCAGCATGACAAGATGGTGGGATTTAGGAAGGTTGAAACGTCAGAGACCAGATCTACAAAGGACAAATGACGAGTGACAAAAAACGAACGAAGGACTACTCCAGCCTCTGCCGTCCGGCGACGTGGCCGGCGAAGGGGACGCGGCCGCCGTAGGTCAGGCGCAGGTTCTCCTCAGTGAACACCTCGGTGACTGGGCCGGCAGCGATGCGGCGGACGTTGAGGAGGAGCACCCAATCGAAGTATTCGGGCACGGTCTGGAGATCGTGGTGGACGACGAGCACCGTTTTGCCGCGCGCACGGAGGTCTTGCAGCAGCCGCACGATGGCGCGCTCGGTCGTCGCGTCGACGCCCTGGAACGGTTCGTCCATGAGGTAGACGTCGGCGTCTTGGACGAGGGCGCGGGCGAGGAAGACGCGCTGCTGCTGCCCGCCCGAGAGCTGCGCGATCTGCCGGTCGGCGAAGTC
>JBCDFF010000428.1:0-3705 GCA_039178415.1 Bacteroidota bacterium
CGCTTGGACCACCGGGGAAGCCGGGCGGCCCGCTCTGCGCGAGGACCATCCCTGCCCCTACCATCCACACGAGCAGCACGACGCCCATGCGGGTGCAGCGACCAATCAGCAAACGGAATACGAGAGAGAGATTCCGGGACATGGGATTACGTGCGAGAGCATCAAGAAAGAGAAGACGTCACCGTACTACGATGAGCGTTTGCGTAGCGGTCCGTGTGCCGGCTTCGAGGCGCACGACGTAGACGCCGCTCGCGAGGCCCTGCCCGTCGAACGACGCCGCATGCCGCCCCGCCACCTGACGGCCGTCGGCCAGCACCGCGACTTCGCGACCCAGCGCGTCGTACACCGTCAAGCGCACCGCGCTCGCCTCGGCCAGCGTGTACGCCACCGTTGTCTGTGCCGTGAACGGGTTCGGATACGCCGCGTCGAGCCCAAACGCGAGCGGCGCCGCGCTGTCCTCGGCATCGACGCCACTCGCGGCCACCGTCACCACGAAGCGCTGCGCGGCACGGCGGCCCTCCGCTGCGATGCCGTCGAGTGCCAGCGGCGTCGGCACGGGCGGGGCCTCGCGCGCGGTGCGACCGCGTAGCACGTCCGGCGCCTCGCTGCCCTGCGCCCCCGGCGTGGCGGTGAAGCGGTACTCTGTGACGCTCAGCAGATCGATCTCCGTACCCGTCGCGGTGTCGAACAGCGTGGCCGTCCAGCCGTCGGGCAGCGCCACCGTCGGCCAGGTGAGCGTGAGGTCGGCGCTCGCGAACTGGCCCTCGGCGACGGCCCACACGCCGAGCGGCACCTCGACGGGCGCACCGTACGGGACCCCGTCTTCGGCAGGCAGCGCAAGGATGTCGCGCAGCGTGCCCTCGATGTCTTCGGTGAAGAGCGAGAGGTAGGTCGAGGCAAAGGGTGCCAGTTCGTAGGCGTCGAGCGGGTCCGCGCCGGTGAGCGCGGCCTCGTCGAAGTGGATAAAGGCGGCGTCGGCGCGGTCGAGCGTGCCGACGGTGCCGGTGGCCGCGAACTCGATGGCGAGCGGCGTGGATTCGGGATTCCCTGCTTCGGGATGCCCCTGTCGCGCGAGGAGAGTGCCACCGCCCGGTGCCCGGGCAGCGAGCGGCGCGACCAGCCCTGGCGCGGCCGCATTCGCTTTCACCCAGAACGCCTGCCCTGCGGCCAACACGCCGGACCCGAGGTCACCCACGGAGCCGTTCCACACCTTGTAGGTCGTCGTGGCTGGGTCGTAGACGTAGATGAGGTTGTCTACCGAGGTCTTGGTCCACCCGGCCGCGTCCCAGTCCAGTCCTGAGGCGAAGGGGCCGCCGACCAGGTTCCAGCCGTTCTCGCCGATCGCACCCGTGTCGGTGAAGGTCACGGGGAAGCCGAAATCGCCCGGGAAGGTGACGGCGTTGGCGTCAAGGCCGACGGCGTTGAGGGTTTTCGGGAAGGCTCCCTGGACGCCAGGCAGGGGCAAGAAGTCGTCCTCGAAGGCGTAGACGAGGTAGCCCTGGCCGGGCTGGTGGCCGATGCTGAGATCCGCCGCGACGTAGCCTGCGTTGCGGTCGCCAGCGGCGGCGGTCTCGTCGTAGACGAAGACGTTGGGGTCGCCGTCGGAGGCATCGGCACCCGAGCTGCCCTGGGTCCAGATCGGCTCGAAGAAGTCGCTCCGGAAGGTGGAGTTGCCGGGGGGGGCCACCGTGGTCCAGCCCTCGGGGCCACCGAGCGTAACGGGCGTCGGCGGCGTGAACACATACGCGCGCCCCTCACTATCAGAGACTGGGGATTCCGCATAGGCGCCTACGATCACCTCATCGAGCGCGTCGTTGTTGAGGTCGGGTAGCCCCGACACCGTCCATCCGAAGCTGCCAAACTCTTCCTCGTTGGGCGAGGCGAGCGCATTCAGCACCGTACCATCGGCTCCGCTGAACACGTAGGCTCGGCCCGCACGGTCGGGACTGGTGCCTGGATCTTCGCCGGGGGCCCCCACGATCACATCGGGCACGCCATCGTTGTTGACATCGCCGGCGTCCGACACCGAGCCACCGAAGTTGCCAACGACCTCCTCGTTGGGGGAGGCAAGCGTGTAGAGCACCGTGCCGTCAGCCCCGCTGAAAATATAAGCCCGGCCCGCATCCCCAGGACTCGTATCGGGGTCTTCTTCGCGCGCCCCCACGATCACGTCGTCGAACGTGTCGTTGTTCACATCCCCGGCTCCTGACACCGCGTAGCCGAAATCACCCGAGAACTCCTCGTTGGGCGAGACGAGCGTGTAGAGCAGCGACCCGTCGGTGCCGTTGAAGACGTACGCACGCCCCGCCTCCGTGGGACTTGCGCCAGGGTCTTCGAAGAAGGCTCCGACCACGACATCATTGATGTCGTCGTTGTTGACATCGCCGGCGCCCGATGCTGAGAAGCCGAATTGGCCACCGTCCTGCTCGTTGGGCGAGGCGAGCGTGTAGAGCAGCGACCCGTCGAGGCCGCTAAAGACGTAGGCCCGGCCTGCATCGTTTGGACTCACGCCGGGGTCGTCCCCAGGCGCTCCTACAAGTACATCGGCACGCCCGTCGAAATTGACATCCCCCACGTCGGACACCGCCCGCCCGAAGAGGGTGAACTCTTCCTCGTTGGGGGAGGCGAGCGTGTAGAGCAGCGACCCGTCGAAGCCGCTGAAGATGTAGGCCCGACCCGCGCCTTCCGGGCTCACCCCGGGGTCTTCGCCAGGGGCGCCCACGATCACGTCGTCGAAGCCGTCGCGGTCGACGTCTCCTGCCCCGGATACAGCTTCGCCGAAGATGCCGTTCTCCTCCTCGTTGGGCGAGACGAGGGTGTACAGAAGGGCCCCATCCGCTCCGCTGTAGACGTAGGCCCGGCCTGCAGCGAATGGACCATTGCCTGGCGATTCGTTACGGGATCCCACGATGACGTCCGTAAACCCATCGGCATTCACGTCGCCCGCGTCCGACACCGACCAGCCAAAAAAGCCGAATCGCTCCGCGTTGGGCGAGGTGAGTTCGAGCGCGGCAGGGAGCGTCTGCGCCTGCAGGAGCCCTGAGGACGCGAGCAGGACGAGGAGGCATTGTAGACGGCGAACGTACCGCATGGCAGAGAGAGCGTGAGCTGCGGGAGCGAGCGAACGGGGCGATGCCGTGCACACCAACCGGGCAGGGCTGCACTGTCGATCATAGCGCAAGGTAGGCGTCGGCAAGCTCATCGTAGGCTGCATTTTCCTAGCACGTTGACTTGTGTGACGGGGTGTGGTCAGCGCACCAAGACGAGCGTCTGCGTGGCGACCTGCGCGCCCGCCTCGAGACATACCACGTAGACCCCGCTGGCGAGGCGGCTGCCGTCGAACGTAGCGGCGTGACGACCGGCGGGTTGGCGCGTGTTCGCAAGCACCGCCACCTCACGACCCAGCGCGTCGTATACCGACACCCGCACCTCGCTCGCCTCCGCCAGCGTGTACGCTACCGTCGTGGCTTGCGTGAACGGGTTCGGGTACGCCGCGTCCAGCCCGAACGCCAGCGGCGTGGCCCCGTCCTCAGCGTCGACGCCCGAGGCGCTGACCGTCACCACGAAGCGCTGCGCCGCCCGGCGGCCCTCCGCTGCGATGCCGTCGAGCGCCAGCGGCGTCGGCACGGGCGGCGTGGTGCGCACATCGCGACCTCGCAGCACATCGGGGGCTTCGGCACTCTGCGCGCCCGGCGTGGCGGTGAA
>JBCDFF010000429.1:0-3700 GCA_039178415.1 Bacteroidota bacterium
AGCCGTGTCGGGTCGGTCTCGATCTGGTCGGGCACGCCGGGCGCGGGCGCGTAGACGAGGTCGAGGCCCTTCGCCGCCGCGCGCGATGCCACGAGGTCGAAAGCGGCTTCCACAAGCGGGCGCAAGGGTGTGGGCTGGAGGTCCGCCGTCACCTCTCCGGCCTCGATCTTCGAGAGGTCGAGCACGTCGTTGATGAGCGTGAGTAGCACGTCGCCGGAGGAGCGGATGGTGCTCACGAAGTCGCGCTGCGCGCTGTCGAGGAGGCTCTCGTCGAGGAGGCTCGCCATGCCGATGACGCCGTTCATGGGCGTGCGGATCTCATGGCTCATCGCAGCGAGGAAGGCGCTCTTCGCCTGCACGTCGGCCTGCGCCTGTGCGTGCGCCTCTTCCAGCCGCTCCACCTCGCGCTGCAGGGCCTCGGTGCGCCGCAACGTGTCGCTTACGACCCCGCCGATGGTTTTGGCGAGCGGCCGCACCACCAGGAGCGCGTAGCAGGCGAGCAGCAAGGCGACCGCGCCCAGCTGGGCTGCGAGCGAGTCCCAGGCGTGCGCCAGCACGAGCGTCAGCAGCACCAGGGCGGCCAGGATGACCTGCGTGAGCAGCAGCGTACGGCGGAGGTCGCGGGCAGTGGGGTGATCCATCCGAGCGAGGGGCGAAGCGTAATGGCGGGATGCAGCCGCAGGGCTGCACGCTCGGATCGGCAACAACTGTGCCCGGGGGCGCAGAAGCAAACCCACCGCGGTGCTGGCCCCAAGCGAATGCGCCGCTGGCTAGCTGCGTTGCCGTGGGCCGAGGTCGATCCGTGTGCCACTCAGATGGTCGTGAGCCGATGGCCGTGCGCCGATGGCCGTGCGCCGATGGCCGTGCGCCGATGGCCGTGCGCTGTCAGCCCATCGACCTAAACGCAGCGCGCCGCCCGACCGGAGCCGAGCGGCGCGCGCTGTGACGCGGCGTGTGTGCGAGCCTATTCGCCGTTGACGGCCAGTTCGGGCTCTTCGGCGACGCTGTCGCCCTCCATCTCGTCGGGGCCAAGCATGCCCAGCTCGCGGCGGACGGTGTGCTTGATCTCCTCGCGGTAGCCCGGTTCGTCGCGGAGCCACTGCTTCGTCGCCTCGCGGCCCTGGCCGATCTTGACATCGCCGTAGCTGTACCACGAGCCCGACTTCTGGATCACGTCGGCCTCCACGGCCAGGTCGATCAGCTCGCCCGTCGACGAGATGCCCTCGCCGTAGATGATGTCGAACTCGACCATCTTGAACGGCGGCGCGACCTTGTTCTTGACCACCTTCACGCGAGTGCGGTTGCCGATCACGTCGCTGCCGTCCTTGATCGCGCCGATGCGGCGGATATCCATGCGGACGGACGAGTAGAACTTGAGCGCGCGGCCGCCGGTCGTGGTCTCGGGGCTGCCCCAGGAGACGCCGATCTTCTCGCGGATCTGGTTGATGAAGATGAGCACCGTCTTCGTGCGGTTGATGGTGCCCGTGAGCTTACGAAGGGCCTGGCTCATGAGGCGTGCCTGGAGGCCCACGTGCGAATCGCCCATGTCGCCCTCGATCTCGGACTTGGGCACGAGCGCTGCGACCGAGTCGATCACGACCACGTCGAGCGCGCCGGAGCGGACGAGCACGTCGCAGATCTCGAGCGCCTGCTCGCCCGTGTCGGGCTGCGAGACGAGGAGATCGTCCGTGTCGACGCCCAGCTTCTCGGCGTAGGACGCGTCGAAGGCGTGCTCGGCATCGATGAAGGCGCAGGTGCCGCCGACCTTCTGCGCCTCGGCGATGATGTGGGTGGCGAGCGTCGTCTTGCCGGACGACTCTGGGCCGTAGATCTCGACGATGCGCCCGCGCGGCACGCCGCCGATGCCCAGGCCGTGGTCGAGCATGAGCGAGCCGGTGGAGATGGCCTCGATGCGGACCTTGGGGGCCTCGCCGAGCTTCATGATGGCGCCTTTGCCATACTGCTTCTCGATCTGCTTCATTGCTAGACCGAGCGCCTTCTGGCGGGCGGCGTCGTTGACGTTGGGATCAGCCATGTTCCTCAAAGATGACAAGATGGATGGGGGACGCGCGCCGCGTCGGCGGTTTCGATGGGGTCGCCGTGTTGGGTGGGCAGCGCATCACAACGAATGCAGCAGCAAGCTAGATCAGGGCACGTGTCAGCCCTGTGTCATAGGCCTGCTGCGGTTGACCTGCTTCTTCAGACACGAGCGGTGCTGGAATGTAACCTGCCCCCGTTTCCAACGGGGGGCGGCGTGCCGTGTTTTCGGCCTAGCAACGACGCGTCCCACTAAAAACGGGCACCCCAGCCGTCGCCGGAGTGCCCGTCTCGATCGGCAGCGCCGGAGCGTTTAGCCCATCAGCGCCCGGAGCTTGTCGAGGTTGACCTGCACGTGGTCGGCAGCACACGGCGTGGGTCCTTGACAAAGGCCTTGACCCTCTCGGCGGTGGCAACGAGCATGTGCCACGACGTCGTTCGGCACTCAAATCTTGTGTGGGCAGCGAAATCATATGTAGGCGGCAATTTTTGTAGATTAGGAATAAATGATACGTCCATCGGCTCCCATCGATCTATGAAGCGCCTTCTTGTCTGCCTCTGCGCGATACTCATGACACCGAGCATGCTCGCGCAGGCGGCTGGTGACAATCCATGGGATCTCTTCCCTATGGCTGTTGGCGACCAGTGGGAATACCGTGTCACTGAAACTGGCGCGTTCTCGACGGACACGTATCTCGAACGACTCACGGTAATCGGAGACACGACAGCGCTCGGGCAATCGTTTCGCATCCTCGCCAGGACCATTACGTCCGACAGCCAGACGTTTCAGGCATCCAGGCGGTACATCCGGTACGACACGACCCGCCACATCGGCCTAGCCCTCTCACAGGATCCGACCTCTGAGGTTCTGCTCTACCCCAGCCGGGTGATCGAGTCGTGCGGCTTCGAGCTTCCCAGTTGTGCCTTCAGAGCAGAAGCCGACACCGTCCTGTTTGCCGACGTAACTCCGTTGAACGCCTCCTATCGGAGGTACGGCGACATCGATACGTGCGGAGATAGCCTTTTCGATTACGTGGCCGGGATTGGGCTCGTCCGCGGTGTGCGGGATATCGCCTGCGGCACCGGCAGCAGTAGGACCATCACGACCAGCGAGCTACGCTATGCGCGCGTCGGAGACCGGGAATATGGCCAAGCCGTTTTCCCGACCTCTGAGACGGGTGAGGCCCCGCCTACAGCCGCGGCGATCTCGATGAGTGCCTACCCGAACCCTCACGCTACCCTCGTTTCGCTTCGTCTGAGCCTTGCTGAAGCCAGCACGGTCCACTTCAGCATTGTTGACCTACTTGGGCGCGAAGTATGGCGGAGCCCGAGCACCGAACTTCCGTCTGGGGTGCATTCAGTGCCGATCCAGCACGCGAGGCTGAGCGCTGGGGTCTACGTCGCACAGGCCCAGGCAACAAACCGCGCAACGGGAGAGACACGCGTGGTGACGGCACGGATCGTCCGTCAGTAGAAGGACGCAGCGGCCCAACAGCATGGCGGGCACTCCAGCCGTCGCCGGAGTGCCCGTCTCGATCGGCAGCGCCGGAGCGTTTAGCTCATCAGCGCCCGGAGCTTGTCGAGGTTGACCTGCACGTGGTCGGCCGACTCCTGCATGAGCGCCTGCTCGTCGGCGTCGAGGTCGAGTTCGACGATCTCTTTG
>JBCDFF010000430.1:0-3691 GCA_039178415.1 Bacteroidota bacterium
CCCCCCCCCCTCCCCCCCCCGCCCTCGCGCACCGCGGCCCCGCCCCCCCCCCACCCCCCCCCCCCCGCCGGCGCGGGCGCCGCCCCCGACGTCGACGTGACCGAAGCCCCCGTCGCCCCAGCCGCTCCCGGCGACACCGCAATGCCGTTCAACGACAAGGCGAAGTACGCCCAGAAGTACGAGCGCCCGCTCTCGGCCTACGAGAAGGCCAACGCCGACGAGATCGACCCGCGCTGCGTGCCGCAGACGCTCACCGAGCCGCCGCCGCTCGGCGCGGCCATCGACCCACCCGTCTACCCGGAGCGCGACCAGGCGTCGTGGCGCTTCCTCTTCGAGCGGCAGATGGACCTGCTGCCCGGCCGCGCAGGCGAGGCCTTCCTCGAAGGCGTCGAGACGCTCGGCCTCACCGCCGACGGCATCCCCCACCTCCGCGACCTCTCCGCGAAGCTGGAAGCGGCGACGGGCTGGCAGGTGGCCCGCATCCCCGGCCTGCTCCACGAACGCCAGTTCTTCGAGCTGCTCGCCAACCGCCAGTTCCCGTCCACGGACTACATCCGCGAGCCGCACGAGCTCGACTACACGCCCGCGCCGGACCTCTTCCACGACATCTTCGGCCACATGCCGATGCTGACGCAGCCCGCCTTCGCGGACTTCTACCAGCTCTTCGGCCAGGCCGCGCTCAACGCCGAGGGCCAAGACCGGGTCAGCCTGGAGCGCTTCCACTGGTTCACGGTCGAGTTCGGCCTGATCCAGCAACCCGAGGGCCTGCGGCTCTTCGGCGCGGGCATCATGTCGTCGGCCAGCGAGGTCGTCCACGCGCTCGGCGACGAGGTCACGCGCTACGGCTTCGACCCGCACCGCATCATCCACCAGGACTACGACGTGTGGCACCTCCAGGACGTGCTCTTTGTCGTGAAGTCGTTCGACGGCCTCGTGGATGGCTTCCGAGGCTGGGCCAAGGGACGCGGTCTCCTCTGAAGACCTGCCCACCAAGCCCCCTCGGCCCCGCCTGGTTGTACGAACGAGCCGGCAGCACGTAGGAGAGCCTGGCCCTCCGCGAACGCCCGGCCGCTGGGGAACCGCGGCGGCCGATGAGCCCCGGCCCCTACATCACGCTCAGGCGCTTCGTTGCCACCGCACCGTCGGCCGTGAGGCGAACGGTGTAGGTACCGGGGGCGAGCCCGTCGGTCGGCAGCGCGAGCGTCTGCGGCCCCGCGCCGAGCGTCGCGTCGGTGCGGGCGACCTCGCGGCCCAGCACGTCGAACACGCGGACGGTGACCGTGCGGGATTCGTCGAGCGCGAGGCGGAGCGTCGTCGCGCCCGTCGTTGGGTTCGGGTAGAGGGCGAGGTCGAGCGCTGCTGAGGCGGGCTGGTCGTCGTCGGCGGCCACCGCGTTGGCTGCCACCGTCACGTCGAGCTCGCCGCCGAGCGCCTCGCCCAGCGCCGCCGCCTGCGCAACCGTGAGCCGAGGGGCCACCGCCGTTCGCGACGTGCTGCCGAGGAGCCGGTAGCCCTCGTCGCGCGGGTCGGTCGAGACGGCCACGGTCGTGCGGACGTAGGAGCCGCTCGCGCCGTAGTAGGCGTCGTCGCCGGTGCACGGCGGGAGGTCCGGGTCCTCCTCGTCCAGCCAGATCGCCTCGGGGTCCCACTGCGGCACGTTGGCGTCTACCCGCCACGACGAGACGACCGAGCCCTGCCCAAACAGCAGCGCGTCCCATTCGAGGGTGCCCTCCACCGCGTCGGGCTGCCCGTCGAGGGCGACGCCGCCCGGGAACAGGTTCGAGACGTAGGTGGCGCCCTGGGTGATCGGGGCCCAGTCGCGCCAGAACGAGACGCCCGGCACCGGGTGCACGCGCAGGTCGATGCGCGTCTCGGTGTAGCGCGGGAAGAAGAGGTAGGTGAGCTGCGTCAGCGGGCCCGAGTTGAACCCGACCACCGAGCGCAGGCACGCCACCGGGCCGCACACGTTGGCGACGGGCGCTCCGCGGCTCTCTGAAGCGGTCTTCTCGGTGCGGGCGCAGCTCGTCGGCTCGAAGCCCATGCGGCGGCGGTCGAGCAGGTCGGGGCTGTAGCCGTCGGCGGGGTCGAGGCGAACGCGGAGTTGGTCCTCGATCCAGCGGTCGCGGAAGTGGCGCTCGTAGTAGGGCGTCCTGACGACGCTCTGCTCGGGGTTGGTTCCGATGTAGTCGTAGGTGGCGCTCTCGGGGCGGTAGTCGTAGCGCACGCCCGCGCTGGGCACCGGCGGGGCATCGGGGGCGAGCGCGAGGTAGGCCACACGGTCAGGTCCCCCGAACGGGTCGGCCACGTGGACGCGCACGAGGGCGTCGGCCGGGAGCCCCTCCGGGGTGCTGCCTGCAGGCGCTTCGATGCCGAACGTCTCCGGGAGCAGCAACACCTGGTCGTCCTCGTCGATGCGGGGGTCGGGGTCGGCCCCGATGAGCAGGTCCGGGTCGGCGTAGAGCAGCAGGTCGTCGATCGTGTCGGGGTCGAGGTCGGAGCGCTCGCGGACCTCGGAGGGGTAGGCAAAGGCGAGGTCGGTGCGCAGCCGTTCGAGCGTCTGCACCGGGATGAGCGCCCAGGCCCCGTCGGCGTACGCGTAGGCACGAAGGGCGTCGGGCATCGCGGCATCGGGCGCGGGTGCCAGGAGCGGGGCCAGGTCCGGCCCGCTCAGCATGAGGGGCCGGTAGTCCAGCGCGGACGGCGCCTGGGCGAACACAGCAAGGGGAAGCAGCAGCAGAAAAGCGAGGGCGCGCACGAAGGGCAAGACTGGCGTGGTGGAGGTTGTCAGGGACAGGCTCGATACCCGCCGGGGCGGGCGGATGTCTAGGCCAGCGGGCCCGACACCGGGCAGCGAAGGCAGCACCGGGAAGACGCAGCGGTCCGCAAAGACCGCGCTGCTTGAGGCCGTGCTGCTGCTTGAGGCTGTGCTGCCGTGTAGGGATGACGACGCGGAGCGCGCGTGGATCCGCAACCGACCTACGGGGCACGCAGAATGGAACCGAAGGCCACCTCAGACGACGTGCATGTGGTCCACCATGATGCAGCGGTCGGCCAGGTAAGGCAAGCCCTCCTGCTCGGCGAGCGCCTCGGCGTCCGCGCTGTGCACGCCCAGTTGCGTCCAGATCACCGGACGCTGTTCCGTCGTCTCTATCCGCGCCACGGCGTCAGCCACCACGCCCTCGGTGAAGACCGGCCGCCGGAACACGTTCACGATGTCGAGGACGATGCCCGGCGGGATCGCGGTGAGACTGGGGTAGCAGGGCTCGCCGAGCAGCGTCTCGTGGTGCGGGTTGACAGGCACGACGCGATAGCCGGCTCCCTGGAGGTAGCGCGCGATGCGGTGGCTCGCCTGGGACCCCCGCGGCGAACACCCCACCACGGCGATGACGCGGGCGTTGGTGAGCACGGCGCGGAGGTCGAGAGCGGCAGCGGGCATGACGCGATAGCAGTCGGAGCGAGGCAGCGGGCGGAGCGAAACAGCGGGCGGAGCGAAACAGCGGGCGGAGCGAGGCAGCGGGCGGAGCGGCTACCTTGGCCCTACGCGTTCGCCTGCGCCTCGTGTCCCGCCCTTACCGGCTCTCTCCACGGTTCTCTCCGATGGCCGACCTCCCCCCCGCGTCTTCCCCTGCCCCGCCCTCCCGGCTCGACCGCCTGAGCGGCCTCGTCCGTCGCACGCTCCAGCGGACCCTCG
>JBCDFF010000431.1:0-3679 GCA_039178415.1 Bacteroidota bacterium
CAGGCCATCTACATCCTCGACACGCCCGTCACCGAAGCGCTCGCCCGCCTCCAGCGCCGCCTCGAATAGCGGAGGGGTGGTATGACACAGCCATCCTGGCGAGTCCGGCGTCACAGCATGTGTTGCGTATTCCGTGTTGCGTATCGGATCGAGGTCAAGACGTCCTAGCAACCCTGCCAACCATCCTTTGAAGTATAGCAGTGCTCAATGAAGCTGATGGGCCAAAGCACGAACAGTTCTCCCCCTGGACAGGGGGAGTTAGAGGGGGTAGACCCACGCTGGCACGAAGCCCCACTGGAGCGCGATGATCGACCACTCCCAAACCCTGCCCCGCGTTCGCGAGGGCAGGCTCTGTCCAGGAGGGGAGCTACGATCAACGCCCCTGCGCGGCGCTATAGCGCCGCGTGTGCCCACCTCGGCCCAACACGTCCTACGCAGCACGATCAATCTCCGCTGTCAGAGCGCGCCTGAAGCCCCCGACGTCCATGTCCCGATTCTCCGAAAAGACCAGCGAAGCGCTCACCGCGTACGCGTTCCTGCTGCCGCCGCTGGTGCTCATGTCGGTGTTCACCTTCGGCCCGATCATCTTCTCGCTGGCGCTGGCGTTCTACGACTGGAACCTGCTCACGACGGACCGCTCGTTCATTTGGCTGGACAACTTCTTCGAGCTGGCCGAGGACGACGTCTTCCACATCGCGCTGCGCAACACGTTTGTCTACGCCGTCGGCGTGGTGCCCGTGCAGACGTTCCTCGCGTTGCTCCTGGCGATGGCGGTCAACCAGGGCATCCCTGGCCAGGCGTTCTTCCGCGCCGCGTTCTACATCCCCGCGATCACGTCGTCGGTGGTGACCTCGGTGATCTTCCTCTGGATCTACTCCAAGACGGGCCTGCTCAACTACATGCTGTCGTGGGTCGGCATCGACGGCCCCGACTGGATCGGCTCGCCCCGGACGGCGCTCGGCTCCATCATGGCGCTCAACGTGTGGTCCACGTCGGGCTACTTCATGATCGCCTTCCTGGCCGGCTTGCAAGGCATCCCCCGCACGCTCTACGAGGCTGCCGATGTAGACGGGGCAGGCGCGTGGTCCAAGTTCTGGAACGTGACCGTGCCCAGCCTGCGCCCGACGTTCTTCTTCGTGGTCACGCTCGGCCTGATCGGCTCCTTCCAGGTGTTCGACCAGATCTACGTGATGAGCAACGGCGGCCCGGTCAACGCCACCACGACGGTGAGCTACCACATCTACAACAGTGCCTTCAAGTACTTCCGCTTCGGCTACGCGTCGGCGGCGTCGATCGTGCTGTTCGTCATCATCCTGATCCTCACCATCATCCAGCGGCGCATCATCCAGCCCGAGGAAGCCTAAGTCGCTCCCTCAAGCCAGGTCGGAGCTGCCTGCCGGTCCGTGTTGCGTAGTGCGTGTTGCGTATCGGATCGAGGTCAACACCCACTACGCAACACGCAACACATGCTGAGCCTCCGGCCTCCCCCGCCTTGCGCTAGACCCGCACGCTTCCCCACGCCCCATGCCTGACACCGCGACCCTGCCCCTGCCCGAGGCACCGCCCGTGCCGCTGGCCAAGCGCCTACGCCAGTGGGCGCGCCAGTCGTGGGCGTGGCTCCTCCTCCTCGGCGCCACGCTGCTCTTCACGCTGCCTTTCATCTGGTCGATCTCGATCTCGTTCCAGCCGCCGGGCGACGTGTTCAGCTGGCCGATCCAGCTCCTCCCCGACCCCGCAACGCTGGAGAACTACAAGCGCCTCTGGACGGAAATCCCCTTCCCGCGCTGGCTCGGCAACAGCCTCCTCATCGTCGTGATTGTAACCGCGTCGAACCTCTTCTTCGACGCACTTGCGGGCTATGCCTTCGCCCGGATGCGCTTCCCGGGGCGCAACCTGCTGTTCTACGCATTCCTGGCCACGATCATGATCCCGGGGCACGTGACGCTCGTGCCGAAGTTCATGCTGCTCAATGCGTTCGGGCTCATCAACAGCTACCCCGGCCTCATCATGCCGAGCCTCGTGCAGGTGTTCGGCATCTTCCTGATGAAGCAATTCTTCGAGTCGCTGCCCAAGGAACTGGAGGAGGCCGCGCGGATCGACGGGTGCAGCCGCTTCCAGACGTTCTGGCGCGTGGTGCTCCCAGTGTCCCGACCGGCGCTCGTGGCGCTCGGCATCTACACGTTCCAGGGCAACTGGAACGACTTCCTCTGGCCCGTGATTGTCACGACGACGCCCGACATGTACACGCTGCCGCTCGGCATGGCCATGTTCCGCTACGAGTTTCAGGTCGAGTGGACCATGCTCATGGCCGGCTCGATCACGATCGCGCTGCCGATGCTCATCATCTTCCTCACGTTCCAGCGCCTCTTCATCCAAGGCGCGGCTACGAGTGGCTTGAAAGGTTGATCCAGCGCAGAAAACCACTCTTGTCATCCTGAACTTGATTCAGGATCTCTTCCTATTCCATTGAGATGCTGAACCGAGTTCAGGATGACAACGGAAGCCGAACAAAACCAAATCGCCCTGCCTCCCCCATCGTCATGGCCCACGTCCACCTCGACCAGATCCGCAAAGTCTACCCCAACGGCTACGTCGCCGTCCACGGGGCCTCGCTCGACATCAACGCGGGCGAGTTCGTCGTCCTCGTCGGCCCCTCGGGCTGCGGCAAGAGCACGACGCTCCGCATGATTGCGGGTCTCGAAGAGATCTCGTCGGGCACGCTCAAGATCGGCGACCGCGTCGTCAACGAAGTCGCGCCGAAGGACCGCAACATCGCGATGGTCTTCCAGAACTACGCGCTCTACCCGCACATGAATGTCTACGACAACATGGCGTTTGGGCTGAAGTTGAGCAAGGTCAAGAAGGCGGAGATCGACCGGCGCGTGCGCGAGGCGGCGGCCATCCTCAGCATCGAGCCGATCCTGGACCGCAAGCCGAAGCAGCTCTCCGGCGGCCAGCGGCAGCGCGTGGCGCTCGGCCGCGCCATCGTCCGCGACGCCGAGGTGTTCCTCTTCGACGAGCCGCTCTCCAACCTCGACGCCAAGCTGCGCGTCCAGATGCGCGCCGAGATCGGCAAGCTCCACCGCACGCTCGGCAAGACGATGATCTACGTCACCCACGACCAGGTCGAGGCGATGACGATGGGCGACCGCATCGTGGTGCTCAAGGACGGCTACGTGCAGCAGATGGACACGCCGCTCAACCTCTACCACCACCCCGTCAATCGCTTCGTGGCGAGCTTCATCGGGAGCCCGTCGATGAACTTCGTGGAGGGCAGCATCGTCCGCGACAGCGGTCTCGTCTTCCGCGAGCAGCACGGCGCGTTCACGGTGCCGCTCGACGCCACCTGGCGCGACACGCTCACCGGGCACGTCGGCCAGGCCGTCACGCTGGGCCTCCGCCCCGAGGACTTCTACGCCGAGGCCAGCCCCGCGCGCCCCACTACCACAGCGGCTGCCACGTTCCAGATCGATGTGCTAGAGCCGATGGGCAGCGAGGTCGTCGTCTACGCCAGCACGCCGGGCCAGGCCGCGCACCAGATCGTCGCACGCCTCGCCCCGCAGACGCTCCCCGAGCCCAGCCAGCCGATCACGCTCGCGCTCGACACGAGCAAGCTGCACTTTTTCGACGCCGAGTCCGAAGCTACGCTTGCCTCGGCGCCAATGGCAGTAGCGTGAGG
>JBCDFF010000432.1:0-3678 GCA_039178415.1 Bacteroidota bacterium
CCTGAGGGCAGGGCTTCTGTTCGTTTCTGAAGAGGACGGAGCGGTCGTCGGGTTTGCGTGCGCGACCCGCATGGAAGCGTACGTCCATCTTCACGAGATGTCGGTGCATCCGGACTATGGACGGAGAGGAATCGGAGGGGCGCTCCTCGCCCGTGTGGTGGAAGCGGCGCGCTCGCAGCACGCTGTCGGCGTGACGCTCACGACCTTCGCAGACGTCCCATGGAATCGGCCGTTCTACGAGCGGCATGGGTTCTCAAGCCCGTCGAGCAATTCCATACCTGCCTTCTTGAAGGGCATGGTGGCGGCGGAGACCGGTGCAGGCATGACAGAACGGATCGCGATGGTGCGCTCGTTCGGCGCGCGTGAGGAAGGCCGCCGTCGCCCCAGGAGAACCGGCCCGTCTGGGTCGTGACGAGGCAGGCTCGTATCCTCGCGTAGGGTCTGTGTGTTTAGCCTTTGTCGCCAGTAGCCATCATGTTCTCTGCGCTAGCTCGTCAGCAGGCAGGCCAGCGCCAGCCGCGCTTGCTCGCGGACGAGGTCGGGCGGCTCGCCCTCGGCGACGAGCATCTGCACCGCCTTCAGCTGGGTGTCGAGGAGGTAGCCCGCAAGCTCGGGCGTGATCGCGGCGTTCACCTCATCGCGTTCCAGGCCGCGCTCGAACCAAGCCTGGTAGACGCCCCGCATCTCGGTACGCAGGACGGCCACGCGGGCCGCCGTCTCGGGACCGAGGTCTGAGGGCAGGGAACGCATCTTGGCGAAGAGGCAGCCCGCAGGCGTGCCCCGCTCCGAGGTGAGCCACACGAGCACCTTGCCGAGCACCTCGGCGAAGGGCTTGTCTGCGGCTAGGGGGCCGAAGCCCGGCCGGATGACTGTGCTCCAATAGTGGTCGAGCACGGCCGCGGTCAGGCCGTCCTCGCCGCCGAACTCGCGGTAGAGGCCGGGCTTCGAGATGCCAGCGCGGCGACAGATCTCGTTGACGCCCACCGAGGCGGGCCCTTCCTGCCAGTAGCTCTCGGTCGCCACCGCGAGGATGCGCTCGCGGTCGATCGTCTTGGGCCGGCCGCGACGCCGTTTAGGGGAGGAATCTGACATTTTTGTACCAATCGGTATTTTACTCTTGATCCGGCGAGGAAGGTACCGTACGTTGCGGGCATGAAGCCACTGCGGCCGGAAAAAATCGAGGGGCCTCGCCCCGGATCCTATCGCGGGCTCGTCGATCCTCGACCCGTTCCGCCGGACGTGCTCCGGGCCGCCCCTGACCCACTCCCACACCTTCTACAGCACCATGGCCGCCTCCATTCTCCCGGTCGATGTCGCGCGCTCAGACGCGTGGACCGATGCCGAAGTAGCGAACGTGAACGTCGTCACCGACTTCGTCTACAACCTGATGAACACCCACGACTTTGGGTACGTTCGCCGGACGTTCGGCGCGCACCCCTACGTCCAGCACAGCCGAGGGATTCCCGACGGGATGTCGGCGCTGATCGAGTATGTGAGCACCTTCGCCAAACGGTTCCCGGACTACACCTACGACGTGAAGCACGCCCGCGCCGACGGTGACTACGTGACGTTTCACTCGCACGCGACCGTACGCCAGGCCCACCGCGGCGACGACACCAAAGGGCTCAACATCATCGATACGTGGCGCCTGAAGGACGGCCAGATCGTGGAGCACTGGGACGCGATCCAGCCCCTCGACACCTTCATGCGCTTCTACGTGTTCGTCAATGGCGGTGCGGTCCGCAACAAAAACGGCCTGTTCTAAGCGGGTGCGCCTTCAGCATCCTTGGCCCCAACATGGGCATGCCCGCCGAGAAGCAGAGCCGCAGCACACTCCGCACGGTCGAAATTCAGGACGTCCAAGTTGGATGTCGAGGTCAACGACACCCTAAGCCATCGCCAGCGCCCCGTTGGCAGCACCTCGGTGCAGGGCGACCGGGCACGCTTCGAGAACGCCATCTCGCTCAGGAAGACCGAGGTCGGATGGCAGATCGCAAGCCTCCTCCTGCGCATCGAGACGGCGTAATCTAGACGGCGTGGCGGCAAGACTCGCGCCGCTGCAGAGGCCATCCCCGATGGGGGCCTCGACGGCGATGCGGGTTTCTGGGAGCCTGCCGGTTCCAGGCGGGCTCTTGGTTCGCGGCGGGCCTACCGTGCGACGACGAAGCGCCGGGTCTCCACGAACGTGTCACCCTCGACGCGGAGCAGGTACACGCCTGCCGCCAACGCGTCGGTGCTCATCTCCATGGTGACGGCACCGGCGGTGGCCGACCGCTTGGCTACGGCCACGGCGCGTCCGAGGGCGTCGTAGACGGTCGCGCGGAGCGATGTGGGCTCCGGCACGCGTACCTGGACGCGCGCCCGGTCTGCTGCGGGGTTGGGCCACACGGCCGAGACCGACACGAACTGTGGGGCAGCCTCATCGCCAGCCGACACGATGCTGCTCAGTTCGAACGACTCCTCGGTGGCCGCAAAGAACGGGGCACCCACGGCGCGGACCATCAACCGGCCGTCAGCCGTGGGGGTTGCGGGCATCGTCACCGTTTCGGACCCGTCGTTGGGGACGTTCTCCACGAGCGGGGACCAGGTCACGCCGTCATCCGTGGACACGAGCACATCGACGGCGGAGACGCCGACCTCGTCGCTGTCGGACCCGGCTACGTTCCAGGTGACTTCGACCATATCGCCGACCTGATAGACGGTCTCATCCGGAACGGACGTGATCGCAAACGGGGTGTCGGACGAGGTTACGCTAACGCGGGTCGTAGCTTCGCCCTGGGCGCCGCCACCGGGCACGTTGTCGCGGACCGTCAGTTGGAAGCGATAGGTTACGCCTGGTTCCAAGGGTTCCTCGTCGCGGTAGGGGCGGCCGTCGAGAAAGCGGCGGAGGTCCGGGATTGTGCGGGCCGAGTTCGGGCTGGGGTCGAGCGCACGGATCAGCGGGACAGCACCAGTGCCGTTGCCGTAGAGGTCCATCTGCTCCCACGCGTAGGTGAGCGTGGTGCCCGATGCGTCCGTGGCCTCGCCGTCGAGCGTGACCAGCGCCCCCGGCGGGATTGTGATGGTGGCCGGTGCCGTCACGACGGGGGCGTCGTTGCCGGTGGGCGTGTCGGTGCCGCAGGTGCCCTGCGGGCTGCGCACAAACGAATCCATGTCGTCAATGGACGCACCGTGGAAGTGGTAGCCGACCAGTTCGTCGAGCCGCCGGTAGGTCGCGAAGTGTGGGTACGACATGATGGTGTAGCCCGGGCCCGGCTCGACGCCGATAAACTGCGGGTCGAAGTCGGACGAGGGCTGCACGAAGGCGTGGGGGGCTCCCAACTGGTGGCCGAGCTCGTGGGGGAAGACGAGGAGGTCGAAAGCGGTGGTCTCGTTGCCTACGCCCGAGTAGGCATAGGCTTTCGAGCCCGTGAAGCACGCCACACCGAGGCCAGCGAGCCCTCCACCCTCATCGAAAGAGATCAGGTGGCCGATGTCGTAGTTCTCGTCTCCGATGACGTCGTCGATGGTAATCTGCGTCTCGTCCAGGAGTGCTCCACCCGTCGTCGTGAACGGGTCGGTGTCAGCGTCGCCGTAGATGATCTGGTCGTTGTTCTCAGCGAGTACGAAGCGGACGGCAAGGTCGCGCTCGAAGATGGCGTTCACGCGGTTGACGCTCGCCGAGATGATGCCTAGGGC
>JBCDFF010000433.1:0-3674 GCA_039178415.1 Bacteroidota bacterium
GCATCCGGAACGGACCCGTTCACAACGGGCTTGCCAGTTAAACGGCTCGGCTGGCCGCCCACGCTGACGAGGTGACGAGCGTCAGCATCCTGGTCCGCTCCGGTTCACGCCCCCAGGCTCCGAGTCTGGGGGCGTTTTTTGTGGGCCGATCCGAGCAGAAGATCGGAGTCGGCTCGGGGCGTCGAGGGTTAGATCGGTGTCCGTTCTCCTTGGTCCGTTGTGGTCGGAGGCCAGCAGAACCTCCCAAGCCCAATCCGTGACCTGAGCGTTGCCGCTAGCCGAGACCCTCGCGGGGCAGCGTCAGCGTGAACGTGGCCCCCTCGCCGGTCGTGCTGGTCGCGGTGAGGTCGCCGCCGTGGGCGTGGGCGATGGCGCGGCTGATCGCGAGGCCGAGGCCGCTGCCGGACGCGCCGTCGGCGTCGCGCGTGCGGGCCGACGTGCCGCGGTAGTAGCGCTCGAAAACCGTCGCCAGGAGCTCCGCCGGGATGCCCTCGCCGGTGTCCGCGATGTGGACGTGGGCGCTCCGGTCGGTGACCTCGGCGCTCAGGCGCACCGTGCCGCCCTCGGGCGTGTGGCGCAGCGCGTTCGAGAGGAGGTTGTCCAGCACCCGCACGAGCCGCGCGCCGTCGGCGTTCAGCACGGGCAGCCCGTCGGGGAGCGCCGTGTCGAGCGTGACGCCGGCGTCGGCGTAGCGCTTGGCGTGGGCGCGTGCCGCGTCGCGGGCGAGCTCGCCGAGGGGCACGGGGCCGAGCCGCAGCGTGCCCACCAGGTCGCTCGCGGACGACGACGCGGCCTGTTCGAGGGTGCTCAGTTCAAACAGGTCCGTCACGAGGCTCGTCATCTGGCGGCCCTGCCGCTGGGCAATGGCGAGCGCCTCGCGGGCGTCGTCGGGGCGGCCCTCGCGGAGGTAGCGCGCCGCCTCGTCGAGGTAGCCGCGGATGGCCGTAAGCGGCGTGCGGAGGTCGTGGCCCACGTTGGCGACCAGTTCGCGGCGCATGCGGTCTGTCGCCGCGAGCGCGTCGATGCTGGCCTCGACCTGCGCGGCCATGTCGTTGATCGCGGCGGCGAGGCGGCCGATCTCGTCGGCGCGCTCCACGGGCAGCCGGGCGGCATAGTCGCCCTCGCCGATGCGCTCGACGCGCTGCGTGAAGCGGCGGATCGGACGTACGAGCCACCACGTCAGCGTCCCGCCGAGCACGAGCGCGAGACCCAGCGCGATCGTCCCGCCGAGCAGCAGCGCATTCCGGTAGGCACGCCGCGCGCCCCCAGCTTCTTCCTGCATCGTTCCGGTGAGCGGCTGCACCACCACGCCCGCGACGGGATAGCCCGCGTCGTCCAGCAGCGGGGCCACCGCCCACGACGTCTCCGTGCGCCACACGTCGAGGTTCACGGCGATGCGTCCGGCGCGGAGGGCCGCCACCGCGCTGTCGGGCACCGCCAACGCGGGCGTGGACGGCCCGCGCTCGGCAAACAGCCCGCCTGGCTCGAACGTGTCGAAGACGGCCCCGGTGGTGTCGAGGAGCGCGAGCGGGTCGGCGAAGCGCGTGGCGAGGTCGTAGCGCAGCAGGTCCGGTAGCGCGAGCGTGTCGGCCGAGACAAGGGCCCGGTCCTCGATCTCGCGGGCGAGCGCGTCCAGGCGCAGCGTCAGGCTCCGCTCGATGAGCGCCGACGATTCGCTCCGCACGAGCGTCGCCGCGAGCAGCACCGACAGCACCGCCGTCGCCACGAGCGCCCCTGCGAGCAGCGCCGCGAGCCTCCAGAACAGGGTGCTCGAGTGTGGGGGTGCGGGGGTGTGGGGGGGCGAGGCCACCGGTGATGTCGGCGGCACCGCGTCGCTCGGAGGCAGTCCCACCCGTTGCGTCGCTTCTGAAGCTCGGTGCTTCATGACAAGAACACCCTCATACCCTCAAACGCCCACATCCCCTCACTCTGCTTCCGAGGCCAGCTTGTAGCCGACGCCCCAGACGGTGCGGACGAAGCGGGGCGCGCCGGGGTCGTCTTCCAGCTTGGCGCGCAGGCGCTGCACGTGGCTGTCGATGGTACGGTCGTAGCCCTCGTAGGTGATGCCCCAGATGTCTTCCAGGAGCTGCGTCCGCGAGAACGGGCGGTCCGGGTTTTGCGCGAGGTAGAGGAGGAGGTCATACTCCCGGACGGTCAGGTGGAGAAACGTGCCGCCCCGCGTCACCTCGCGCCGCATGGGGTCGATGGTGAGGTCGTCGAACGTGATGGGGGCCTCGCCTGGCGCGTCGCTCGGGGCGGTGGCTTGCAGCTCCGCGATCCGGCGGAGGCGGCGCAGCGCGGCGCGCACGCGGGCGACCAACTCCTGCATGCTGAACGGCTTCGTGACGTAGTCGTCGGCCCCGACCTCCAGCCCGACGACGCGGTCGAGCTCGTCGCTGCGCGCGGTGAGCATGATGATGTAGAGCAGCGGGTGGTCCGCGCGGAGGCGGCGGCACACCTCCAGGCCGTCGAGGCCCGGCAGCATCACGTCGAGGAGGACGAGGTCGGGCACGCGGCGCGCGACGGCGTCGAGGGCGGCGGGGCCGGTGTCGGCGGTCGTGACTTCGTAGCCCGCGTCGGTGAAGCGGGTGGCGACGAGGGTGCTCAGGTCGGGGTCGTCCTCGACAAGAAGCAGGTGCGGGGTGGTCATGGAGCGATCGTCGGTCGACAAAGGGGACACGCACAAGAATCGTGCAGGGCAAACATAGGGCGTGAATCCGCGGAGGTTGCACCCGGAGGGCATCGCGCAGCCCGATGCCGTAGAATGCCGATGCCTCCGACACGACTTCGTGACAACTGCAGCGCAGGTGGTCCGTTCTTGAATCCACCAACCGCACGACGAATCCGCCCTCCACCCGTACGACTCTACGGCTACCGAACCTGATGCGTCTCTCGTTCACCATTGTGGGTGTGCTCGCTGCGTTGCTCTTGGCAGGCGCGCCGGGCCTCCATGCGCAGGACGCCGCCGACGGCGACGCGCTGGTCGCAGCATGGCGGGCGCAGCAGGCCGAGCGGCTGCGGGCGGTGGACGGCGTCGCGTTTTCGCTCACGCTCGACCGCACGATGGACGGGCCGAAGGGCACGCACCAACTCCGCGCTGACGTGGACGTGCGGGTGCGCCTCGACGGCGAGGCGGTCTCAGGCCTGCCCCGCTTCGACGCCGACGTGCGGGCGCTGGAGGTCAACGGCGAACCCACCCGGGCGGCCGACTACGAGCGCGAGACGCACCCGCTGCGCCGCGTGCTCGGGCGTGGAGCTGCGTGGCTCGAACGGCCCATGACGCTGCCCTACCCGATCGCCCGGGTGGCCGAGGTGCGCGACCTCGTCGCCGAGACGCGCGCCGGGCAGCCCGTGTGGCGCGTCCGCCTCGACCGCCTCCCGCGCGGCGTGGAGGCCGCCACGTTCTGGTTCGCCCGCGACGGCGACCGGCTTCCAACGGCACCGCGCCTGGTGGCTAGCAGCGTCCGCCTCACGTTCGAGGGCGGCGCGGGCCCCCCCGACGGTCCGCCGCCGGGCGGTCGTCCGCCTCGAGGTGGCCCTCCTGGAGAGGGGCCTCCTGGAGGGGGGCCTCCTGGTGGCGGTCCCCCCGGCGGTCGCCCCCCACGCGGTGCGCCGTCCCGCTCCGGTCCTGACGTGCGGGCTCCCGACGTCCGCGCACGCCTCGACATCGTCAC
>JBCDFF010000434.1:0-3658 GCA_039178415.1 Bacteroidota bacterium
CCGCGGCCGTCGACAACGCCGCGGCCGTCGACAACGCCGCGGCCGTCGACAACGCCGCGGCCGTCGACAACGCCGCGGCCGTCGACAACGCCGCGGCCGTCGACAACGCCGAGCCTGCGCCGCTGCCACGCGGACAGGCGCTGGCTGACACCGACCTCGCGGAGGGCCTCGCGCTGCCGTTCGCCTTCCCGCTGCTCGACGGGGCCTTCGAGACGGTCTATCCGAACCCCTACGGCGCGCTGCACTTCGACCAGCCTGCCGACCTGGCGGTGCCGTTCCTCAACACCGGTGGGCCGCTCGTCGCCGCGCTCCTGGCCCCGTGCAGCTCGGGTGGGGCCGAGGCACGCACCTTCGTCGCCATGGACGACGATGCGGTGCAGTTCACCTGGCAGCACGAATACGAGTTCTCGCGCGGCGTCCCCGTCACTCTTCGTGCAGCGCTGTATCCCGATGGGACGGTAGATCTCGGATACGAAGGTCCGCCCATCGCGCCCACCTTCGGGCTCCGGGGCCTGTGGAACGACGGCCCGGCTGTGGCGCTTCCCGTGCGGCTCGGTGCCGAGGCGTTGCTCATCGAGCCGGGCCAGGGCCTCGTCGAGGACTTTGCGGCACGCTACCGTCCTCGCGCCCACGCGGAGGTCGGGCCCCTGGCGCGCATCGTCTTTTTCGCCACCGTGTTTGTGCTGGGCGTGCTGCCGCTCTTCTTCCGCGCGAGCCTGCTGCAACCCCTCGCGCAGTTGCTCGCGGGCGTACAGCGCCTCGAACGCGGTGAGCGCAACGCCCGCGTTGAGATCCGCTCATCGGACGAGCTGGGGGCGCTTGCGACCGGCTTCAACCAGATGTCCGACGCCATCGCCGAGGCGGACACGCAGCTCAAGACCTACGCCGAGACGCTCGAGGAGCGCGTCGAGGAGCGCACGGCGAAGCTGCAGGAGGCCCTCGACCGCGAGCGCGCGATCCAGACGCAGCTCGTCCAGTCGGAGAAGCTCGCCTCGCTGGGCCGCCTCACGGCCGGGATCGCGCACGAGATCAAGAACCCGCTCAACTTCGTCACCAACTTCGCGACCCTTTCGACCGACTACGTGGACGACCTCACGGCTTTCCTGAACCGGGACCCGGCGACGCTGACGAACGACGACCGCGCCGAGATGGTCGACCTCCTGGCCGACCTCAGCACCAACGTCGCTAAGATCGAAGAGCACGGGCGGCGCGCCGACGGCATCGTCCGGGGCATGCTCGCGCACGCGCGCGGCGGCGAGGGCGAGCGCCGGACGGTGGACATCAACGCGCTGGTGGAGGAGTTTCTCAACCTCGCCTTCCACGGCATGCGGGCGCGCGACCCCCGCTTCCAGGTCACGCTGGAGCGCGACCTCGACCCCAACGCGGGCAGCGTCGAGGCGACGCCCCAGGACCTCGGCCGGGTTCTGCTCAACCTGTACAACAACGCCTTCGAGGCGGTGCGCGGCTTTGCCCAGCCTGCCTCCGGCGACAGCGCGGCTCCCAGCGCACCCGCTGCCTACCAGCCCACGGTCGCCGTGCGCACGCTCCGGTCCGACGACCGCGTGACGATCACCGTGACCGACAACGGCCCGGGGGTGCCCACCGACGCCCAGGCCCACCTCTTCGAGCCGTTCTTTACCACCAAGCCGACCGGGCAGGGAACGGGCCTCGGCCTCTCCATCAGCCACGACATCGCCCAGAGTCACGGCGGGAGCCTTACGTTTCAGGCGCGCCCCGGCACCGCCGAGTCCTCCTCAGGTGCCGTCTTCGTCCTCGCGCTGCCCACGGACCCGACCGTTCCCCTGTCGTCGTCTCCCTGACCTCGTTCACCGTCCCGGCACCATGAGCCTCTGGTCGGCCCTCTCCCGCTCCGCTGACGACACCGCGTACCTCCGCCACAGTCCGCTCTTCGCGGCGCTGACGGACCGGGAGCGGAACCAGCTGCACCGGGCCATGCACGACCGCTACTACATGGCGGGCGCAACGATTTTCCGCAAGGGCGACCCCGGCCTCGGCCTGTTCGTTCTCCGCGAGGGCGACGTCGTGGTGGTCGCGGAGCCGGAGGACTGGATCGTGCACACGCTGTCGGCCGGGGCCTGCTTCGGGGAGATCGCGCTGCTGAACGAGGCGGTCCGCTCGGCGACGATCCGCGCCAGGACCGACACGCATGTGGCGGTGCTCGCCCAGCCTGTGCTGCACAAGCTGATCGACCAGCGCCCTCGGCTAGCCGCGAAGCTGCTGTGGGCGATCGCCCAGGTGACCGGCAAGCGGCTGATCGAGGTCAGCGAAGAGCTAGCCCAGCTCCGCCAGGGCAGCGCGACGGGGTGAGGCCGCGTCCGGTTCGGCGGCGCGCTGCGTGTGCGCCTCGGCGAGGACGGCGTCCAGGCGAGCCTGTAGCTCCAGGTACGCACGTTGGACGGCCTGCACGTCGGGGCTTTCCGGGGGAACGCACTCAGCACGCAGCGCGGCTTCGAGCCCTCGGCAGGCCTCGGTGAGCGCCTCGGCGCCGAGGAGCGCAGCGCTGGACCGGAGCGTCTGGGCCGCCTTCTGCGCCGCCGCGCGGTCGTCGCGGTAGAGCGCGTCTAGGATCTCGCCGAGCAGCAGCGGCCCGCCCATGAGGAAGCTCGTGAGCGTCTCGCGGATGAATACCGGGTCGTCGTCACCAACGAGGTGGGCGAGGCGAGTACGGAGCGCCTGGTAGCCCAGGGGGGCTACCGTGGCCGCGCTCGTTGCGGCCCTTTGCTCTATCGTGTGTGGCTCGGTTCCAGGCGATCCCAGCGCCCGGCCCGGTGTCGGATCTCCAGACGAGGCGGCCCGGCTCGTTTCGTCTAGGATGGCCGCGAGGTCGTCTAGGCCAAAGGGCTTCGAGAGGTAGTCGTCCATGCCGGCCTCCAGGAAGGCGGCGCGGTCGCCGTCCATGGCCTCGGCGGTGAGTGCGACGATGCGTGGCTGGGCGGGTAGGTCGAGTTGGCGGATGGCGCGCGTCGCCTCGACGCCGTCCATGACCGGCATCTGCACGTCCATCAGCACGAGGTCGTAGGGGTGCTGCTGCACGGCGTCGACCGCCTCGCGGCCATTTGCTGCGAGGTCGGCACCGATGCCAAGGCGCTCCAGGAGGCGCAGGGCTACCTTCTGGTTGATCCGGTGGTCTTCGACGAGCAGCACGCGCAGGGCGCCCGTCTCGGCGTCCATCTCGGTGTCGGTCTTGGCCCCGGCCTGCGCTTGCGCTTCCTGGGTGGGCGTGAGGACCGAGCGCAGCGCCTGCTCCAGCGCAGCGTCTTTGACAGGCTTCGTGAGGCGCCTCGCGAGCGGCAGGCCGCTAACGGGCTGCTGCAGGCTAGCCAGACCCACGACCGGAAGCCCCGGACGCGCGTCATGGAGCCGAGCGATCCCCGACGCCTTCACCTCGCCGGCAGCGAGATCCAGCATCAGGGCGTGGCAGCGCTGCCCGGCTCCCAGCGATGCCTCAGCGTCTGCGAGGCTGGCATACGGCGTGACGTCGAGGCCCCACACGCGGAGGCGCACCGCGAGCGCCTCACGGAGCGTCCGGTTGGGCACCGCCAAGGCCACCGCAAACCCGTCCAGATCGATCGGTGGTGCAACGTCGTGATCCACGGGGGGCGCTGCGATCGTCACGGTGAACGTCGAGCCGACTCCG
>JBCDFF010000435.1:0-3641 GCA_039178415.1 Bacteroidota bacterium
GAGCCGCCGCTCCGGCCAGTCGGCAGACGGGACCGCATCGCGCATCAGCGGAGCGAGGCTCCTGCCATCCAGATCGAGGCTGTCCGGGAGCGGCACGTCGGATAGCTCGGCCAGCGTCGGCAGCAGATCGATGTGCGCGGCGAGCGGGCGCACGACGTGATCGGCGGGTAGTTGGTTGGGGTAACGAATGAAGAGGGGGACCCGGACGCCGCCTTCGTGGACGCTGGCCTTGGTGCCTCGCATACCTCCGTTGTAGCGCACGCCGTTCGGGCCGTTGTCGGTCAAGAACACGACGATGGTCTGCTCCGCCTGCCCCGTCGCATCGAGGGCCGCGAGGAGTCGACCGACGTTGGTATCGATGTTCTCGACCATCCCGTAGATGCTCGCCATCCGGGCGTCGAAGCCACGCTCCACGTACTTGTCGAAGTAGGCGTCCGGTACCTGGAAGGGACTGTGCGGCGCGTTGTACGGCACGTAGGCAAAGAATGGATGGTCGCGTTCGGCCTCGATGAAGTTGATGGCCGCGTCGGTGAGCACGTCGGTGATGTAGCCCTCCGTCTCGACGAGTTCGCCGCTGTGCAGCAGGTCCGTGTCGAAGTAGTTGTTCAGGTGCCCGGCAATGAACCCGAAGACCGTCTCGAAGCCCTGGCCGCGCGGGTCAGCGGGATAGTGCGCGCCGCTGTGCCACTTGCCGAAGAGCCCCGTGGCGTAGCCCGCGTCGCGGTAGACCTCGGCGATCGTGACCTCCTCGGGGCGCATCGTTTCGAGGCCGCCGGTGACCCACTGCACGCCCGTCCGGAGGTGGTCTCGGCCCGTGAGGAGGCTCGCCCGGGTCGGGGCGCAGACGGAGCTGACGTAGAAGCGGTCGAAGCGAACGCTCTCCCGCGCCAGCGCGTCGAGCACGGGGGTGTCGAGGTCGGGGTTGCCGTGCACGCGGAGGTCACCCCAGCCCTGGTCGTCGGTCATGATGAGCAGGACGTTGGGGCGTACTGTGTCATCGTCGGCCTGTGCCTCGTCAGCGCCGACCGGAAGCACGCTGCCCCCGCTACCTAGCTGTGCCTCCGTGACGATCCCGCCCGTGAGCGCGAGCGCAGCAACAATAAATAAGGCGAGGCGCAACATGGACCGTGCGGCTAGCGGACGACGAGCAAGCGGCGGGTCTGCACGCCGGAGGTGGCCTGCAAGCGATAGACGTACACCCCGCTCGCTAGCCCGCGCGTGTCGAAGCGCACCGTATGCGTCCCGGACGCCTGCTCGGCATCGACGAGCGTGGTCACGAGCCGCCCGGTCACGTCGAACACGTCGAGGCGGACAGGGCTGGCGGCGTCGAGCGTGTAGGCGAGCGTGGTGGTGGCCCGTGCCGGGTTGGGGTAGCTCTGCCCCAGCGAGAAGGCGAGCGAGGCGGTGTCATCGGCTGTGCTGACCACGACCGGCTGCGGGCTGACTGTCGCCACGTCGAGGTCGAGCGACGCCGTGCCCGTGCCAAGGGCGATGAAGTTCGTGCCCGCGTCAAGGACCAGTTCCATGCCGCGGTCGAGCCAGACTCCACCCGTTCCGTTGAAGCGGAGCGGCATCGCCGGGCCATCGTTTACGCGCACCGTCCGGATGCTCTCTTCGCCGACGCCCACGCGGTAGCGCAGGGTGACGAGGTAGGTGCCCGCTGTCGCCACATCAACGGGGAGGGTGACGGTCCCCGTCGGCCCCAGGATCAAGATGAACCGGCCGCTGGAGCCTGGAGATACCTGCGCCGTCGCATCGCCGTCGGTAGCTCCAGCTTCGACTTCATAGCGGGTGTAGCCCGCGATGTCGTAGGCATAGACGGGATATGGGGCGCTGTCCACGATGAGCCCATCGTTGTCGGTGACGCGCGCCGTGAGTTGGTTCGTGCCGGCCGGGACGGCGTCCCACGTCGTCGCGTAGGGTGGCATTGTCTTCTCGCTCAAGGGGGTGTCGTTGGCGAGGAGTTCGACCGAGGTGACGCTGCCGTCGGGGTCCGATGCGATGGCTTCGATGGACACCTCCGCTCCCGGTGCCACGATGGCGCCCTCGTAGGGCAGGGTGAGTTGCACGGCGGGCGGCTGCAGGGGCGATACGAGGCCATAGACCTCGAACTCCCAGAGCGAGTAGCCGAACTCGGTAGCTCGAGCCACGCCCTGCATCCGCACGTAGCGCGCCATGACAGGCTCGGACAGGACAATCTCGTCGCGCCCCCCATCGCTTCCGCGCTCCTCGTGGACCGTTGTCCAGTTCCGCCCATCAAGCGAGGTCCAGAGGTCGTAGTCCCGTCCGTAGGCCGCCTCCCAGTCGAGGACGATGCGCTCGACTTCGAAGGCTAGCCCCAGGTCGACCGCGAGCCACTCGTCGTCGGGGTTGGCGTCGGCAAGGCCGTCCTCCCACTCGCTACTCCAGCGGGTGTTGGGATTGCCGTCTACCGCCCGTCCAGGAGTCCGAGCGACGCCACAGCACGTCTCAATGGTCGAGGCCGTGGCAGCTTGAGCGAGCGCACGGTTGACCTGGTTGGGCTCTAAGACATTGATGGTCACATTCTCGACGATCACCTCGGACGGGTCGGCGCGGCTGATCGCTTCGAGGGTGTAGGTCGTCGTGACGTTCGGGGCGACCACGCGGCTGCTGAGGCTGTCTACGGGCTCGCCATCGATGGACACGGACGACGCCCCCGACACGACCCAGGACAGCATGCTCTCCTGCCCCGCTTCGATGTCTTCAGGGAACGCCCGGAAGGCGTTGATGCGCAGCCCGAGGAAGAGGGTGACATCGGCCGGATAGGTCTCGGCCATCGTGGCCATGTTTTCCAACATCCGAGGCCAGTTCACGACCCCCTCGGCACTCACGGGGAAGTTGTACCACTGCCATCCCAGCCCCCCGGCGTAGCCCGCTTCGTAGAGATTCGTGAAGAGCTCCTCGTAGGGGACGCCGTAGACGGCATTGTCGTTGCCGTCCTGCCCCTCGCCCATGTAGAACTCGCCGACGACGAGCGGCTTGTCGAGGCCCCAGAACTGCTTGTCGTGGTGGAATGGCGAGATGGGCGTGCCCCCCCACTCGTAGTAGTGAACGTTGTAATAGTCGAGCGTGCCGTCAGGGTCACCGCCTGCTGCGATAAGGCGGTCGTCGCGGTAGTAGTTCTGGTTGCCGCCGCTGTGCAGGAGGTCGTAGACGCGCCGCGTCTCGTCGAGGCTGACCTCGGTGCGGTAGTGGACGGAGAGGTCGCGACGGATGGCTTCGAGGCGCTCCGGGTTGAGCCGGGCCGCGGATTGGCGGGCCGTCGGCCGGTCGGTCAGCGCGAAGAACGACCACACGCCGTTGGTGATGGGCACATCGGGATCGGCGCGGCGGATAGCCCCCGCTGTGCGGTTCACGAACCGCTGGATGTCCTCTATGGGGACGTGGCGATTGAAGTCCCAGCCGAACACATCGCTCATGCCCTCGGCCTCGTTGAAGATCTCCCAGCCGATGAGTGCCGGGTGACCGTCGAGCGCCTCCACCATCGGGATCAGCGCGTTGTCGATGTAGGACTGCGTCAGGGCTGGATCAGTCAGGAGCGCGTAGGAGCGGTCGGTGATGGTCTCGCCGAACGAGATGCGGAGCATGTCGAAGGACCACAGGCACAGCTGCAGCCCCAC
>JBCDFF010000436.1:0-3624 GCA_039178415.1 Bacteroidota bacterium
AGGCCTGCCGGGAAGGAATTGGACGGCTGGTTGGTCCAGTAGAGCGACGGGTTGACGGTCTGCGCTTGCGTGTAGGTGTCGCAGCCGTTGGAGTCGGGGTTGGCGCGCTGGTATTCGTTCTGCTCGAACGGCCCCTCATAGCACGGCCAGCCGAAGTTCTCGCCGCCGTCGCGTGCGACGTTGATCTCCTCCCAGTTGCGCCAGCCCACATCGCCCGTGAAGACCGTGCCCGGACGCCCGTCGTTGACGTTGCGCGAGCCGGTGCCAGGGCGGATGGTGATGGTGAACGGATTGCGCAGGCCGTAGGACCACACCTTCGAGACGTTCGCGTTCGGGTTGCCGTTGTAGAACGGGTTCGACGGGTAGCCCTGCCCGTTGGCAGGGTTGATGCGGAGGATTTTACCGGCGAGGCTTTCGAGTTGCTGCGAGCGGAACGCGCCGATGTCCTCGGATTGCGGGAACGGATTGCCCGCTCCGAAGCAGGCGTCGTAGAGTCCGCCTGCGTCCATCTGCTGGAAGCTCGCCGCGTCGCCCGTCGAGACGATCAGCGAACCGTCGTCAGCGAAGCGGATGGCGTCGTTGACGTGCGAGGTGAAGCACGCCGGGACGTTGTCGAGGATGATGCGGCGGCTGGACGTGTTGGCGACGTCGCCGTTGGCCGTGTAGCGCACAATACGGCCGAAGCTGTCGCGGATGTTGTTGTTGTCCGCGCCGCCGCCCGGGTTGACGCTGTAGAAGACGTAGACGTACTGGTTTTGCGCAAAGTTGGGGTCGATCGCGACACTCGTCATGCCCCGGTCGCCCGAGTTCAGGACCTCGTTGGTGATGCTCAGGAACGGCGTGTTCAGCTTCTGGCCGTTCTTGACGATCATGATGCGCCCCTGCTTCTCCGTGACGAACAGCCGCCCGTCTGGGGCGAAGGCCATGCTGGTCGGACTGGCAAAGGAGGCGGACCCGGCGGCGTTCTCGACGAAGAAGCCCGAGGGCACATTCTGCGCGTGGGCGGGGATACTAGCGAAAGCGACGCCGACCGTGAGGATCAGCGTCGCAAACCGATAACGGAGCGACATGCGGGTGAGGGCTTGCACAGGAAGACGCGGACGCCGCGCACCCTAGCAACCTGCGCGCCAAGATTGTTTGCCTCCGCGTTCAGTCACACCTGGGTTCCGAACCGGGACGGCATTGTCTCAACTTGATCCCGCCTCGTCTCGACCCGTCTCTTCTGTCGCATTCCCGTTACGAATCCGTGTCCCAAACCTACACACGCTCGCGCGTCTCCGAGGGTCCTAGGCGTTGTCGCTGACGGGCGTTACGTTGCGCGCACCACCATCGCCCACGCTCCATCCACTCGCCATGCGCGTTCTCGTTCTTGCCCTGATCTGTCTGGCTACACCACCAGCCTTGGCGCAGACCGAGCCGGTCCAACTCCTCGACGACGACGGAGCGCCCTCCGTCGCTGCCACGGCGTCGCTCCTCTTCCTCGGCGACATCTTCGGCGCCTCGGACAACGACACCGATCCGCGCGGCATCGAGGTCTACGAGCAAGACGATGCGGGACTGTGGGTCTTCAGCACCCTCATTGAGACGGGCGAGTTTGAGCCTCGCACGATTGAGGTCTCCGACGACTACATCGTGACGAGCAACTTCGACCCTCAACTCCGGCCAGAACCCGGCCAACGTCGTGATGAGGTGCGGATCTATGAGCGCACGGGAGAGCGCTCATGGACGCTCGCCGCCTCCATCACGCGCGACGACGTGCCGGAGGGCTCCGAGTTTGGCCGCACCTTGGCGCTCTCGGGGGATCGCGTCCTCATCGGCGCACCGATCAACGCCGGGTCGACGAGCGACCGCCCGCCAGGGCGCGTTTTTGTCCACGAGCGCAACGCGTCAGGGGACTGGCCTGAAACGGCTATGATCCAGGCACCCGCCGACGCTCCAGATACGGCCTTCGGCAGCGGGCTCGACCTGGACGGCGACCGAGCCGTCATCAAGATCACCGACACCAATGCGTACGACTCCGACACGTTCGTCTACGAGCGCCAGCCCACGACGAGCGCGTGGCTCCAGGTCAGTGCTCTCGAGTGCTCATCTTTTCGGAGCACTGTAGCTTTGCCTTCCGTAGTCCTTGCGGGCGACCTCTTGCTCAGTGCCTGTCGGACTGCTTTGGGGCCCTCGGACTTTCTGGGGACCATCAACGTCTATCGACGCGCTCCTGGCAGAGGCTGGACGTTGACGCAGACGCTGGAGACCGACAGTAGCATCGGATCCCTCTCCTTGGCAGGGGACGTGCTTTTTGCTGGCACGTCCAATCGAGATGTGGAGAGCACCCGAGCAGTGGGAGCAGTCTTTCGCTTCGATCAGGACGAGGACGGCGCTTGGGGCCCGACCGAGGTGATCGAGCCTCCTGGCGGCCCTAGGCCCTTCCTCTTCTTCGGCGCTCGCCTGGCTGTGAGCTCTACGTCCCTCTTCGTCGACCAAGTTGGGGACCTGGCGATCTACCGATTTGGCGTGGTCCCTCCCCCGTCGCACGGCCTGCCTGAGCCCTGGGTGGCCGCCGACCTCGGCGCACCCGTCGCGCCAGGCTCCACTACCTACGACGACGCCACCGACCTCGCCGCCGTCACCGCCTCCGGCGACATCTGGGGCCCACACGACCGCTTCCAGTTCGCCTACCGCCCTCTCGTCGGCGATGGCTTCATCGCCGCACGCCTGACCTCCATCGCACCCGGCAACGACTTCGCCCTCGACCCCTGGGCCAAGGCGGGCCTTATGATCCGCTCGTCGGACAATCCCGGTTCCGCGCATGCCTTCCTGCTCGGTACGCCCGAGCGCGGACTCCACGTCCAGTACCGCGCCGAGACGGATAGCGAAATGGAGAGCATCGTCGCGGGCGAGGCTGCTGAAGGCGGCTTCGCCCCGACGTGGCTGCGGCTCACCCGCGCGGGCGACGTTCTCACGGCTGAGACCTCCGACGATGGGATCACCTGGCGCGAGGTCGCCGCAGGCGTGCTGCCGCTGCCCGAGACGGCGCTCGTTGGCCTCGCGGTGACGGCCACCGACCTCGACTACGTGGGGTCACTCGCCACGGCCACGTTCACGGGCATCGACGTGGTCGAGACAGGCGGACACGCAGAGGAGGAGCAGCGCACGGATGCCTTCGCGGGCACGGACGCGCTGACGGCTATCGGCGTGGCGGCCTACCCGAACCCGTTCGCGAGCACGACGACGCTGGCGCTCGACCTACCGCTAGGCGGGGCGTATCAGGTGACGGTGCTCGACGTACTCGGGCGGGTGGTGCAGCGGTGGACGCTCACGGAGCAGGCGGGGGCGTCGGCGCAGGTGACCGCGGACCTCTCGGGCGAGGCGGCGGGCATCTACGTGGTGCGAGCACGGCTCACCGAGCGCGGCATCACCGCGACGCATAAGCTCTTGCTCGTGCGCTGACCGTCGAGTTCACAGCGAAGCGCCGAGTCGTCGCGTGACGCCCCGGCGCTCCTCGTCCAAGCCACACTCTTCGGTACCCTACTCCATGCCGAAGAGGTGACTCGGAGACCGGTGCGACGCCCCATACCAGTCCGGATAGCTCGCCCCGTTCGACTGCACCCACTCCACAAACCGAGGGTA
>JBCDFF010000437.1:0-3573 GCA_039178415.1 Bacteroidota bacterium
CAACGGCTACTGACCGTCCGCGTCCCCCTCGCCCGACGCAGGCTCGGCGGGGGGCTCGGTTGTCGCTCTGCTTGGTAGAGCCACAGTGGGAGGCGTCAGCGCTGGTGCTGGCGTCGCAGCCTCAGGCACGGCTGCCTCGGCAGAGACGCCATCGCCCGACGCGTTTTCGCTCGCCTGGCGCGCCTCGAGCTCTTGGCGCAGCGCTTCGAGGCGCTGTTCGAGCTCGTACAGTTCGCGTGCCCGCTCCTCCAGGGACTCGTAGGTCTCCGAGAGCGCCCGCTCGCGGATCTCGAAGGGCGCGAGTTCGAGGTAGCCACGGTCCTCGTAGTAGCCCTTGAACAGGAAGTTGTGCTTGAGCGCCTCCATGTTCTCGGCGAGCCTGAACATGGCCAGGTTGCCCCAGTTGGCCGCGTCTTCGGAGCGCTCTAGGACGAGCGTGAGGTCGTTGGCGATGGCCCCGAGGCGGGCGGTAGCGTCCTCCACGTTCTCGTAGACCGAGGGGTCGTTGATGAAGCGCGCGAGCGTGCCGTCGCCCTCGTTGACCTTGCTGATGATCGACTCGATGTTGGCCGAGGCGGTGGCCGCGATGGTGACGAGGGTGTCGGCCTGGGCCGTGATGCCGCGCAGCGAGACGCGGGTCTCCTGGGCCGTCGCCACGAGGCCGTCGTAGAGGGCGGGGTCGTAGATGAAGCGCCCGAGGGTGCCCTCGCCCGTCTGGATGTCCTGCATGATGCTCGTCAGGGTGACCGTCACCGAGTCGAAGCGCGACACGGAGGCAAAGAGCCGGTCCGACACCTCGCTGATGTCGAGCGGGTTGACGCCGATGAGCTGGCCGCCCTCGGCCACAGGCGGCTCTAGCTCCGAGCCCGCCGTAATCGAGACGATGACGCTCCCCACGAGGCCGTCGGTCTGGATGAGCGCGCGCGAGTCCTCGCGGATGAGGTGCTGCGCGTCCTCGCGGATCGCCATGTAGACGGTGATTGGCGCGCCCGGTCGCGGCGGCAGCGCCACCCGTTCGACGCGCCCCACGTTGATGCCTTGGTAGAACACCTGGCCGCCGCCCTGGAGGCCCGCCACGCGGTCGAACTGCGCCTGCACCCGATAGGTGTCAGAAAAGAGGAACGTCCGGTTGGCGATGATGAACAGACCGAGCACGAACGCGGCGATCCCCGCGATCATGAGCAGTCCGAGCCGAGCCTGTCGAGACATGAGGGGAAGTGAGAAGTTGGAAGTAGGATGTTAGAAGTGGAGTAAGCTGGTCGTTTGAAGCAAGCGAGACGCATCGAGGTGCTGACAACTTCTCACTTCAAACTTCTCACCTCCTACTTCATTGCTCGTTGCCGAAGAACTCGCGTAGGGCGGGGTGCGCGGAGTGCTTGAGTTGATCCAGGCTTCCGCTCTCGGCGATCTGGCCGTCGTAGAGGAAGTGGGCGCGGTCGGTAATGATACTCGCGGCCAGCAGGTCGTGCGTGATCGCGAGCGACGAGATGCCAAGCGTGTCGCGCAGCTCGACGATGAGTTCGCTCACCACGCGGACGCTTACCGGGTCGAGGCCCGTCGTCGGCTCGTCGTAGAGGATGATCTCGGGCTTGAGGATGAGCGCGCGCGCCAGCCCGATGCGCTTCTTCTGGCCGCCCGAGAGCTCCGCTGGATACTGCGGCCCTTTCTCGGGCAGCTTCACCGCCGTGAGGAGCTCGTCGATGCGGTCGTCCTTCTCGCCCTTCGACATCTTCGTGTGGCGGTCGAGGAAGAAACGCATGTTCTCGTAGACCGTCATCGAGTCGAAGAGCGCGCCGCCTTGGAAGAGGTAGCCGATGGCGAGGCGCTTGCGGTCGAGGGCGTCGCCGCGGAGCAGGTCTACGCGCTCGCCCTTGACCCACACCTCGCCCGCGTCGGGCCGCAGCAGCCCCACGATGTGCTTCGTGAGCACGCTCTTGCCCGTCCCCGACCCACCGAGGATCACGCCTGAGGTGCCGCGCTCTAGTTCCACGCTTACGCCGCGGAGCACGTGCTTCGCTCCGAACGCTTTGTGCACGCCCCGCAGCGCCACGATGACGTGGTCCGGCGGGGGCGGCGCACCCCCCGTCACCGGAGCCTGGTCTCTGTCTTTGACCTTAGCAGGCATGGTCGAAGTAGGACGTTGGGGGTGAAACGCTCGAAGCCAGGGAGCAGCCCAGAATTCTGAATCGAAGGGGAAGCCGTGTACGAGCTCCAACTTCTCACTTCATCGTTCTGACTTCTCACTTCGCTAGGCGGCTTCGCTGACGTCGCCGAAGAGCATCAGGGAGAGGCGCACGATGACGACGTCGGCGAGAATGATGAGGAGCGACGAGACGACGACGGCGCGCATCGCGGCCTGGCCGACCTCGCGGGTGCCGCCGCGCACGGTGTAGCCGAGGAAGCACGACGTGATGCCGACGAGGAAGCCGAACACGCTCGTCTTCATCGTGTCCACGACGATGTCCACGAAGCGCAGGCTCGAGAAGGCCTCGTCGATGAAGATGCGGTAGTCCATGCCGGTGGCGAAGCTGTTCTCGATGAACCCGCCCACGAGCGCGAGGAAATCCGTCATCGCGGTCATGATGGGGAACATGATGATGCAGGCGAGCACGCGTGTCACCACGAGGTAGTGGTAGGGTTTGAGCGCTGCCACCTCCAGCGCATCGATCTGTTCGCTGACCTTCATCGAGCCGATCTCGGCCCCGATGCCGGCCCCAAGCCGCCCCGCGAGCACGAGGGAGGTGAGCACGGGGCCAATCTCTTTGACAACCGAGAGCGCGAGCATGCTCGGCAGAAACATCTCTGCGCCGAATCGGGCCATCGTGCCACGACTCTGCATCGAGAGCACGATCCCGATGGCGAAGCCCGTCGTGCCGGTGAGCAGGAAGCTCTTCGCGCCGACCTCGTCCATTTGCTTGAGCAGCTCCTTCCACTCGAAGGGCCGCCGCCAAAACCGGGCGAAGAACTGCGCCCCGAAGGCGAAGAACTCACCCGCTTGATCGAGGAAGCCATAGGCGTTGGCCTGCGACGCCTGGAGCCGCTCCGTGGCGCGCTCGGCGAGGCTCTTCTCCTGCAAGATTTTCTCGTGGGCCCGAGCACGTCGGGCGCTCCGCAGCCGCTGCGACAGCGAGGCCTCGGGCGGCGCGTCGGAGGGTACGTCCTCGGTCGGGACGTCGTCGTAGTCGGCCATCGGGGCAGCGAGAGGAGGCAGGGCAAAGTCCCCTCTACGATACGACCTCCCGGAGGTTCACGCTGAGGGGATCGACGAACGGCAGGCCACGCCCGGCTGGCGGCCAGACCCGGCTAGCGACCCAGCTTGCCTCGCGTCGTCGTCCCGGCCGACCGCTACGCACCTACAGCCCGCCGCGCTCAGTCGAACCCGACCACGAGGGCGAAGCGGAAGATGTGGTGCGTCGTCGGCATCGCCGTGTTGGCAAACAGCGCGCCCTCAGCGGTAGCCGCGTCGATCACGCTCTGCGGGAGGCGCGGCGGGTCGTTGTCGTAGACGACCGTGTAGACCGGCGCGATGCTCACCGAGCCGCTCGACCCGATGTCGGCCAGCCGGAAGGTGAG
>JBCDFF010000438.1:0-3554 GCA_039178415.1 Bacteroidota bacterium
AGTCGATCCACGCTCTAGTCGATCCACGCTCTAGTCGATCCACGCTCTAGTCGATCCACGCTCTAGTCGATCCACGCTCTAGTCGATCCACGCTCTAGTCGATCCACGCTCTAGTCGATCCACTCCACGGCGTGCGGCTCTGTTACCACCGACCGGGCTGCGAGGTCGGCCACGTCTGCGCGGAGCCGGTTGATGGCAGAGCGCCCGCGGCTCGGCCACGTCCGGTTCGAGAGGAGGATCACGAACAGCTCCTGGTCGGGATCGATCCAGAGAGAGCAGCCGGTGAAGCCCGTGTGTCCGAAGCTGCGCGGGCCAAAGTGCTGCCCGGCCGACGAGAAGCCCTCGGCGGGTGGGCGGTAGGCCATCCATCCGAGCGCCATCGGGAACGCGCCCCGCGGCGACACGCGTGCCGTGAAGGTCTCCAGCGTCTCCGCGGAGAAAAAGCGGCGGCCGTGCGCTGTGCCCCCGTTGGCGAGCATAAACGCGAGCGTGCTCAGGTCTTCCACGGTGGAGAACAGCCCGGCATGCCCGGCCACGCCGCCGAGGATGGAGGCCGTCTCGTCGTGAACCTCGCCTTGGAGAAGGCGGCTTCGAAAGGTGCGGTCGATCTCCGTGGGGACCACGGCGCGGTCGCGCAGGCCGACCGGCCGAAACCCCGTGTTCGTCATGCCAAGCGGCTCGAACACCGCCTGGCGCAGAAACTCGTCCAGCGGCAGGCCGCCGATGGCTTCGATCACGTCGCCGAGGACGATCATGTCGAAGTCGCTGTAGCGCGTGCCTTGGCCAGGCGTGTAGCGCAGGGAGTCGGCGTAGATGAACGCGCGGACAGAGTCGGGATCGGTGACGCCGTGCGTGTGAAACGGATGGAAGACGCGCTGCCCCCCTTGATGCGCGAGCAGTTGCCGGACCGTCACCACGTCCTTGCCGCCGGCCCCGAACGCGGGGAGGTAGCGGGCAACCGGCGCGTCGAGGTCGAGGCGTCCTTGGTCGACGAGCATCATCGCGGCCACGGTCGTGCCCGCGACCTTCGTGACGGAGGCCAGGTCGAACACGGTATCCGTACCCACCCGCTGCCGCAGCATGGGATCGGCGAACCGCTCGCCGTAGGTGAAGCGACCGTAGGCGTCGTCCTTCACGAGCACGCCCGCGCGCCCGATGGCGAGGGCAGCGCCGGGGAAGACGCGCCGCGTCACCGCCTCCTGCATCGCGGCATCTACAGCATCGAGGGAGTCGGCGGCCATGCCTACGTCGTCGGCGGAGCCCTCACGGAGGCGGGCCTGGGGGACCACGATGCCGTCGCCCACCGCGTGCAGCCCCGGGATGTCGATGGGGAGCGAGCCCTGGATGGGGTGGAGGCCGAGGAGCGCGTCCGCAGCCGCCTCCTGTACATAGTCGCGCGTGTCGAAGGCGGCGAGGAAGGCTGCAGGCTGGTCGATGCCGAGTAGCACGTAGGGGTTGCCGAATGCTGTCAGCACCACCGGCGTGTCCGTTGCGACGAGGCGGTTCACGAGGGCTTGGTGCCGCGACGGGAGCCCGATGCGCCCGCTGTAGTTGCGCACCCGCACATGCGTTGAGACGACGACGAGGTCGTAGTCGGCTGCGAGGCGGGCGAGCGCGGCGTGCTCCGCGTCGGTGGCGACGCGTCGCACAAACCGGTAGGTCGCCTCGCCTGTGAGGAGGCCGGTGAGCCGGTTCGCCAGCGGGCGCGCGACCGAGGCCTGGTTGCCGTCGGACACGGCCACCACGAGGACGCGCTGGTCGGGGTGCAGCGGCAGCACATCGCCTTCGTTGCGAGTGAGCGTCAGGGCCCGCTGGGCGACCGTGCGTGCGAGCCGGGCGTTGCGGGCCAGGAGCGCGGCCGAGGGGGGCGCCAGGGCGTCCAGGTCGGGGCGGGGCGGCGTCCGCTGCAGGAGCGCGCGGCTGCCCCACGGGTAGCCCTCGGCATCGGCAGGCGTGCCTGCAACGGGGAGCGGAAGCGGCGCGGCGGTGGGTTCCGTGTTGGCCTCGGCCGTCTCGGGCGGCCTGTGGAGCCCGAGCCACTCCTTCGCCCGCAGAATGCGGCGTACGGACGCGTCGATCCGGTCTTCTGCGAGTCGACCCGAGCGGACGGCAGCGAGCAGGGCGCGCTTCACGGCCGACTCGTCGCGCGTGAGGATGAGCTGGTCGGCCCCCGCCTCGACGGCACGGACGGCCGCCTCGCCGGGCGCATAGTGCTTAGCCACGCCCTCCATGTTCATCCCGTCGGTGACAATGAGCCCAGCAAACCCGAGGGTTTCGCGGAGGATGCCGGTCGTGATGGGCTTCGAGAGCGAGGCAGGCGTGTTGGGACGGTCGTCCAAAGCAGGGAGCGCCAGGTGGCCAGTCATCACGCTCATGGCGCCGGCCGCGATGCCCTCACGGAACGGGACCCACTCGGTCGCGTCGAGCCGGTCGCGCGGGAACTGCAAGACGGGGAGGTCGGCGTGCGAGTCGATGCGGGTGTCACCGTGTCCAGGAAAGTGTTTGAGGGTGGCGATGGCCCCGCCGTCCTGCAAGCCCTGCGTATAGCCGATGACCATGCGGCTCGCGGCGCGCGGGTCAGCGCCGAAGGCCCGAACGTTGATGATTGGGTTCTGCGGGTTCGTGTTCAGGTCGGCGACCGGTCCATAGTTCTGGTGGATGCCGAGGGCGCGGGCTTCCGCGGCGATCCCGCGACCCATGGCGTAGGCGAGGGCGGGGTCGCCCGTGGCTCCGAGGGCCATCGCATTGGGAAAGCGGGTAGTCCCTTCGGTCCGCATGCCCGCGCCGGTCTCCATGTCCTGGGCGATCAGCAGCGGGAGGGACGCGCGCTGCTGCAGGCGGCGGGTCAACTCGGCCTGGTCGGCGGCGTTGCCTCGGAAGAAGAGCACGCCGCCGACGCCGTAGTTCTCCACCCGGTCCACGAGCCGACGGAAGTGAGCGCCGGAAAGGTGGTCGGGACGTCCGTGGGCGTCGGTGAGGATGAGCTGGCCGACCTTCGCATCGAGCGAGAGGGTGTCGAGTACGGCATCGGCCCAGGCGCCCGTGCCCGGCCAGGGGTCTTGCGTGGTACGCTCGTGGGTGCCGCCCGTCTCCTCAGGCCACACGACGAGCAGCGGTAGGGCTATGACGAGCCAGAACAGCAGACGCATCGGAGGAGATCGGGCGGGTGGAAGGGCTCTGGAAGCTACGGGGTCAGTGAGGGACGCGCAGCCACCGTGCCAGAAAAAACGCGACGCCCCAAACGGAAGTGTCCGGGGCGTCGTGTTCGAAGCGGCGTGTTCGCAGACCGACCGGTGAGATCGACCAGGGAGGCGGGAGCGTTAGCGGACGATGTTGACGGTCCGTTGCCCTCGTAGCGCCGGTCGTCCATTCTCGCCGTATGCCAGATACTCGAGGTGCACCTCGCCTTCGCGGAGCGCTTCGAACGTCACCACACGGTCAACCGAGCTGTAGATTCGAAAAGCGCCTTCTCCAGACTGGTACCATTCGTAGAAGTAGACGCGGGCGTCCTCCGGGGCCTTGTAGGTCGCGTCCGCCCCGAAGAGGACCACCTC
>JBCDFF010000439.1:0-3540 GCA_039178415.1 Bacteroidota bacterium
CGTCGGCAATTACCACGGCTTCAACGTCTACAAGCTCGTCGAGGACGGCGCGCCCGAGCTGTTCAGCTCCATCGTGTGCCCCGGCGGCCAGGGCGACGTGTCCATCGTGGGCGACCTGCTCATCATGTCCGTCGAGCAGACGCGCGGGCGCGTGGACTGCGGGCGGCAGGGCGTCGCCGAGGACATCAGCGACGAGCGCTTCCGCGGCCTGCGCATCTTCGACCTCAGCGACCTCGCGCGGCCCGTCCAGGTCGGCCAGGTGCAGACCTGCCGCGGCTCGCACACCCACTCCATCGTGGACGCCAACGACGAGCGCGTCATCGTCTACAACTCGGGCACGTCGTCCGTGCGGGACAACGAAGAACTGGCGGGCTGCTTCGACGAGTCGCCCGGCGACGACCGCACGGCGCTCTTCCGCATCGACGTCGTCGAGATTCCGGTCGGCGACCCCGGCAGCGCCCGTATCGTGCACAGCCCGACGGTGTTTGCGGACCCCGAGTCCGGCCAGATCGCAGGCCTCTGGCAAGGCGGCGACCACGGCGACGGCACCCAGCGGACGCGCCCGACGGACGAGTGCCACGACATCACCGTCTTCCCAGCGGCAGGCATCGCCGCGGGTGCGTGCTCCGGCAACGGCATCCTCCTCGACATCCGCGACCCGATGAACCCCGTCCGCATCGACGACGTGCTGGACACGGGCTTCGCCTACTGGCACTCGGCGACGTTCAACAACGACGGCACGAAGGTGCTTTTCACCGACGAGTGGGGCGGGGGCAGCCGCCCGCGCTGCCGCACCTACGACCCGCTCGACTGGGGCGCGAACGCGATCTACGACATCGTGGACGGCCAGATGGAGTTCAGCAGCTACTACAAGATCTCTGCCCCCCAACTCGAACAGGAAAACTGCGTCGCGCACAACGGCTCCGTCGTCCCGGTGCCTGGCCGCGACATCTTCGTGCAGGCGTGGTACCAGGGCGGCGTCTCCGTCCTCGACTTCACGGACTCGGCGAACCCCTACGAGATCGCGTTCTTCGACCGCGGCCCGATCCACGAGGAGATCCTCGTGCTCGGCGGCTACTGGTCGACGTACTTCTACAACGGCCGCATCTACGGCACTGAGATCGTGCGCGGCCTCGACGTGTTTGCGCTGGAGCCGAGCGAATTCCTCAGCGCGAACGAGATCGCAGCAGCAGCGCTCGCCGACCAGGGCGGCGTGTTCAACCCGCAGCAGCAGTTCCCGGTGACGTGGCCCGCCGAGCCCGTCGTCGCGCGGGCCTACCTCGACCAACTCAACCGCGACGCCGCACTCGACGCAGAAGTCGCGGGCGAACTCGACGCCGCGCTGAGCGCCGCATCGTCGGCCCTCGAAAACGGTGGCGGCGATGCCGACACGTCGGATATGCTGAGCCGCCTCGCCAGTCGTCTCGACGGTGAGGCGAGCGGCGGGACGACCGCGCACCGGCTCACCTCGCTCTCGGAAACGCTCGAAGGCATCGCCACGAGGTTGCGCTAGAGACTTCCCGATGCGATTCTGTGGACCATCTCCACCGTTCATCGACGCCTCACCCCACGTCACCCCCGCATGGAACCTGCCGCCGACAACACGCCCCGCCTATCAACAAATCCCAAGCGTAAAGACGCCGTCCACGAAGAGCCAAAGCGCGAGGGCGAACGCAATCCCGAGATGGAGGGGTCGCCTGATATCGCCTCGGGCTCGGCCGTGACACACAAAGGGATGGAGCATGAGACGGACGCGGTATCCGAGGTGGACGCAGCGGTCAGCGGTGCGGAGACCTCGGACGGAACACCCGTAGGTGAGGGTATTGGGCTAGAGACTGATTCGCCCGATCCGCCTGCGGAGAAGAAAAAGAAGAAGGCCAAGAAGAAGTCGAAGAAGGGCAAAGCGAAGGGCTCGAAGCAGGCAAGCCCCGACAAGGGCAAGGCGGACGCGAAGAAGGACGCCGCGCCCAAGTTTGGCACGAGCCGCGGCATCGAGACGATGTTCCGCAGCAACTACCGCGTCCACATGGACCTCTCGGCGATCGCCGACACGAAGGCCAACATCATGATCTCGATCAACGGCCTGATCCTGCCCATCCTGCTGGGCGCGATCTCGCCGAAGATCGACTCGAACCCGTGGCTGCTGATCCCCACCTCGTTCCTGATGGTGGGGTGCCTGATCTCGATGATCTTCGCGATCCGCTCGGCGCGCCCGCGCGTCAGCAAGGAGCCGGTGTCGCTCGATCAGATCAGCCGAGGGGGTTACAACATCCTGTTCTTCGGTCACTTCGCAAACATGACGCGGGACGACTACGAGGAAGGGATGGCGCAGATGATGACGAGCAACGAGGACATCTACCGCAACATGATCCGGGACTTGCACGGGCTCGGCAGCGTGCTAAACGCGAAGTATGCCCTGCTCCGCACCTCCTATACCGTATTCATGATTGCGATCTCGACGGGCGTGTTGCTCTTCATCGCCACGTTCTGTCTCATCGCCCTGGGCGTGATCTCCGTGCCAGAGGAGACGCTGCTCGTGCCCTACGACTCGATTCCGACGCCCTGAGAAGTCTGCGCCCCGATGCGGCGTCACACGTCTACGGTTGCCTCGCCACGATCGCGCATCAACAGGCGAGCGTCGGGGTCCACGACGAGGCGCTCGGGCAGCGTGCGGAGCGTCCAGGTGAGCCGCTGCGACGCGCCCGGCGCGAGCGTGACGGTCTGGCGCGCCTCGACGTAGTCGTCGCCAAAGCGCTCACCGGATGTGGCGGCGACCTCGACCGTCGCGCGGCCGTCTCCGGTGTTGGCGAGCGTGGCTGAGAGCGCGTAGCCCCCGAGGAGCGATTCCGTGATTTCAACCTCGTCCCAGGCGAAGGAAGGGAGGGTGGTGCTCTCAAACCAGGCGCTGGTTACCTCGTCGTAGGCCGTCGAGTCGGCGGCGTAGGGGCGGAGCGCGACGAGCAAGTCTTGCAGCGCGGGCGCGTCGCGGCTGTCGCGGCGCTCGGCGACGAACGCGGAGAGCCCGTCGAACATCGCGTCGCGGCCGAGGTGAGTGTGGAGCATCCAAAGCGCCCACGCGCCCTGGTTGTAGATCGCGACCTCGTCGCGCCCTTCGCGCGTCTCCATGAGCGGCACGGCCGTGGCGGCACGGCGACCGCGCAGGAACCGGGCCTCCAGGCGCTCGGCGAACGCGATCCGCGCCGCCTCGCCGAAGGCCTCGTCGATCAGCAGGAGCGTCGCGTAGTCGGCCATGCCCTCGATCAGCACGCCGGTGCCTGGCCCCTCCGCCGCCGCAACGAGGTGGCCCCACCACATGTGCGCGACCTCGTGCGCCGTAACCACGAACGCGAGGTCGGCCGTGGCCTGGTCGGCGTTCGCGGGCGGGCGCGTGAGGAAGCCCGCGCTCTCGCTCATGCTGATGTTCGTCGGGAACGCCGTCGCGTTGGTCTGGAGGTCGGGGAACTCGTTGAGGCGCAGGTCGAGCCACGGGTAGGGGCCGAACCAGTCGCTGTAGTGCGTCCGCGCGAGCGCCATCGCGTC
>JBCDFF010000440.1:0-3534 GCA_039178415.1 Bacteroidota bacterium
GGGGCGCGTTGCCACCTCCAGCACCGCCTCGGTGATGGCCTGCATCTTCGGCAGGTTGCGCAGGATGCCTGCCCCGCCGTCCTTGCAGACGACTTTCTTGACCGGACAGCCAAAGTTGATGTCGATGAGGTCGGGCTCGATACGGTCCACGATGGCCGCGGCCTCGCGGACCTGGTCGAGGTTGCCGCCGAAGATCTGGATGCCGACGGGCCGCTCCTCGTCGTAGATGTCGAGCTTCTGGACCGAGTCGTGCGCGTCGTAGAGCAGGCCGCCCGACGAGATGAACTCGGTCGTGACGAAGTCGGCCCCGTAGCGCTTGCAGAGCAGGCGGAACGGCGGGTCGCTCACGTCCTCCATGGGCGCGAGGAAGAGCGGGCGCTCGCCGAGGTCGATGGGGCCGATGTGCATGGGACGGGGCGTCGGGTCGCCGTATGGGTGTGTTCAGTGAGGGCGAGGGAGCAACGGGACGGTGGATGTTGCGTTCCTCGGGCGGGGTGAAGCTTCAGCAGACGGCCTTTCCGGCACGGCGATCGCACGGTATGTTGACGCCCTCATTTCTGAGGCGTTCTGTGTGCCTTTTTCCGCTCGCCGCGATGCAAGCTCCCGTCATGTCTCCGCCTTCCCCGGCCCTCCGCTCCGTGACCGCGCTGGGGCCGGCATCGCTCTCCAACCTCGGCCCCGGCTTCGATGCCCTTGGCTTGGCCATCACCGGCTTCTACGACGCCGTCACGCTCACCCGGCGCGAGGCCCCCGGCGTGGGCGTGGACGCCACGCACATCGGCGAGCAGTGTGGGACCCTCCTGGCCGCCGACCTCCCGTCGTGCGACCAGAAAAACACGGCCGCGCGCGCCGCTCGGCTCGTGCTAGAAGCGCACCACGCCGACTTCGGCGCGACGATGGTGATTGAAAAGGGCATCCCGTTGGGTAGCGGCATCGGCGGCTCGGCCGCGAGCGCCGTGGCCGGGGCCGTTGCCGCGGCAGGCCTCCTCGACGCCGAGGGCGTCCTCGACGCGCCTGTGGCAGAAGCCGTGCTCGTGGAAGCAGTCCTCGACGCCGAATCCGTGGCGTCGGGCGGACGGCACGGCGACAACGTGCTCCCCGCGCTGCTCGGCAGCCTCGTGCTGGTCGACGCCGCCGTTCCGACGCGCTTCCGCCGCATCGACGGGCCGACGCCCTCGCTCGCGCTGGCGCTGCCACAGGTGCAGGTACTCACCAAGGCCGCCCGCGCGGCGCTGCCCGCCGCAGTGCCCCTGGGCGATGCCGTGTGCAACGCCGCGCACCTCGCCTTCCTGCTCGACGCGTGGCGCGCGGGCGACTGGGGCGAGGTTGGCCGGGCGATGATGACCGACCGCCTCGCCGAGCCTGTCCGCGCACCGCTCGTGCCGGGCTATGCCGCCATCCGCGACGCCGCGCTGGACGCTGGTGCGTTCGGCTGCTGCCTCTCCGGCTCCGGCCCTGCGATGGTCGCCGTCTGCCACGACGACGCGCACGCCACGGTCGTCGCCGCGGCGATGCGTGCCGCTTGTCGCGCAGCCGGGCACGACGCCTGGACCGGACCTATCGCTGTGGATACCGTCGGAGGGCGCGTCCTGTCATGACGCCACGCTACGTCAGCACGCGCGCCGACCGCTCGCACATGCAGGGCAGCGTTCCGTTTGCCGAGGCGCTGCAAACCGGTCTCGCCCCCGATGGCGGGCTCTTCGTGCCCGACTCGGTGCCTGCGCTACCGTCCGGCTGGCACGACGCTGACAGCATCGCCGATGTGGGGCGGCGCGTGCTCCCGTCGTGGCTGAGCACCGAGGTCGAGCCCGACGCGCTCGACGCGCTCGTCACCGACGCGCTCCGCTTCCCGATCCCGCTCGTCTCCCTCTCCGGCACCGGCCCCGACGGCGTTTGCTACGACGGGATCCACGTCCTCGAACTCATCCACGGGCCGACGCTCTCGTTCAAGGACGTGGGCGCGCGAACGATGGCCCGGCTGCTGGCCTACTTCAGACGCGAGGCTAATACACACGAGGCTAATACACACGAGGCTGGTGCACGCGAGGCTAATCCACGCGGCGTCCTCACGATCCTCGTCGCCACCTCGGGCGACACAGGCAGCGCCGTCGCCGATGGCTTCGCAGGACGACCGGGCCTCCGCGTGGTGCTGCTCTATCCCGACGGCCAGGTCAGCCCCGTCCAGCAGCGCCAACTCGACGTGCAACGCCCCGGCGTGCGCACGTTCGCCGTACGCGGCACCTTCGACGACTGTCAGCGACTCGTCAAGGCCGCCTTCGCCGACCCTGCGCTGGCGGGCGTGCCGCTCTCCTCGGCCAACTCGATCAACATCGGGCGGCTGCTCCCCCAGATGCTCTATTACCCCTGGGCGTTTGTGCAGGGCGGCTTCGACGCCGCCAACGTGTGCGTGCCGAGCGGCAACCTCGGCAACCTCACGGGCGGGGTGCTCGCACGCCTCGCCGGGCTACCCGTGCACCGCTTCCTCGCCGCGCACAACGCGAATGGCTTCTTTCCGGACTACCTCGCGCAAGACGAGAGCGAGCCGGCTCCGTTCCCTGCGTCGGTCCGCACGCCGTCGAACGCGATGGACGTGGGGGCACCGAGCAACTTCGAGCGGCTGCGGCACCTCTTGGGGGCGGCTGGCCTCCGGGAGCACGTCTGGGGCACGAGCGTCGGCGATACGGCTACGCTGAGCCGCCTGCGCCACGCCTACGAGGCAACGGGCTACCTCGCCTGCCCGCACACGGCCGTCGGCCTCGAAGCCGTGCTCCGCTACCGCGCCGAGACGGGGGACGCTACGCCGACCATCGTCCTCGCCACGGCACACCCGGCGAAGTTTCCCGAGGTAGTCCAGCAGGCGCTCCCCATGCTGGCCGCCCCGACGTCCTCTGCGCTCGAAGCGCTCCTGGATGCCCCCAAAGCCGTGCAGCCGCTTCACGCAACCTCGGCGGCGCTGCGCACGGCTTTGCTCGCCTGAGGCATAGTCGCCACGGCTGGGCGACCGCCGCGCATCAGACGCAGCGTGCCCCAGCAGTACGCGACCGCTGGGGCACTCAGAGCTAAGCGTGGGACGCGCTATTGGCCAAGCGGGATGCCTAGACCAACCACGATCGCCAGGCCACTAGATTCCTTGTTAATCTCGAGGCCCCCCGTCTCAAACTCAACCTCCATGAAGGTGTAGCGTACCTGGACAAACGGGATTCCAAACGTAACCACGTTGCCGAGTTCGATGCCGCCGAGCACATTAAACCCGATGCCCGACCCCGACTCGTCGTTTGTCGTGCCGCTGATCTCCGTGGTCGTGGAGAGGATGCCGAACGCTAGCCCAGCACCGGCGAAAGGAGTGATGCCGGAAGGCTGGGCAAACTTGGCGACGACGTCGCCGTTGATCTGGAAGTACGTCTGGCTGAACTCATCGTTGCCCGCCTCCTCGCCGGGAAGCAAGACGACCTCCACGGAGGGGCGCACCACCAGCACAACGGGAGCCTCGAAGGGAAGGGGGAACTCACCACCGATGCCAACCAGGAAGCCCCC
>JBCDFF010000441.1:0-3531 GCA_039178415.1 Bacteroidota bacterium
CCAGAGCAACGAGCACCAGCCGGAACCACCACGACGCCCACCACGGCGGCGGCAGCACGATCGTCACCAGCGTCGCGTCGTCACTCCAGACGCCATAGGCGCTGCGGGCGCGGACGCGGAAGGTGTACGATCCCGGTGGCAGGTGCGTGTAGCGGGCCTCCCGGGCCGTCGTGAGCGGCTGCCAGTCCTCGTCGGCCCCGTCGAGCACGAACTGGTAGCGGTTTTCCTCAGAGGCCGCGTAGTGCAGCCCGACGTACTCGAAGGAGAGCACGTCCTGATCCGGACGCAGCCGCAGCGGCTTGCCCGCGTCCAGCGTGGCACCGAGTGCGCCAGGACCCGGCACGAGGACCTCGTTGCCTGCGACGATCCGCCGAAGCCGGACTTCGGGCGGATGCGGGTTCTCGCGAAGCCGCGCCGGGTTGAACACGTTGAGGCCATTGATCCCGCCGAACATCAGCGTCCCATCAGCAGCTTTGTGGTAGGCCCCCCGGTTGAACTCGCGGCCTTGCAGCCCACGCGCGGTGCTGATGGTTGTCACGAGCCCGGTCGCTGGGTCGATGCGGGCGATGCCGCTGTTCGTGCTCACCCAGACGACGCCGGCATCGTCCACGAGCACGCCGTTGACGAAGTTGTTGGGGAGGTTCGAGTTGGTACGCGTGTAGCGCGTGGCCTGCTGCGTCGTCACGTCGAAGCGCGCCACGCCCGCGGCCGTGCCGAGCCAGAGCACCGAGTCGCTCTGCGCCGCGACCGCCTGGAGGCGATCGTTGGGGATCGACGTCGGGTCGTCTGGGTCGTGTTGGAACGTGGTGCGTGCGCCTGTGCGCGGGTCGTAGCGGAGGAGGCCCTCGTCGGAGGCGAGCCAGAGCAGGCCGTCGGCGGTTTCATGGACGGCCCGTGCCACGACCGGGAGGGTCTCCTCGAACTGCCCCGTCGCCGGGTCGAGCGTGGCGAGGACGCTCCCGCCAACCCACAGGCGCCCGGTCTGGTCCTCGTGCACGAACGCGGGACGGTAGACCCCGTACGACACACTCGGGAACGCATACGCCTGCGCAACCGCCCCCGACGCTGCATGCCGGCGGACCCCCCACTTCACTACCGACCAGAGCTGCCCCCGTCGGTCGAAGTCGAGGCCATAGACGGTAGCCTCCTCGTCGTCGTCCCACAGGGATCCAGGCGGCGGCACCGGTCGCGGGAGACGCGTAACCTCGCCCGTCTCCCGGTCGATGCGGTTGAGCCCCTCCAGGTTCAGGCCCGCCCAGATCGAGGTGCTGTCGGACGAGATCGAGCGGAGGCTTGGCGTGGCGAGCCGGCTCGGGTCGTCCGGATCCCCGCGGTAGACGACGATCGGCGAGGTCTGAAAGTCGGCATACGCCACACCGCTGCCGGCCGTGGCCAGCCAGAAGATGCCGGTGCGGTCGTAGAGTAGGTCCTGGGCAACGGACCCTGGGAGGTTGATGGCATTGCCTGGCGCGTTCGAGCGTATCGTGAGGACCTGCTCGGAGTTGGTGTCGAAGAGGACGAACCCGGTCGTCGTCGAAAGCCAGAGCCACCCGTTCGGCTCGGCGAAAAGCGCGTGGGTGTGCTCGCGCAGCGGCGCTGCCTCGAACGCCCGCGACGCTCCGGTGGCGGGGTCGTAGGCACGGAGTCCCTCGGTCGTGGCCAGCCAGAGGCGGCCGTTGCGGAGGTAGAGACTGGTAATGTTCGTCCGCAGTCTCGGCGAGAGCCCCGCGTCGTGACGGGTGAGCGTCGCGGCGTCGGGAGCCACGTGGTAGAGCCGCCCGCCGAGCACGGACACCCAGAGTCCGCCGTCTGCTGCATTCGCGAGGGCACTCACATCGAAGCGCCCACCGTCGCGGAGGTGCGTGAGCGTCTGTGTGGCAGGGTCTCGCCGCACGAGGCCGTCCGCTGTCCCGATCCACAGGGCACCGTCTGGGCTCTGGTGCAGCACGTTGACTTGCGGATGGGGGAGGTGCGCCTCGTCTGGTTCCCCGATCGGAAGCCGCTCAAACTGCTGCGTGGCGGGGAGGAAGCGCGCGGCCCCCGTCGAGTTGAGTCCCACCCAGAGCGTCCCATCACGATCCACCAAGAGGTCGCGCACCACGGGCCCGGGGAGCGACTTCGGGTCATCCGGGTCCGGCTCGAACACGTCGAACCCGTACCCATCGTACCGGGCGAGCCCGCCCGCCGTACCAAACCACACGAAGCCGAGGGAGTCGCGGGCGACGGCCATCACAAACGTCTGCGGCAGCCCATCGTCAATGGTGAGTTGCTCGAAGCGCAGGTCCGCACGTTGCGCAGCCGCGCTGGCAATCGTCAGCGCAGCCAGCGAAAGGAATCGAATCCAACGACCTAGCACCTCACCCCAGGGCCTGCGTTTTAGCGACGTAGCCTGGCTTGCAGAATACGTACAGGCCTTACCGTGTATCGAACTTTTTTTGCGCTTGGCCAGCCTCTTTCTCTGTCGGGCAGACCCGACTCGGAGGCCCTCGCCCGTAGCGCAGGGAGCAAGACTACGTGCAGCCACCACCACGCCCCGGCGATGATGGCGGTCCGCTGCGTCACCGTGACGTGCCCATCGTCGCCGCGCCGTCGCGGCGGTGAGTTCGGTTCGGCCGTCTCACGGGACGGACATGTCCACATCGAAGGCGAGCCGGATCTGGTCGCCGATCCTCGTCGGCCCGTAGCCCGGACGGTCCACTTCGAAGGCCTCCAACGAAACGCGAAACCGGCCCTCGAATCGAAGCGCGTCCCCTCGCTCGGTGACGTCTACGCGGGCCTGCGCGTCCCGCGTGATGCCGTGGAAGGTGAGTTTCCCCGTGACGATCCACGCTGCCGTGCGGCCTCCCGGCTCGCCCGACCAGGCACCTGCTGACACGGCCTGGGAGACGAACGAGACGATTGGGAAGCGGTCCGCCTCCGTCGCCTCGCGCATGCCCCGGTCGCGGCGCTCGTTTCCGCTGTCGAACGAGCCGACCGGGACCTCGACCTGGATGACCGTCTGCTCGGGGCGCCGGGCGTCGTAGGTGATCTCGCCGGTGAGTTGGTCGCTCGTGCCCGTCCAGTCGTGGAGGAAGCCCGAGCCGGTGTAGGAGACCGTGCCTGTGACCGGCACCTGGGCGGTGGTGGAGTTCATCGGGATGGCGGCCAACAGCGCCGTGGTGAGCAGGAGCGAGCGGAGCATGCGGAGTAGGCGGTTGGCGTAGGCCGGGCGCGACGTATCACCCCGACCGATCTCACCGGCCTACGACGCAACCTTCGCAGGGGCTCCCGCTCCGCACGGATGTCGCGGGCAGTTGCTCTCCGACGCACAAGCCCAGCGAAGCACCTCCAGCCGGGGCTTCTCGGCCGCGGCTCCAGCTTCACCGCGAGCCTGAGGGCCGCCGAGGTTACACGGGATCCGCCCTGTGACATGCAGGCTGTCATCCCGGTTGACCTTGCTTGCGACGCACTCACCCGCTGCTCGTTATCCCCTGCAGCGCACCCCAACGTCCCTCCGTGCTTCCTTCCGAACCGCTCCGCCTCCGTCTCCTC
>JBCDFF010000442.1:0-3522 GCA_039178415.1 Bacteroidota bacterium
CGGTCGGCGGCACGCTGCGCCTGCTCATCGGCCATATCGGTGACCATGGCCGCAAGGCCTGGGACCTGTTCCGCCAGGGCCAGGCCCTGTTCGAGGGCATCCATCGTCTTATCGTCGGTGAGCCGCTCGGTGAGCGCCAGCACGCGGTGGAGCCGCGCTTCGAGGTCCACCCCGCGCGCCGAGGCATGCCGGGCCTGCTCGTCGAACACATCGGCTGCAGCGGCCAATGCACTTGGTGCTGTGGTGAGCGGCTCGGCGACGCGGAGGAGGTGGTCGAGCTTGCGCTCGATGGCGTCGAGGCGGTCCTGCGTCGAGGCGACGTGGCCGTTGGCGGGGGGCGCGATAGTGGACATGGCGTAGGGCAGCCGGTGAAAAAGCGCTTTCGGTCGGACACAGCATAGGGTTTTCCCCAGGTTGTGTCAACTCGATATGACAAGTAGATAGAGGTGTGCAAGAATCCCCTACACGATGCCCTGCCCGGACCACGGCTCGGTCCCCGCCCGTATGTTTCGCTGCCCTTGTCGTCTGCCACGCCGCTCTCCGCCGATGCCCCTCAATCCTCCGCCGCTCACCTCCGGCCGCCCGCGCCACGAGCAGGTGTCCGACTGGCTGCGCGAGCGCATCCGCGCCGGGGAGGTCGGCCCGCACGACCAGCTCCCGAGCGAGCACGAGGTCGGCGAGGCGTTCGGCGTGAGCCGAATCACGGTGCGCCGGGCGCTCCAGACGTTGGAGAACGAGGGGCGCATCTACCGCCGTCAGGGCCTCGGCTCGTTCGTCGCGCCGCCGCTCGTGCCGCAGGGCCTCGTGCGGCTGACCGACTTTGCACAGGACATGGAGCGCGCGGGGCTGACCGCCTCAAGCGAGGTGCGCCACTGGGGAGCTGTTCCTGCTCCCCCACCCGCCGCGGCGTGCCTGGGCCTCGACGCTGGGGCCACCGTCATCCGTCTCGACCGCCTGCGCCTCGGCAACGACACCCCCATCGCCTTCGACCGGACGTGGCTGCCGCCGTTCTACGCCCAACTCCTCGACCCCCACGACCTCGCCGTGGAGACGATCTACGGCATCCTCGAACGCGAGTACGACATCCCGGTGTTACGCGGGCGCGTCCGCATCGAGGCGGTCGCCGCGCGCGACGAGGAGGCAGAAGCACTCCGCGTGCCCGAGGGTGCCCCGCTGCTGCTCGTCGAGCGGACGAGCTTCACGACCGCTGACCGGCCGATCTACTACCAGCGCCGCACCTACCGAGCCGACCGCGTTGGCTTCGACCTCGAACTCGCCCGTGACCCCGAGGCCGCTGCGACGGAGCACGCTGGGATGCCGCTTCAGGAGTTCGAGCCCGTGTTCAAGGAAAGCGATCGCTAGCTCAGTGCGGCAGGCGGTCGCGCAGCGCGGCGTAGGCCCACGTCCCGGCCATCGCGCTGGCGATCCCGACGACGATCACGCTGAGACCGGTACCGAGGAGGGCGAACATCGGGCCGGGGCACGCGCCAAGGAGGCCCCAGCCGAGGCCGAAGAGCGTCCCACCGATCCAGTAGCGCGCACCACGCACGCGGCTCGTCCCCCACTGCTTCGGTGCCACCACGATGGGCTGCCCGTCGAGCGTGGTGAGCCCGAGGCGCTTGATCACCTGCAGGCTCAGCGCCGCGACGGCGAGGGCGCTCCCGATCACGCCATACATGTGGAAGCTGTCGAAGCGAAACATCTCCTGGATACGAAACCACGAGACGACCTCGCTCTTGACGAGCACGACGCCAAAGAATGCGCCGAGGAGGAGATAAACGAGCAAGCTGCCGAGCGAGGCCGACTGCCTGGGCGCGGCACCGCCGGTCTGCTGGGTGTCGAGGCCGGCCTCGGGGGGTGCTTGCACCGGACGTGGAAGGGTGGTGGTGGACATCGGGCTAGAGCAGGATCGGGAGGAGGATGTAGGTGAGCAGCAGACCACCCGCGAAGAAGCCGAGCACCGCCACGAGCGAGGGCACCTGGAGGTCGGCGAGGCCGCTGATGGCGTGGCCGCTCGTGCAGCCGCCCGCGTAGCGCGCGCCGAAGCCGACGAGGAAGCCACCGCCTACCACCATGAGCAGCCCCGGCACGGTGCCGAGGGCCTGCCAACTCACCAACTCGCTCGGAACGAGGCCGCTGAGGTCGTCGATCCCGAGTACGCGGAGGTCGGCTACGGTCGCAGCGGCGAGGTCGATGGTGGCGGGCCCGGCGAGGACCGTGGCCGCGAGCACGCCACCGAGGACGATCCCGAGGGCAAAGGTGAGGTTCCAGAGGCCCGTCGCGCGCCAGTCGTAGCGCAGGAACGGAAGCCGCGTGGGGAGTGCGGCGGCGCACAGGTGGCGCAGGTTGGCGGAGACGCCGAAGACGCGCCCGCCCACGATGAGCAGCAGCGGCACCATCAGGCCGATGAGCGGTCCGGCGACGTACCAGGGCCACGGCTGCGAGAGAGTGTCGAGCATGAGCGTGTGAGTTGGAGAACAAGAGGGGCTCCTATGGTCGCCATTTCACTCTTGTTCCTACTTGTAATGTCAAGATGGATGCAAGGAAGTCGTTTCCTTGATGGAGCCTGCGGACCACCCGATCCAACGCATGCGCTCGTGCACGAGAAGGTCCCCCCGGCGGCAGGCCCCTCGGAGGACGTCTGCCTCAAACAAAGCGCCGCCGGCCGAGCAACGAAGCCCGGCCGGCGGCGGTGTGCGAGGGGCGGGAGGATGCCGCCCTCGGGTGTGCGGTTACGAGCGCTTCGGCTTCGCGGGCACCTCGTTGGGCTTCGGCGCGGCGGCCGACTTCGGGGGTTCCTTGGGCGCGACGAGCGCGTAGACGAGATAAGAGGTGTAGATCATGGCGTGAGAGGTGATAAGTCGGTGGGGTCGACGATCGGGGGTGCCAGATAGGGAGCTAGACAGCGGGGCCGTCTAGCGGGTTGTCTCCGCAGCGGAGGCAGCGGTACTCGCCGCGCAGCGCGTTCACGCGCCAGGGCGTCGTCGCCTCGCAGTGGGGGCACTGGTGCCAGTGCTCGGTGGTCGTGAGGGCCGGGAGCTTGCCTGTCAGGTCGGCGAGCCACGAACCCATCAGCTGGAAGGGCAACATCGACATGGTGAAAGCGGGTTGGTGTCTATGGAAGAAGAAGCCTGGCGGCCAAGACCACCGCGACTTCCGGTTTGGTTCCACGAGGGCATCACCCGGTGGTTTCACTCCCAAAATCGCCGAAATCGCTTCCAGAACGCAGCGTTAACATGCCAAGCGACGTGGCCATGCCGCAATGCGCCAATGGAAGCGGTGCCATTGCTTCCGGAACCGCTTTGCGATCCCGAATGTGTACGGATCGTGAATTGCAGCGCCGATCTCGAACCTGTAGGAGCGCTCCTACGCACTCGGGCGGGATGCCCGTGAACCTCCTACACGCGCCCTAGTCGGCACGGCGCCGTTCCCGCCATCGCACCACCACGATCTGCCCGACGATGGCTCCCTGAAGCGTCATCGCCACCGCGTTGGACAGGATGAGCGGCCAGTTGGTGATGA
>JBCDFF010000443.1:0-3511 GCA_039178415.1 Bacteroidota bacterium
CCACCCCGGGCACGACCTTCCGCGTCGAGCTGTTCGCCAACGAGACGCTCGACGCCGACGGCTTCGGTCCGGGCGCCGTCTTCGTCGGCGCCGTGGACGTGACGACGGACGCCAGCGGGGACGGTGCGTTCACCATCGACCTGACGGAGCCGCTGGCGGCGGGTCTCTTCGTGACGTCGACCGCGACCGACGCCGACGGCAACACGAGCGAGTTCGGAGAGGGCATCGAGGTCGAGGCGCTGATGAACACGACCATCGAACGGGCGCCTGACCCGCTGGCGATGACGGTGGCCCCGAACCCGGCGTCCGACCTCGCTCGCATCGTGCTCGACGGTACAGGCGAGGCCGATGTCCTCGTGGTCGACGTGCAGGGTCGCGTGGTCCTCGCGGAGACCGCCCGCCAGCCGGCCGAGGTGACGGTTCCGCTGGCAGGTCTTGCGCCCGGCGTCTACGCGGTACGGGTGTCCTCGGGCGGAAACGTCCGGTCGGCGCGTCTCACCGTGGTCCGGTAGCCCTAGCTTGCCCGGCCCTCCCGCGCCCGCCGTGCCTGCTTTCTTCTCCTCTGCCTGGGCCGATGCCGCCTGCGGTGCCCTGAACAACAGCACAGCCTACGCCGAGGCCGCCGCGACGTGGGACGGCGCCGTCCGACTTGTGGCCCGCGACGCGCCTGGTGCGGACGGCCCGCTGGCGGTCTGGCTGGACCTCGCCAGCGGGCGCTGTGCAGGTGCGCAGGCCGGCCCTGACGCCCTCGCTGCCGACGCGCCGTTCGAGATTGCGGGGACCTACGATGTGTGGCGGAAGGTGCTCAGCGGAGGCCTCGACCCGCTCCTCGGCGTGATGACGGGGAAGCTCAAGCTGACCGGCGACATGGCGGTCGTCGCCAGGCACGGCAAGGCTGCAAAAGAGATGGTCGCGGCGGCGTCTACCGTCGAAACGACACCGCCGGTTTAGCATCTGCCCGGGACAAGCCGAGGCTCCGGGCGATCATGCCGGTCCTGCCGGCCTCGTGAGCGGGTCCGACGCTAGGTGAAGCGTCTGGGGGATCCTTAGCAGGGGATTCGCTGTGCCTGAAGGCACCGATGGGCCAGATTGTGCGTTGCGCACGTCATGAATCGAACTCCGGCCCTGCTGATGCTCATTGCCCTCGTGGGAGGGCTCGGAGCATCATGGGCGCACGAGGTGCACCACGCCATCGAGTGGGCAGAGGTCGAGGCGTTGCACGCCGACGATCACCGTGTGGACGGCGATCACGTCACGACGCCGTGCGACGACTGCGACAGCCACGAGCTCGACTGCACGGCCTGCTCGGCGTTTGGCAGCGCCGTCACAGGGACTGCGGCGCCCGCCGACCCCGCTGGCGGCTCCGGCCACCAGGTCGCGGTGCATGCGAGCGTTGTCAGTCAGTCATGGGCTATCACGCCCGCCCGAGGGCCTCCCGCAATCGCATAGCGCCGCTGGCGCTGTTCGTTTGGTCTGACCGCCAAGGAGTCTTCTGGCCGCACGCCTGCGGCCTAGCGATTGCATGTATGTCTCTTCGTCTAGTTCTGGCGGCCGCGCTGTGTGCCCTCTGCGCTGCGCCTGCCACGTCTCAACCCAACCCAACACTCGTCGGCCGTGTCACGGACGCGGCAACCGGCGACCCGCTCGCAGGAGCGGCCATTCAGGGCGTCGGCCAAGCGTATGGCCGCACGTTCGAGCGCAGCACCTCGACCGACAGCGATGGACGGTACGCGCTCTGGATCGAGGGCGATACCCTCGCGCTCACGGTCTCCTTCCTCGGCTACGAAACGTGGACGAGCCGCGTCGACGTTCGGGCGCTCGACTCTGACGGCTCGACGGCGACGCTCGATGTTTGGCTCTTCCCGACAGAGGCTTTGCTCGGTGAGGTCGAGGTCACGGCGGACGAGGCCCAAGCGCGTCTGGGACGCGACGTTCGGCCCGTCGCCGTGCTCGAAGGTGCGGAGCTGGACGACTCGCGAGGCGCGACCCTCGCCGAGACCATCGAGGGTATCAACGGTGTGACCGCGCTCACGACCGGGCCGTCGATTCAGAAGCCGGTCATCCGCGGGCTCCACTCCGACCGCGTGCTCGTCCTGGAGAACGGGGTCCGCCACGAGGGCCAGCAGTGGGGCGCGGAGCACGCGCCCGAGATCGACCCGTTCTCGGGCGGGCGGATCGAGGTCATCAAGGGCGCCGCTGGCGTCGAGTACGGAGCCGGCGCCATCGGCGGCGTCGTGCGGATCGAGGAGGAGGACCTCCCGACGGAGTCCGGCCTCGGCGGGCGCCTCTCGCTCCAGACGTTCACGAACAGCGCGCAGGGCGCGGGCTCGCTCCTACTGGAGGGCGCCCCGTCCGGCCTGCCCGGGTTCGCGTGGCGGGCTCAGGGGTCGCTCCGGCGGGCTGGCGACGCGCGGACGCCCGACTTCGTCGTTCGCAACTCGTCGTTCGCCGAGGCTTCCGGCCACCTCACGCTCGGCTACCGCCGCGGCCCGTTCGAGATCGACGGCCACCTCCGGCGCTATGCGACGGACCTCGGGATCTACCGCGGCGCCCACTTCGGCAACGTCCGCAACCTGGAGGCCATCATCGAGAGGGGCGGTCCCAACCCCAACTGGAACTACGAGTTCTCGTACGACATCGCCGCGCCGAAGCAGTCGATCACGCACGATGTCGCGAGCCTCGACGCCCACACGACGTTTGGGGACGGGCACCATGTGGACGCCACGTACTCGGTGCAGCGAAACGACCGGCAAGAGTTCGACGCGCACGGCAGGCTGGGCGACGACAACCGAAATGAACCCCGCGCGGCGTTCGACGTCGCGCTCCTGACGCAGACGCTCGACCTGAAAGTCGAGCCGAATGTCTCCGACCGTGCCCGCTTGGTCGTCGGTACGCAGGCCAGGACACAACTGAACGAGAACGGTGAGTCGGGTTTCCTCATCCCCAACTTCCGCGCCTACGACGGCGGCTTGTTCGCGCATGGGTCGTTCGCGGCCACGAGCGCGCTCACGATCGACGCCGGCCTCCGCCTCGACGGCCGGACGCAGCGGGCGTTCCCGCGCAACCGCGGGACCCGTCAGATCGACCCCGTTCGGCGGACCTGGGTCGGTGGCTCGGCCGTCGTCGGCGGCCTGCTGGCGCTCGCGCCCACGTGGAGCGTGGCCGCCAACGTGGGATCGGCATGGCGCCCCCCGAACATCAGCGAGCTGTACTCCTTCGGCGTCCACCACGGGACGGCCCTGTTCGAAATCGGCGACCCCGACCTGAGCGTCGAGCGGAGTCTCGACGCCAGCGCCACGCTTCGCCACGAGAGCGGGTTCGCGTCGGCCGAGGTCTCGGGCTACGTCAACCACGTCTTCGGCTACGTCTACGCGCTGGAGCAGCCCGAGCCGTCGATCACCATCCGTGGCTCGTTCCCGACGTTCCTCACGGAGCAGGCCGATGCGCGGCTCGCGGGCGTGGACGCGACCGTCGAGCTTCGCCCACAGTCCTGGCTCAGCCTGGGCGCGCG
>JBCDFF010000444.1:0-3482 GCA_039178415.1 Bacteroidota bacterium
GGCGGCGATCTCCTCCCCAGCGTTGTCCATCGCCACCACGGCAGCCGTCGCGTCCTCCCCAGCAGCAGCCGTCACTTGCGAGCGTAGCTCTTTGCCGTCCTTCGTGTTGGTAGACGCCGCAGCCACGCGGTCATCGCCTGGCAACGCGCGGTCGGCCGGCCGTACCGTGGGCAGCGGTTCTGCCGCCTGCGTCTCAGCCGGCGTCTCAACCGGTGCTTCGGACGATGCGGCTGCTGGCGCTCCTCGGTGCACGCTCGGCAGTTCGAGGCGCACGTAGAACGGCGCGGTAGCGGTCGCCTCGGTGTACAGGCGCCCCCCCATGAGGGCAAGGAGCCGCTCGGCAATGAGTCCGCTGAGCGGGCTCGTGAGCGGGCTCGTGCGACCGGGCTCGTGCTCGCGTGCGGGCATCGCCTCGCTGCGCAGCGACAGCCGCACGGTTCCTTCCACCTCGTCGGTGCGCAGGCGTAGCGTCCCAGGCGGGGCCTGGGTGATGGCCGTGGAGACGACGTGGTGCAACACCCGACTCAACGCATGCGGGTCCTGGTGGACGATGCAACGCGCGCCCCCCTTGTGTGCCTCGATGGTGAGGCCCTTACGCGAGGCGAGCGGGCCAAGCACGTCGAAGACCCGCCCGACGGCCTCGTGCACGTCGAGGTCGCTGCGTACGAGGTCCACGTCTCCCGCCTCGATGCGGGCGAGGTCGACCATCAGGTTGAGCGAGGCAAGCAGCCCGCGTCCCTGTTCCGCAATCTCGCGGGCGAGGTGGTGCCGCTCGTTGTCACGGACAGGCCCAGACTGGCCCAGGACCTGCGCCCGGTCCAGAATCGTGGTGATCGGGACGCGGAGCGACTCGCTGAGCGGGCCAAGCACGCTGGTGCTGGCGCGGCGGCGAGCCTCCTCCAGGGCCTCCTCGGCCCGCCGCAGCGCGGCCCGGTCCGGATCGATGTCGAGCAGGACCACAAGCAGTTCGTCGGCCCCCTCCTCGTCGCGCCGTGTGATCGCCTGGCGGACCCATCGGGTTTGGCCGTCGGGCGTCACAAGACGATGATCGAAGCGCACCGGTGCGCCGACAGCCACCTCATTGATCGCGGCGAGGACACCCCGCGCATCGCTGGGATGGACGGCGGCCAGCACATCGCTGAGCGAGAGCGCACGCTTTGGTCCCACGTCGATCAGCTTGCGGAACGATTTCGTAGCCCAGACGACGTTCCAAGCGCCGTCCTCTGCCTGCTCCATGCCGAATGCGGCTACCGTCGCCAGCCCCACGAGGGCTTTGAGGGGCAGTTCTGGCTGGCTCGGCTCGTCCGCTGCGGGCGGCTCGTCCGCTGGATTCGTCTTCGTGGGCGATACCTTCACTACAGGGTACGTCTCCATGGACTGCCCCCACGTAGATGCCGCAGCAGCGGCCAGCGTCGCCGACAGATGGTGCGCGAGCACACCGCCGCGCTGCCGCATGCTGAGGTCGAAGACCTGCGGAGCCTCGTAGAACGCCCAGAGCAAGCCCACGGCGTGGTCCCGGTGAAGCAGCGGCAGCAGGAGCGCCGCTCGGTGCCGAGGATGGTCGAGGAACGGACGCATGGCATCCGGCAGCCACGCCGCTGACGTGTCTTCGATGTCGGGGAGGGCCGTTGTGAGGCTCGGCACATCGGTGTCGCTCCACACGGCCGGGTTGGCGAGCTGCGCGTAGAGGGGCGCCTCGAACGCCTGGGAGGCTGCGCCGAGCAGGAGCGCACCCGAGGGCTCCTTCCGCATGATGGCGACGCGGCGCGTCCCGAGCACCTGCTCGGCAGCAACGACGGCGGCCGTGCATGCTTCCTCCGGCGTCCGCGCCCGCGAGGCGGCCTCCGCGAAGGCCAACAGCGCCGCCACAAGGTCGGACTCCGAAGCGCCCTTGGCTGGCGTTTCCGGCGTCGTTGTAGCCTGTACGACGCCCTGCGGAGCCATCAGCGACGACGCTGGCGTCTCGGCGTCCGTGGACGCCTCAGACGCTGAGAGCGTCCCCTCCACGAAGAGCACGCGGCCGTCGGCTCCGCGGACGGGCGTGGCGGAAGGCTCTAGGCGCAAGGCGGTAGGCCGGTCCCAGCGTAGCAGGTAGTCGCTCGGCGGCTCCTCGGCGGGCGTTGGGGCCTCGGCGAGGGCGGCAGCGCGCAGGGCGCTAAGGACGCGCCGGGTGGTGTCGTCGGCGTCGGGGACGACCAAGACCGGAAGGGCGTTCGACATGAGAGGCGGCGGGTTGGCGGAGAATGAGGAAGACCCCTCAAAGCCGGTGCCAAGCAACGGGGCCACCCAGGCGTCCCACCAAGGCCGTTTTCTGTCGCGCCAGGATTACGAACTTACCCGTCCAATCCATCGCCCCCATCCCTAGAGGTCCCCATGAACCCGTCCACGCTGTTCGCGCTCGCGCTGCTGCGCCTCGACGGCGTCGGACGCGTGACGGCGCACCGTGTGCTGCGCCACTTCCCGACCCACGAGGCTCTCCTTGACGCCCCGCGCGAGCAGGTCCTCATCCGGCTCAAGGGCGTGGCGAAGGCCGAGGCGCTCGTGGCGCGGCTCTTCGACGAGGACGCGATGGCTCCCGTGCTGGACGAGGTGCGCACCGCGCTCCGGATCCATGCAGGGCGACACGTCCGCGTGTGGACGCCCGCCGCCCCCGGCTGGCCCGGCGGTCTGGATGCCCTCCCTCGGGCCGAGCGCCCCGTGACGCTCTACAGCTACGGGACTTCAGCGCTCCTCGCGCAACCCAGCGTCGCCATGCTGGGGCGGGCGGGTTTGTCGGCGCCCGCCTTCGAGACCGCGCAGGCACTCGTGCGACATCTCATCGGAGCGGGATTGCCTGTGATCGCGGGCGCGGCCGACGGCTTCGACGTAGTGATGCACAAGCTGTGCTACACGCAGCGCCACCCGTCCGTGATGGTTGCCGCGAGCGGGCTCGCCAAGCTGGCGACGTCGATCCGGCCGCACGCCAGTGCCGTTGTCTCGGCGAACGGCCTCGTCTGCGCTCCCTTCGACATGCACCACGGGCCGTTCCCGCACGACGACCGCGAGCGCGCGCTCACGCAGGCAGCCCTCGCGGCGGCGGTGGTGGTCGTCGAGCCGCTGCCGGACACGCCGGATACCAAGGCGCTTGCCTGGGCGCTCGAGGCAGGACGTCCGGTGTTCGCCATCGCTGGCACCCGTGCCGAACCGCTGTCCGAGCGCGTGCACCGCCTCGACCGCCCCGTCGACTTCGACTGGGTGGTGGCTGCGGCTCGGACCCGGGACGAGACGCCCCCGCCGAGCGACGAGCCGGCCCTCCCCCCGACCGTCTAGGGCTCGCCCTTCTCCCCGTCAACCCTTCCGCGCCCTGTGCTGCCCCGCCTCCTCTTCGTCTTTCTCGACGGCGTCGGCCTTGGTCCGGCGACGGACGCCAACCCCCTCGCCACCAATCCCCTTCCGGCCTTTGCTCGCCTCGGCGGCGGCCACGCCTGGACCGACGCGACGCC
>JBCDFF010000445.1:0-3481 GCA_039178415.1 Bacteroidota bacterium
CGTCTACGACCTGCTCGGCCGCCGCGTCGCCACGCTGCTCGATGGCACGGTCGATGCGGCCACGCTCACGCTCGACGGCACGGCGCTGCCGAGCGGGGCCTACGTGGTGCGCGTGCAGGGCGAGACGTTCGCCCAGACCCGCCGCGTCACCCTCGCCCGCTAGCTCGTGCCCGGGCGCGCCCGTTTCCAAGCTTCCTCCCCCCTGCCCGTTTCTACCTCTATGCGTACCCTCCTGCTCCTGTGTCTCCTGGCGCTTCCCGGCTCCCTCGCCGCTCAGAATGCCGTGACTGCGGCCTGTGCTGGGGGCTCAGCCTCCGGCTTCCCCTGCGCCGACGTGGACTTGGTCGGGCGGCTCAGCACCTCGGCCCTCGACATCAGCGCCTTCTCCGGGACGCCACGCGGTAACGACATCTGGGGCTGGACGGACCCGCAAACCGGCACCGAATACGCCCTCGTGGGCACCACAGAAGGCACCGTGTTCGTGAGCCTGGCCAATCCGGTCGCCCCGCAGGTCATCGGCACGCTCGCGAGTGCAACCGGCCCCTCCACGTGGCGCGACATCAAGACGTACCGGGACCACGCCTTCATCGTCAGCGAGGCCGACGGGCACGGCATGCAGGTCTTCGACCTGACGCAGCTACGCGACGTGGCGGACCCCCCGGTCGTGTTCACCGCCCAGTCCCGCTACACGGGCGTCGGCAGCGCTCACAACATCGTCATCGACGAATCGCTTGCCTACGCCTTCATCGTGGGAGCGACGCAGAACGGCTACGCCTGCAACGGAGGCGGGCTGCACGTTGTGGACATCGCCAACACGAGTCGGCCTCGCTTGGTGAGTTGCTTCGACGACGACGGCTATACCCACGACGCGCAGTGCCTCCGCTACGACGGGCCCGACCCCGACTATCAGGGCGCTCCCATCTGCTTCTCCTCGAACGGCAGCTTCGGCACGAACGACGTCCTGTCGATCAGCAGCCTCTCGGACCTGCGCAACCCGGTGAGCATCAGCCGCACCACCTACCCCTTCCCCGGCTACGCGCACCAGGGCTGGCTCACCGAGGACCGGCGCTACTTCCTCATGAACGACGAGTTCGACGAGAGCAACGGCGACTATGGCAGCAGCCGCACCCGCACCCTCATCTTCGACGTGAGCGACCTCGACGACCCGCAGTACATCGGCGCGTTCCTCTCCACGCTCTCCACGATTGACCACAACCTCTACATCCGGGGCAACTACGTCTACCAATCCAACTACGAGAGCGGCCTGCGCATCTACGAGCTCACCGACCTCGCCAACGCCGAGCTCACGCTCGCCGGCGCCTTCGACACCTTCCCGGCGGGCAACCGCGTGTCCTACGGCGGGCAGTGGAGCAACTACCCGTTCTTCGAGAGCGGGCTCATCATCGCCAACGACCAGTCGAACGGCCTCTTCGTGCTTCGCTCGCCGGTCATCAACCCCACGGCGGGCGAGGAGCCCCTCGACGCCGCCGTGGCCGGGCTGAGCGCGGCGTTCCCCAACCCCTTCGCCTTCACGACGTCGCTGACGCTGACGCTGGACCGCGCCGAAGCGGTGCGCGTCGAGGTCTACGACCTGCTCGGCCGCCGCGTCACCACCCTCTACGATGGGACGACCACGCCGAACGCCACGATGACGCTGTCCTTCGACGGGGCTGGGCAGGCCAGCGGCACCTACGTGGTGCGCGTCCAGGGGGAGACGTTTGTCCAGACCCAGCGGATGACGCTGGTACGCTAGCACCCCGGGCTCTCCAGACCGCCGACGAAGGGCTGGATCCCACGCGGGTTCAGCCCTTCGTCGTTCTCAGGCCCTGCTGGCTCTCGCCCCTCTATTGACTCCGCTCGCCTCGCGGTGTGGAGTCGACAGGGCCTTTCCTCTTACCCTTCTGTCTTTTCGCTACATCTCGTAGGTTGCCGTAGCCTTCTCTGCCTTGCTCATGCGCCTCGCTTCCGCTCGCCTTTCTCGGCTCACCTACGTTTTCGCTGCGCTCCTGCTCTGCTTCGAGGTCGGCGTGGCCCAGCCAGCCCCGACGCGCTGCGAGGACGGTCGCGCAGGACCGTATCCCTGTGACCAGGTGGACCTCCTCGCCCACATGGACCTGGTCGCGCTCGGTGCTCCCTATGTGCAGACCGATCGTACCAACTGGTGGTGGGCGAGCGATATCTGGGGCTGGACGGACCCGGAGACCGGCACCGAGTATGCCCTCGTCGGCACGTGGGAGGGGGTCTCCTTCGTGGACCTCTCCACGCCCACCGCGCCGGTGCTCGTCGGCTTTCTCCCGACGGCGCAGGGTCGCGGCGACCTGACCAACACAGGCAACCTCTGGCGGGACGTCAAGACCAGCGGCACCTACGCCTACATCGTCAGCGAGGCGCAAGGGCACGGCCTGCAAATCTTCGACCTGCGCCGGCTCCGCGGCGTCGCCGCCCCTCCGGTCGAGTTCGAGGCCGACGCCCTCTACCCGACCGTCGGGAGCGCGCACAACGTCGTTGCGAGCGACGACCTCGACGTCGTCGTCGTCGTCGGCCACGAGAGCACCGACCTCACCTGCCTGGACGGGCTGTTCCTCGTTGACGTGAGCGAGCCTACCTCGCCGCGCTACGCCGGCTGCTACGACGATGACGGCTACACCCACGACGCGCAGTGCCTCGTCTACGACGGGCCCGACCCGGACTACCAGGGACGCACGATCTGCCTTAGCTCCAACCTCTCGTTCCTCTCGATCAGCGACATCACCGAGCCGTCACGCACGCGCGCCATCAGCACGGCCATCTACCCGACCCCGGCGATCGTCCACCAGGGCTGGCTCACCGAAGACCGCCGCTTCTTTTTCATGAACGACGAAGGCGACGACCGGGCGGCGGGCATCGGAGGCACCCGCACCATCGTGATGAACGTGGAAGACCTCGACGACCCGTACTACGTCGATGCCTACATCGCGCCCATCACGACCATCGACCACAACCACTACATCCTGGGCGACCTTCTCTTCCAAGCCAACTACGAGAGCGGCCTGCGCCTCTACCGGCTCAACGAGACGAATCCGGCCGCCCTCACGCCGGTCGGCTTCTTCGACACCTACCCCGAGAGCGACACCTTTGCATCCAACGGGGCGTGGAGCGTCTACCCCTTCTTCGCGAGCGGCGTGGTCATCGTCAGCGACATGGAGCGCGGGCTGTTCGTGCTCCAACCCGACGTGACGGCCGTCGGCAGCGAGGACCCGTTGCCTGATGCCGATGTAGTCCTGAGCGCCGCCTTCCCCAACCCCTTCAGCCGCCACACCTCGCTCACGCTCGCCCTCCCCGCCCCCGAGCGCGTCCGCGTCCACGTCTACGACCTGCTCGGCCGCCGCGTCGCCACGCTGCTCGATGGCACGGTCGATGCGGCCACGCTCACGCTCGACGGCACGGCGCTGCCGAGCGGGGCCTACGTGGTGCGCGTGCAGGGCGAGACGTTCGCCCAGAC
>JBCDFF010000446.1:0-3460 GCA_039178415.1 Bacteroidota bacterium
ACGCCGGGCAACGGCAGCCACCTCCAGTCGCGCACCCAGCGCGCGCTGGACACCGAGGGCGTCGACGCGACCGACTCGCAGCCGCTCGCCTGCTGCTCGGGCGACCAGGTGCAGCGCTACCGCCTCATCCGCACCGGCAACACGGTCACCGCGCAGTGGCGCGAGGGCAACGCCTGGACCACCGCCGCCGTAGGCAGCATCGTCACGGGCGACACCGTCTACGTCGGCCTCGCCGTCACGGCCACCAACATCGACGACTCGCCGCGGCGCAACATCGCGTGGTTCCGCGACCCCGTCGTGCGGGCCTACACGGCGATGTCCGTTCCTGCGCCGTGGCTGACCGACGACGTCGGGGCCGTTGTGCCCGGACGCGCGGCCTACGAGCCCGACACCAAGACGTTCGCGCTCACCGGCGGCGGCGACGTGTGGGGCGAGGCCGACGCCTTTCGCTACGTCTGGCAGCCCGCCGTTGGCGATGTCTCGATCCTGGCGCGCGTCCCCGCCCTCGACGGGCCCCAGGCGTGGACCAAGGCAGGCCTGATGATCCGCGACGGCCTCGACCCTAGCGCCGCGCACGTCTTCGCGCTCACGACGCGTGAGGCAGGCCCCCATCTCCAAACCCGCTTCGCAGCCGGAGCCTCCATGGATTCCACGCCGCTCGACTCGACAGCGGCGGATACGACCGCGATCTGGCTGCGCCTCGACCGCGCGGGCGACCAGTTCACCGCCTCGACCTCGCCGGATGGCGCGGTGTGGACCGTCCGGGACAGCGTGCAGGTCGTGATGCCGGAGAGCGTGCTCGTCGGCCTCGCCGTCACCGCGACGGACTTCCTCGACGATGGTTTGCTGGAGACCGGGACGGCGCGCTTCGACCAGGTGGAGGTGATCGTTGGCGACGAGCCCGCGCTCGCCAACGACGAGGTCCTCGTGGGGCGCCTCGCGGTGCAGGTGTTTCCGAACCCGTTTGTCCAGACGGCCACGATGGCGTTGAGCCTGCCGGTGGGCGGCACCTACGACGTGGTGATGCACGATGTGCTCGGACGCGTCGTGCGCACCTGGTCGGTGGCCAGCCCCGAGGCCTCGACGGTGGAGTTGGAGACGGACCTCCGCGACCGGCCAGCCGGGGTGTACGTCGTGCGAGCGCGGCACCAAGAGAGCGGTCTCGTCGCCACCGACCGCGTCACGATGCTCCGCTAGGGGGAGGACTCTGGAGCGCAGGCTTGCACCAGTTCGCTGGGTTGATGCCTCATGCCACCCAGAGAGTCACCCGCGAAGCATGCCCTCGCGGTGGCGTAGGCCCATGCGATGCACTGTATGGATTGACTGCGTCGGCCTTCCGCTCCGGATCAAGTCCGGGATGGCCAAGGTGCAGGTGAGCGAATAATCAGGCGATCTGGTGTTAGGGCATCGGGAGGGCTTCGCGGCCGTTCGTGAAGTCGTCCAGGTTCGTGTAGAGTTCGCCTTCGTCCGCGATGATCTGGACGCGGTAGGTGTGCTTGTTGTAGCGGCTGATCGCGTGCACATAGCCGATGGCGTCGGGGTGCATCCAACTCCGGCCTCCACCCCGCGCGATGTGGAACTCGCCGTACTCGGTGATCAGACAGTTGTCGCCGCGGGTGTGGCTGACGTTCTGGGCATAGCTGCAGATCGCCGTGCCATTCGTCACGTAGCCAAGCTGCGCGAGGTCAAGCTCAGCACCGAGGTCGATGGCCTCGGCACCGCCCGCGAGCGCTCCGGGCTTCTTCTTCCACGCGATGATGTCGCCCGCGATCTCGACGGCCTTGTAGGCGACGAGGTCCATGTCCTGCTTGCGCTTGTTTTCCTCGAACGCCAAGATGCCGTTGGCCACGGCCAGGCCCACGATGACGATGCTCAGAACGAGGAGAAGAAGTTGCTGCTGACCCATGGCGATGTGCGGGCGATGACGTGGCTGTTTGGCTAGACACTGATGACACAACAACTTCCGCGCCGTCCTGGGGTAGGCTCCCCCTGCAGGGCGTTCAGACGGCCAGGTCGTCACGAAGCGGGCCCGCCTCGCCGATGTCGAGTGCCTGCCGGCAGCGAACGCCGAGAGACGTCGGTTCTAGCGGTCCGACGTGCATGGTGCCAGAATCACCCACTTGTGGGTGAAGTCTTCGTCGCGGCTGAGAGCGCTCAGGCCATGCCGAATCGGTCCCGCGCCGCCTCGCCTTGCTTGCAGTCGCGTAGCGGCGGAACTCGTCGCCCCTCCATCGCCGTGCTGCCGCCGTGCTGCCGGGTGGATACGGCCGCTCGCAGGCGCCGGTCGACGGCGCATCGGGCTGCTACAGCGTGGCGAGGAAGCGGTGGATGAAGTGCACCGTGATCGAGCCCTCACCGACGGCCGACGCCACGCGCTTGACCGAGTCGCCGCGCACGTCGCCCGCGACGAAGACGCCGGGGACGTTCGTCTCGAAGAGGAACGGGTCGCGTTCCAGCGGCCAGTCCTTCAGGTGCTCCTCGGTGAGCATCGGCCCGGTGAGGAGGAAGCCTCTCTGGTCGCGCGCGACGACGTCGCCGAGCCACTCGGTGCCGGGGGCGGCCCCGATGAAGACGAACAGGAAGCTCGTGTCCACGACCTCCGTCTCGCCGGTCGCCTTGTCGATGAGCGTGACGCATTCGAGGTGGTCGGTGCCCTGGCATGCCTGGATTTCGGTCTGGAGGCGCACGTCGATGTTGGGCGTCTCGTAGATGCGCGTGACGAGGTACTGGCTCATCTTGGCCTCCAGCGAGCCGCCGCGCACGATCATCACGACGCGGCGGGCGTAGTCGGCGAAGAACATCGCGGCCTGCCCGGCCGAGTTGCCTGCGCCGACGATGTAGACGTCCTCGTTCTTGCAGTTCATCGCCTCGGTCATCGCCGCGCCGTAGTAGACGCCGCTCCCGGCGAGGTCGTCGGCCCCCTCGGCCGGCAGCCGCCGCCAGTCGACGCCCGTGGAGATGATGAGGGCGTGGCACGTGATCTCCGAGCCGTCGCCGAGGGTGAGCGTCTTGTAGGGGCCGTCGATGCTCAACGCCGTCGGTGGCTGGATTGAAACGAAGCGTTCGCGTTGGAGAGCCGCAGGCGCTGCTGGTAGGCTACCGGCCGTAAAGCGGAAGACACGGCGAATTTGACCACCGGCGCGTCGGGGACACTGCGGCGAATGATTTCCTGGAGTCGTCCGCCAAGCGCTTCCAGACCCGCCCTGGCGCCCGGCGTGAAAAAGCGATACTGCTTCGATACGTTGTAATAGTAGAACAGACTCTCCGGAGTATTGGGGGCCTCCACCAGTTTGCCGGCGGCGGCCAGCGCCTTGAGCTGAGCGTCGCTGCGCACCGGATCCACCCCGAAGCGAGCACCCGCGGCCAGATGGTCTTTCAGCAGATACGTGCGCAGCTCGGCTTCAATTGCAGCCGTTCCATAGTCCTCGTAGATGGCCAGGTTTTCGATAAAGCCTCGTTC
>JBCDFF010000447.1:0-3458 GCA_039178415.1 Bacteroidota bacterium
CAGGCCGCGCTCGCCATCGTGCGCGTCTCGGGGCCGGAGGCAGTGCACATCGTGGACGCACGGTTCTCGAAGCGCCTCGCCGATGCCGACAGCCACACCGTGCACGTGGGCTACATCCTCGACGGCGACGGCGCTGACAACGAGGCTCGGCGGCTCGACCAGGTCGTGGTGACGCTCTTCCGCGCGCCGCGCTCGGCGACGGGCGAGGACGTGGTCGAGGTGACGTGCCACGGGGGCGACGTGGCCCCGGCGCTCGTACTGCGTAGCCTTCTCGACGCGGGCGCGCGGCTGGCGGAGCCCGGCGAGTTCACCCAGCGCGCCTTCCTCAACGGCAAGCTCGACCTCGCCCAGGCCGAGGCCGTCGCCGACCTCATCCACGCGCAGTCGCACCTGGCGCACCGCGTCTCGCTGCACCAACTCCAGGGCCGCACGTCGGTCGCGCTCCAGCAGATCCGGCAGGAGCTGATCCAGACGAAGGCGCTGATCGAATTGGAGCTCGACTTTGTGGAAGAGGACGTCGAGTTCGCCGACCGTGACGAGTTGCGACGGCTCCTCAACGAGGCCGCACGGCTGCTCCGCGACCTCCTCGACTCGGCGCGGCTTGGCGCGTTTGTCCGCGACGGCGTACGCGTGGTGATCGGAGGGCGACCGAACGCGGGGAAGTCGACGCTGCTGAATGCTTTGGTCGAGCGCGACCGCGCCATCGTGAGCCCCGTCGCCGGGACGACACGCGACGAGATCGAGGCCGAGCGTGAGATCGGCGGGCTGCGCTTCCGGTTCGTGGACACGGCGGGCCTACGGGAGACCTCCGACCTCATCGAGGCCGAGGGCGTCCGCCGCACCCACCGCAGTATTGACGCCGCCGACGTGCTCGTCTACGTCTACGACGCGACGACTGGGCTCGACGACGAGGAAGCCACGTTCCTCGATACGCTTGCCGCCGAGCGCCCGCGCCTCCCCGTGCTGTGCGTGGCGAACAAAGCGGATTTGCTCTCACCCCCTGTTTCCGGCGACAGTCGCTCTGCTCCTACGTCACCGAAAACGGTCCCCCTCGATTTCGAGGGGGACAGATCGAGCGAAGCGAGATCAGGGGGTGCCGCGTCCAGCACGCTCCTCCTCTCTGCCGAGCACGCGACCACCGATCCTGCGCGCCTCGACGCACTACGGGCACGGCTCCTGAGCGCGGTCGCGGACGATCTCAGCGAGGCTGATAGCTCGCCCATCGTCGCCAACGAGCGGCACCGGCAGCACCTCGCCGCGGCGCTTCAGGCGGTGCAATCGGCGCAGCGCGCGCTCGACTTGGGCGGCTCTGATGTCAGCATCGGGGGCGACACGCTCTCGCTCGACCTCCGCGAGGCGCTGCACGAACTCGGGGCCATCACCGGCGAGATCACAAGCGACGACGTACTCGGCGCCATCTTCTCGCAGTTCTGCATCGGGAAGTAGGACGGGGGCTTCGGTATCTCAGTATTTCAGTGCTTCGGTGTCTCAGTACTTCAGTGCTTCGGTGGAAGCACTCACCGAGCTACAGAGATACTGGACCGCCGAATTACTCTGGGGGCTACTCCTTCGGCGGGATCACGACGGCCTCGCCGCCGCAGGCCATCTTGCCGCCGCGGTAGACGTAGACCTTCGCCTTGACGTGCCCGAAGCGCTCGATCTTCTCGGCGATCTTGACCTCGATGGTCACCTCCGAGTCGACGGGCACGGGACGCAGGAACTTGGCCGAGAGCGAGACGGCCACGGAGCCATGGCCGGGGTAGTCGCGCCCGAGCACCTTCGAGATATAGCCGAGCAGCAGCGCGCCGTGGGCGATGGGCTGGCCGAAGTCGGTCGTGGCGGCGTACTCGGCGTCGACGTGGATGGGGTTGTCGTCGCCCGTGAGGTCGGCGTAGGCGCGCACGTCGGCGGCGGAGACGGTCATGACCGTCTCGAAGGTGTCGCCGACGTTGAGGGAGTCGTAGGTGTGAGCCATGGGGAGGTGAAGCGGGGTGGTTGAGGGCGTGACCTGGCCACCAAACCTACGCGTTTCGCTCGCTATTGGGGAAGCGTCTCTTGCCACCGGTGACGGCCCCAAAAGTCGGAGAGGTCCCGAAGCGGCATGTCGAGGAGCGGGGACGACTCGCCGATCCAGTAGCTCGGCGTAGCGCCTGGCTCGGAGACATAGCCCACGCGCAGCCGGTCCCCCCAGATCTGGTAGGCATAGTGCCTCTCTTCATACCGATCCGTCACCACCAAGTAGCCGTTGTCGACGCGGACCTCGGCGAGCTGAAGCGCAGCGCTGGACGTCTCGAAGGGAACGAGCAGGGACCACGCGTCCGGCAGCGACCACGCGATCCGATACTGGTGGCTCCACCGCACTTCGAGGATGCCCGTCGAGTCGGTGTCGAAGACGTAGCGATAGTCGGCGCGAGTAAAATCACCACACGGAATCTGGTAGTCCCGGCCTTCCCACACGCCCACGAGCGTGTTAGGATCGCCGACGATTTTTTCCAGACCGCCCGTGTCCCTTGCATAGAGTACATGGACTGCGACGTTCCTCATCGTCGGGAGCGCGCAGACGTAGAGGAGGAGACAGAGGCCGAACAGGCGCATCGAACCACGGGGCTGGTGAGCAGATAGCTCCCAGACACCGATACGCGGGCGACGTTGCTCAGCCCGCCAACTGCGCCGGGAAGTCCGGCGCGACTTCCGAGCGCTCGCGCTGGCCCTCGGGTCCGAAGAAGCGGACGCGGCCGTTGAGGTCGCAGAGCCACACCTCCTGCGCGCCCTTTGCGAGGTAGAGCGCCACCTTCTCCTGCATCTCAGCTTCCACGTGCGTCGGTGAGACGATTTCGATGCAGAGCGTAGGCGCGACAGGCAGTGCAGCCACGTCGCGGTAGTGCTGCGCGAAGCCTGGCGGCGCCCACGCAAGGTCTACCACCGAGATGCCCCAGGCAGTTTCGATAGGGCACGCGATAAAGCCGTCGCCGTCTAGGTGATCGTCAAGCGTGCTGCTGACCTGGGCAAGCATCCGCGCGTGCCGGTTGCAAATTGGCGTCATTACGACTTGACCCCGCGCGTTCAGTTCAACGCGGAAGGGCAAGTCGTTGAGCGAGGGATGCGCTACTACATCGTCCCACGTCAGGGGTGCGTCGAAGGCGAGCCGCCCGAGAGCCGGTCTAGTCGTCGCGTCACCCATACTCCCACACCCGATCACGTATCGATCGTGGCGTACTTCGCGTTGCGCTCGATGAACTTGCGGCGGGGCTCGACGGCGTCGCCCATCAGCGTCGAGAACGTGCGGTCGGCCGTGGCCGCATCCTCGATGGCGACGCGCTGGAGCATCCGGAATTCCGGGTCCATCGTCGTATTCCAGAGCTGGTCGGGGTTCATCTCGCCGAGGCCCTTGTAGCGCTGCACCGAGACGCCGCGCGTGCCGCCCAGCTCTTCGATGGCGGTGCGGAGTTCGTCGTCGG
>JBCDFF010000448.1:0-3439 GCA_039178415.1 Bacteroidota bacterium
CGCTCTTCTCAGCCGTCCGAAAGGCGACGTCGTACCCTGAGCGCGCAATCTCCCGCGCAGTCACGTCGTTGCCGAAGCCCGCCTGGTCGCTGCTGACCGACAGGATCGTCTGCAGCGTGTTGGACGAGCCGAGAGCAAGAATCAGGGAACTGGCAAGGGCTGCGATGAGAAGGCCGCGTCCCATAGGTCAGGGGGGGCGTGTGGCGGAGGATAAGGAGGGGGGCGGTGGAAAGGTGTGGGCGCCTAGGGGAGGCAACTGGCGCTGGCGGTCACGCCTTGGTAGAACAGCGATTCGCCTTGCGTCCGCACGGTGGCCTCCACGGTCGTCACGTGGCCGGGCACGTTGCGGAGGATCAGTTCGTGCTGGGCGGCCTGCGCGCCTCGGTTGGCATCGCTCGTCGAGAGGGCTGCGGTGACCAAGCCAGCCTGGGCGCTCATCTCCCACCAGCGGCCGCCGCTCGTATCACCAAGAGCAAAGGTCAGCGTCACATCGCGGTGGGCCGGAGCGGAGGGGATCTCGATGGTCCTCGTCACCTCGGGCAACGTGCCCGACCAGACGTCGAGCTCAACGAGGCCGCCGCCCTGGCTGAACCCGGGCTTGTTGCGCGTGACAAACAGCGTGAACGAACGAGGGCCGTACTGGTCATACGGTCGGACGACGGTCGGCGTCACCGTCACGCTGGTAGCCGGTCCGAAGTCCACGTTGTAGAACCAGTTGCCGACGTCGTCGGTGGTCGGAGCCGTGAGCGTAGCGGTCTGCCCGTTGTTCGTCGCGAAGTCCATCTGCGGCACGTTGCCATACTGGCCAAACTTGACGGTCGCCTGCGCCATAATGCTGACGACCGAGCCGGGATCAGGAATGGTCAGCGTGGCGCTGGGCATGTAGGAGCCGTAGGTGCCGATGCCCATCGAGTACATTTCGACGTAGCGGCTCGCGGTGCAGTCGAAGAGCCAGTCGTCCGGCAGCGTCGTGGGCGGGAGGGCAGGCCGAGGGGCGAGCACGGTGGCGTCGTAGAGGCCCTCGGTGGTGTGCGTCTCGCCGTTCACCTCGCCGGTCACGCGGATGAGCGCCGTGTGCGCGTCGACCTCGAAGGCTTCGGCGTTCCAGGTGCCGCCCTGGAAGGGGCGGTTGGCGTTGATGGCGTTCACCGCGACGATGGCGTCGGCGAGTTCTCCCCCGGGCCCTTGACCGCGCTCCGCCTCGCGGAACGCCACCTCGAAGCCCGAGCGGGCGATCTCGCGCGCGGTCACGTCGCTGCCGTAGGCGGCCTGCTCGCCGCTGACGGCGAGGGTCGTCTGGGCCGAGCGGTTCGCCGAGAAGGCGAGCGCCAGCGAGGTGGCGAGGGTGGCGATGAGGAGGCCGCGTCCCATGGGAAAGAGTCAGGTTAAACGGGGTGGATGCGGAAGACCGCGCTCCAGTTCAGTTCCGGGAGCAAGACCTCATCGCGCAGGAGCGGTGGGACGAGCGTGAAGGCCACCTCGACGAAGCGCGCATCCTCTTCGACTTCGGTTGGAGTGCCGGTTTCATCTTGGAGTTGAACGAGAAAGTGCGAGAGTGAGGCAGGGCTAGCCCCGGCGTTGGCCCACGCGCCGCCGTTGATGCGCTCGGAGCGGCGCACCTCGTAGAGCTGCGTAGTTGAGCCGTCCTCTTCGGTGACCGTTGTCGTTGCCGAGAGCACAAGGCGGATGTCGTGATCCTGAGGGGTGGCTGGCGTGGTGCGCGTGTCGTAGCTGCGGCGCGTAAAGGTGAACGCCATCGTGCAGTCGACGCCATTGCAGGTGTCGAAGGTGAACGAGCTCACGCGGGTGTCGCCCTCGGGAAGGCCCATGCCAACGGTGCTGAGGTCTTCCTCCAGCCACGTCGAGAACTCGATGGCCTGGTCTTTGGCGACGGCCAGCGCGGTCATGCGCTGATCCTCTTGCGAGGAGCGGGCGACGGTACCGAGCAGCAGCAGCGCCGCAATGGACCCGGCAATGACGGCCGCGAGGTGGTCGAGAAGGACATGCATGGATGCAGGAGCGGAAGGGCGAAGGAGCGGTCGATTGGGGGCGAGGCGGCTAGACGCCAGCCATACGGCGGGCGCGCTCCTCGCGGTAGGACAGCACGCGAGACATCTCCACGAGCAGCACATCGTGATCCGAGCCGAGCTGCGGGACCCGCACACGCACGGTGATACGCTTCTGCTCGCTGCGCTGGTTGGCGTTGAGCGTGTTGTTGCCGTTGAAGCGGCGCACATACTCAACCTGGGTGTTGACTTCGAGGCCGATCACGTCGCCGTTGGCCAGGGTGGACGTAATGGGTGCCCACTCGTCGGGTTCGAGTGCGAGGTCGTCGAGGTCGTCACAGAAGCCGTCCGTAAACGTGGGGGCGTTGAGTGTGCACGGGTTGGAGACGGTCGGTGGTGGCGGCGGGGGGGGAGGGGGCGGTGGGTTGTCGTCGTCGTCACTGTCAGCGCACGCCCCAATGGAGGCACCGCGGAGGAGATAGATCGCCAACTCGATGTCCGACTTGGTCATGGTCACCCCCTCGAAGCAGATGGTCCGCGTGATCCAGCCGTCGTCATCGCCGCCGTTGTCATCGCCGCCATCGTCGTTGCCGCCATCGTCGTCACCGCCGTTGCCATCACCGCCGCCGCCATTGCCCTCATTGCCACGCTGGTCGTCTTCGGGAACGTCATCCATGGCTTGGCCAAACGACTCAGTCATCGAGAACTGATTGGCACCGGTTGGCAGCCCTTGGTCTTGCACCACGGACGGAGACGTGCGCTCGTCGAAGGAGCGGGCGGCGGCGTATTCGATCACCTTGAGCGCGGCGCCCGAGGCGATTAGCTGCATCTCCTCGTAGATGACGCGCTGCTGGTTGTGGCGCTCGTTGGCCGCCTGGCGCACCGTGAGCAACCCGGCGAGCGAGAGGGCGATGACGACGAAGAGGGACTGGGCCATAGGGCTGTGGGGTGTAGAATTCACCTCAACCCACAACGAAGACCCTACCGCCTGTGCCTCATCCGAATCGACCCGGCTGAATGGAACGTCGTATCGACACGGGTCTCATTTATAGACAGAAGCTCTCAATCGTAGACGCGTCGCCTGTTGCATCTCCAGCCGCACCGACGCGAACCGACACGCCAGCCGTACGCAGCAGTGCCTTCCGAGAAGCGACCGTGACCAATTTGCTTCTGCGACCTGCGACCTGCGACCTGCAACCGCTCAGCCTGCCACGTAGGTGTAGCGCTGGCGGCGGCTGGCGCGGTCTACCTCGAGCACGGTGCCGTCCACGAGGCGAAGCGGGCGGCGCCCGGGATCGTCCACGCGCGCGCCCTCGATCACCATCGCGTCGCTCTGGGCGTCCTCGGGGAGCACCACATGGTTGCAGCGGCTGCCCGCCTGAAAGAGCACGCCGCGCACCGTTTTGCGCTCGGCGCGGTAGGGGACGAGCCAG
>JBCDFF010000449.1:0-3429 GCA_039178415.1 Bacteroidota bacterium
AGCCCCACCATCATCCGGGCCGAGCACGCCGCGCACGTCGTCGATGTCGATGGCGGCACGTTCGTCTACCTCATCGGTGGGCGCGGGCGCATCACGCTCACTGGCACGACCGTGGGGACGCGCTCCGACTTCCGCATCCTGGCCCTCCAGACCACCGAGGACGGTACGGAGCCGGTGCTCGACAGCGGCCTGTCCGTCGGACCAGAGTTGGCGCGGACGCCGACCGCCGTGTCGGCGTTCACGTTTAATCCCCTCGGGCCACAGAACGCCGAGGGCTTCGGCGACTTTCTGCTGGCAGGCACCTACGTGCCGCCATCCGGCAGCCTCCCCGACTCGGTGGCGCTCGCCGTCACGCTGGACCTTGACCCGAGCTACGACGACGTGCCGGTGAGCCCGATGACCACGGCCCGCATCGCGCACGCGGGGGCGGCCATCGAGGATGGGCTGGTGCTGCTGGCCGGGGGCCAGGTGCTCGGGATTGGCGCCCCCGTACCCGAGGCGGAGGTCTATGTCGCTGAGGCGGCTCGCTTCTTCCCCTTCCCGCTCGAATCCGGCGCGCCGCGACTCAACGTGGCCCGCTATGGGCACACTGCAACCAAACTTGACGACGACCGAATACTGATCCTAGGCGGCTTCGACCGCACCGGCGCCAGCGTCCCGCTCGTCGAGTTCTTTACGACGCTTTAGATTCCCTCCGCCTTGTTGCGGACCTTCCCTTGTTGCAACGCATTTAGGTGCGTGCCACCATGATATCCGGCTTTCCCCTATGAATGGTTCTATGACCATCCAGCGCATTCTCCAGCTAGTCCTCGTGGCGATCGTGCTCATGATCGCCTTCTCGCTGCTCTCGCTGCTGCTCCGCATTGGCGTAGCGCTGCTTGAGTTTGTGCTCCCCGTGCTGGTCCTGCTGCTCGTCGTGGCGGTGGTTTTGCGCTTCATCGAGCTTCTTGCAAAGCGCCGACGGTGACCTCCCCGGCAGCGTCGCGGCTCGACGCCCGCCATCCTCGTACTTTCCGAACGCCCGCTGGGATGCCCCGGCGGGCGTTTTCGCTGGCTCTCTCGTAGGCGTGTGGGCATTCGGTCTCATCGGCACCCACGGCCTCTGTTCAGCCTCGACTTCGTTCCATTCGTCGCCCGATCCTTCAGGATCGCGGGTCCCCAGACCTCAGTCCGGGGCAAGTCTCATGCGCCCTATAGCGACACAAACGGCGTCTCGTGAGCACCCGACCCGATGTTTGTCCACACGCTCTAGCGCCCTCCCCCCTTCGGCGCCCGCTTATGCCCATCGCTCCCCCGCACGCCCTCGACACCCTGAACGTCACGTCGGAAACCGCGCTGCTCCGCCAGGTCGTCGTCCACACCCCCGGCGACGAGATGTCGCTCGTGGCTCCGGACAATAAGGACGACCTCCTCTTCGACGACATCCTGTTCACCGACCGGGCCCGCGAGGAGCACCAGCAGCTGTGCGCGGTGTTCGAGCAGGTCGTGGGCCAGCCGGATGCCGTGCTCCAGATCGGGACGCTGCTGAAGGAGACGTTTGAGCACCCCGACACCGGCGCGGACGCGCGCGCCTGGTTCGTCGCGGAGCTGAGCCGAGCGCTACCGGCGCGCAACTACGCGCGCTACGAGACTGACCTCCTCGCGCTCGACGCGGACGCGCTCTACCGGTTCGCCGTCACGGGGCAGTCGCCGCTGCCGCTCGTGGCCCCGCCCCTGCCCAACCTGCTCTTCACCCGCGATCTCTGCGCCGTCGTGGGCAGCCATGTCGTGATGAGCCGCGCCGCAATGGACGCGCGCCGCCGCGAGAGCGTGATCGTCGAGGCGATCCTGCGCCACCACCCGCGCTTTGCCGCGCACCGCGACGACCTGTTTGTGCTCCCCGACTACGTCTCGTTCGAGGGCGGCGACCTCCTCGTCGTGAACGAGTCGTTGGTGCTCATCGGGCAGTCGGAGCGGACCTCGCTCGGCGGCGTGATGGCGGTCACGGAGCGGCTGCTCGCCGAGACGCCCGTCACGGACGTGCTGATGGTCAACCTGCCCAACAAGCGCTCGTGCATGCACCTCGACACGGTGTTCACCTTCATCGACGACGCGACGTGCATGGTCCATCCGCCCATCATCGCCCGGGAGCGGCACAACGTGTTTCACTTCTCCGAGTACGACGCCACCACACCCGGAGGCGGCCGCTTCCAGACGCGCGTGCTCCCGAGCGTCCAGCTCGCCATCGAGGAGCTGACGGGGCACCCGTTCACCTTCATCCCGTGCGGCGGCGCAGACCCGCTCAACCAGGAGCGCGAGCAGTGGACCGACGGAGCCAACCTATTCGCCGTCGCGCCGAACCTGGTCCTCGCCTACGAGCGCAACCGCCACACGTTTGCCGCGCTGCGCGACCACGGCTTCCACGTCGTCAACGCCGAGCACTTCCTCTCCTTCTACGAGAACGGAACGGTCCCCGTCGGCGAGAGGATCGCGCTGCAACTCACCGGCCACGAACTCTCGCGCGGCCGCGGCGGCGCGCGCTGCATGACGATGCCGCTGGTACGGGAGGGCTGACGCCCGGTGAGGCGGTGAGGCGGTGAGGCGGTGAGGCGGTGAGGCGGTGAGGCGGTGAGGCGGTGAGGCGGTGAGGCGAAGGTGTCCCGATTTCACTGCGGGATCAAGTCTCATGCTCTGCACCGCAACACCTGCTGCACCGCAACACCTGCTGCACCGCAATACCGCGGCACTCACCTAAGCCAACTTGCGCAGGGGCTCGACGACCTTGAGCGCGTGCTTGGCGGTCTGCATGATGTAGAAGTGCAGCGCCGGGGCCCCGCCGTCGAGGAGTTCCTCGCACTGCTGGCGCGCCCACTCGACGCCGACGGACGCAACGTGCCGGCGGTCGGCCGCCTCCACCTCGGCCGCGAGCGCCTCGGGGATCTCCAGGTGGAAGAAGGCCGGGAGCGACGTGAGGTGCTTCTTCGACGTGATGATCTTCAGGCCCGGCACGATGGGCACCGTGATGCCGACGTCGCGGCAGCGCTCCACGAAGTCGAAGTAGTGCCGGTTGTCGAAGAACATCTGCGTGACGATGTAGTCCGCGCCCGCGTCAACCTTGCGCTTGAGCGCGAGCACGTCCCACGTCGGGTTGGGCGACTCGAAGTGCTTCTCCGGGTAGCCCGCCACGCCCACGCAGAAGTCGGTCGCCTGCGCGTCGATGAGCTGTTCGAGAAACTGGCCCCGGTTCATGTTGTCGATCTGCCGGACGAGGTCCTCGGCGTAGTCGTTGCGCGAGCGGTTGTTGGCGGTGGGCTTGCGGTAGCCCTTGTCGTCGCCGCGCAGCGCGAGCACGTTGCGGATGCCGAGGTAGTGCAGCTCGATGAGCGCGTCCTCGGTCTCCTCGCGGGTGAAGCCCTGGCAGAGCAGGTGCGGCACGGCGGGGATGCCGAA
>JBCDFF010000450.1:0-3395 GCA_039178415.1 Bacteroidota bacterium
ACGCCCACCATCACGTCGCCAGTACGGATGTTGATCTCAGCCTGCTGGCCGCCGTACACGGCGTGGAAGTGAGGCGGATTGTGGTCAGCGTAATACAAGTAGATCACGATGCCGTAAAACTCCGAGACGCGCGGCATGTCAGTTCACCCGCGCCGCGAGGTGGAAGAGCGGGATCTGGGCGCGGAAGCGCTCGCCGCTCTCGCGCTGCATCAGGTAGGTGCCCTCCATCGTGCCGGTGAACGTCTCCAGCACGCAGAACGACTGGTACTCGTGCACGTCGCCCGGCTGGAGCGCGGGCTGCTGGCCGACGACACCCTCGCCTTCGACCTCGGTGCGCTTGCCTGTCTCGTCGGTGATGATCCAGTGGCGGCGGAGCAGCTGCACCTCATTGGGGCCGTCGTTCTCGATGCGCACGAAGTAGGCAAAGACGAAGCGGCCGATCATCGCGTCGGACTCGCCGTCGAGGTAGACCGGGCGGACGGCGATGGTGATGCCCTCCGTCGTGGCGGCGTAGGCGACCATCAGTGCAGGTCGCGGACAGCCGCGTTCTCGCGGCCGCGGACGTACTCGATGGTGCCGATCAGATTGCGCACGCGGTCCTCGCAGACGGGCGCGTTCCAGCGGCCGCCCTCCTTGAAGGCACTGCCGATGATGAAGCCGTCGGCGAGGCGGGCGTAGTCCTCGAAGTTGCCCCGGTCGAGGCCGGAGCCGATGAAAATCGGGAGGTCGCTGGCGGCGCGGACCTCTTCGAGCGCGTCGAGGTCAGGCGCGACGCCGGTCGTGCTGCCCGTCACGACGAGGCCGTCGGCGCGGTGGAGCGCCATCGTCTGCGCTACGTCGGCGATGGTCAGGTCGGCCGTCCAGGCGTGCGCGGCGTGCTTCTTCTTGATGTCGCAGAGGATCGGGATGTGGCTCGCCCCGATGGCCTGGCGGTAGCGGAGTACGTTCCCGGCTTGAGCTTCCGCGATGCCTTTGTCCGAGACATGCGCGTAGGTCCAACCCTCAGCGCGGACGAAGTCGCACCCGGCGGCGCGGGCTACGGCGAGCGCGGTCTTGTTGGCCTGGAAGAGCACCTGGATGCCGACGGGCATGTCGCGAACCCGCTTCTTGACCTCCGTCGCCACGCGGGTCATGAAGGCCGCGACCTCGGGGCCCTGGTCGCGCTCGTGGACACAGGGGAAGTCGTGCATGTTCTCCACAAGCAGGGCGTCCACGCCCAGTTCCTCGTAGACCATCGCCTCCATGAGCGCGCGCTCAACGGCGCAGTCGACGGAGCGGCAGCCGCAGGTGTCCGACCCTGGCGCGCCGGGCGTGGGCCCCGTGTGGATCATCCCGATCACCGGTTTGGGGCGGGGGAAGAGGTCGAGCACGGGGTACGACATGGGGGGCGCGAGTAAGCCGGAGGGTGTGGTACAGCAGCGTGCGGTGGCGGGCGCGACGTGGCAAGGGGAAGGCTAAAACAGAGGCCTGCTAGCGCTGTTCCGTGAAGCTCGCTGCACACCAGCGGCGGCGGCACACGTGCGGGAGTGGCGACGGCAGGTACGTAGGAGCACCTGCTCCCATGCGGCGTCGCATGCGGCGAGTAGCCCCGGACGGGGTCGCTCGTCGGCGCTGGGCCCGCCAAATTCGCGTGCAGATGCCCCCTCCTCTGGAACCGCAGGCGGTGCCCGAAATTGCACCCGGCTATCTTGCTCCCTCGATCCCCCATCTCGCCTCCCGCCCCGCGATGCAGACCACGATCACTGCCCAGAACGACGTCGACTATACCCTCGACATCGACGTGCCCAGCGCCGATCTCGAACCCCGCATCACCACCGTCCTGCGCCAGCAGCGCAAGCACGTCTCGATGAAGGGCTTCCGCCCCGGCAAAGTGCCGCTCTCGGTCGTCCGCAAGATGTATGGCGACGCCGTGTCCGTGCAGGTCGCCGAAGAGCTGATCGGCGAGGCGTTCAAGACCGAGGTCGAGGAGAACGACGGCTACGACGTGATGGGCAGCCCGCGCCTCACCGAGCTCGACTACGAGCCCGGTCAGGACCTCCGCGCCCGCGTGATGTTCGGCGTGCGCCCCAGCTTCGAGCTCGACGCCTTCGCGGACGCCGAGGCGACCAAGTTCACGCACGAGGTCACCGACGAAGAGGTCGACGCCGACATCGAGCGCCGCCGCGACGACAAGGCCGAGGAAGTCGATGCGCCCGACGGCACCGCCATTGGCGAGGACCATATCGCGGTGATCGACTTCCAACTCGTGGACAAGGCGACCGACACGCCCATCATCGGCAAGAAGCAGGAAGATGCCCGGGTCCCGCTGTTCAATCCCGACCTGCGCCCTGCGCTCAAGGAGGCGCTCCTCGGCAAGGCTGTCGGCGACGTGTTCACGGTTGACCTCGACACGCAGAGCGCGGACGATCGGGACGACGACGCGACGACGGACGACGCGACGACGGACGACGCGGAGGCCGCGGACGTTCAGACGGACCGCTTCCAGGTGACGATCAAGCAGGTGCAGGCACGCGAGGTGCCGGAGGCGGACGAGGCGTTCATCGAGGAGGCGACGGGCGGCGAGGCGACCGACCTCGATGGCTTCAAGGCGTTTGTGCGCGACGAACTGGAGACGCGATGGGCGCGTCGCTCGGAGGAGGCGCTCGAAGAGGCGCTCTTCCGCAAGACGATGGAGCGCCACGCGTTCGAGGTGCCGGAGTCGGTCGTGGAGACCGTCCTCGACCAGCAGGTGGAGGACCTCGAGAAGCGGGCGGGCGGCGAACTCCCGCCGCACTTCGACATCGCGGGCTTCCGCGAGGAGCGCCGCGAACTGGCCCGCGACCAGGTCCGCTGGATGCTCGTGCGCGAGAAGATCATGGAGGCCGACGGCATCGAGGTCACCGAGGACGACATCGACGCCGAGTTCATGCGCATCGCTCAGCCGTCCGCGCCTGCGGAGGATGACGAGGAGGCGGAGGAGCGCGAGCCCATCGACGTGAACCTGCTCCGGCAGTTCTTCGCCAGCCAGCCCGGCGCGATGGACCAGATGGTGACCCGCCTCGTCAACCAGCGCCTCTTCGACGCCCTCAAGCGCCGCTTCACGATCACCGAGAAGTCGCGCCAGGACTTCGACACGGAGGACGAGTGAGGCTGTGTTGCGGTGAGGCGGTGCAGCAGTGAACTCGCGGCTCTGCAACCGCCGCACTGATTCACCGCAACACCGCTGCACTCATTCACCTACCCACTCGGGTAGCCCTCGGAACCGCGTCGGCAGGGCAAGGTTGGCCCGCCGACTCTCGTCACGCATACGTCCCCCGTCCAACCGCACCCCTCTCGAACGCATGACTCAGGACCGCTCCACCCAGGACTTCATCAAGTTCGCCCGCGGCATCAAGGCCTCGCTGCTGCCCGACGGC
>JBCDFF010000451.1:0-3356 GCA_039178415.1 Bacteroidota bacterium
CGAAGCGCTCGGTGATCATGTCGTTGGTGGCGGCGCCGGAGGGGACCATCGGGAAGACCATCTCCTCCTGCGGGACGACGAATTCGAGCAGGACGGGCGCGTCGTGGATCTGCCAGGCCTCCTCAATAATGGCGTCGGCCTCGGCGGGCGTCGAGGCGCGGAGGCCCTGCACGCCGAAGGCCTCGGCGAGCTTGACGAAGTCGGGGTTGGTGTCGGCGAGGTCGGTGTGGCTGAAGCGCTCGGCGAAGAACAGCTCCTGCCACTGCCGCACCATGCCGAGGAACGAGTTGTTGATGACCGCGAGCTTGATCGGCAGCTTCCACTTGGCAGCGACGCGTAGCTCCTGGGCGTTCATCGTGAAGCCGCCGTCGCCGTTGATGCTCACGACGGTCGCGCCGGTGCCGCGCAGGCCCATCGCCGCGCCGATGGCGGCGGGGAAGCCGAAGCCCATCGTGCCGAGGCCCCCGGAGGTGATGTGCGAGCGCGGGCGCACGAAGCCGAAGTGCTGCGCCGCCCACATCTGATGCTGGCCCACATCGGTCGTCAGGACGGCATTCGGCCCCGCCTTCTTGCCGAGTTGGTGGATGACGTACTGCGGGTGCAGGTGCCCGTCGCCCGCGTCGGTAATGCCGGGGACGACTTTCGGACACGCCTCGTGCCAGCCCGCGATCTGCGCGCGCCACGCCGTCGTGTCTTTCTCTTTCAGGAGCGGCTTGAGTTGCTGGAGGACAGCCTTTACGTCGCCGAGGATGGCGCAGTCGGCGAAGACGTTCTTCGAGACGCACGACGGGTCGATCTCGACGTGGATGACCTCGGCGTGGGGTGCCCAGGCTTCGAGCTTGCCGGTCACGCGGTCGTCGAAGCGCGCGCCGATGGCGATGAGCAGGTCGCAGTGCTGCACGGCCATGTTGGCGTGGTAGGTGCCGTGCATGCCGAGCATGCCGAGCGAAAGCGGGTCGTCCTCGGGAAAGCTGCCCAGCCCGTGAAGCGTCGTCGTAACGGGGATCTTGGTCGCGCGGGCGATCTGCGTGAGCAGCCCCGCCCCGCCTGCGTTGACCGTCCCGCCGCCGACGTAGAACAGCGGCCGCTGCGACCGCTCGATCATTTTAGCCGCCCGCTCAACCTTCGCCTGCGGCCCGGCACCCGGCACGCTGTAGCCGCGCATCGACACCGCGCGCGGGTAGACGAACGGCGCTTCTTCGATGAGGATGTCTTTGGGCAGATCGACCACGACGGGTCCGGGGCGGCCGGTACCCGCGATCTCGTACGCGGCTTTGATGGTCGGCGCGAGGTCGGCGGCGCAGCGCACCTGGAAGCTGTGCTTCGTGATCGAGCGCGTGATGCCCATCATGTCCGTCTCCTGGAACGCGTCGCCCCCGATGAGCGGGATCGGCACCTGGCCGGTGAAGACGACCATCGGCACGGAGTCCATGAACGCGTCGGCGATGCCGGTGACGCAGTTCGTCGCGCCCGGCCCGCTCGTCACGAGGACCGTCCCGACCTTGCCCGTCGCCTTGGCGTAGCCCTCGGCGGCGTGCGTCCCGGCCTGCTCGTGGCGGACGAGCACGTGGTCGAACGACGGCCCGATCTGCGCCATCGCGTCGTAGATCTTGATGACCGCCCCACCCGGGTGCCCAAAGACGACCTCGACGCCCTCGGCCTCGAGCGCGTGGACGAAGATCTCCGCGCCGGTGAGCACGGGCACGGCAGGCTGGCGGTCGGCCATGCCGTCGCCGCCGGATACCGTGACGGGGGTGTTGGATTGGACGAGGCTCATGGCTGTTGCGTGTTGCGTATTGCGTGTTTCGTGGGCGCTACCAATACGCAACACGAAACACGCAACACTGAGTCAGAGCGTAGCAGGGTGTGCGGTGTCAGCGTGGTGCCCGTTCATAGCTGTTGCAGTCACGTCAGGAAGGCGAAGCACGGCGCCCTGGGAGGCGCTGGTGACGAAGTGGGTGTAGCGGCCCAGCCAGCCGCGGCGAATCTTCGGCTGGAACGGCGGCTCCTCGGCGAGGCGGCGCGCGATCTCGGCGTCGTCCACCAGTAGCGTCACGCTGTTCTCGGGGATCGAGATGCGGATGCGGTCGCCGGGGCGCACAGCCGCGATGGGACCACCCGAGGCGGCTTCGGGCGAGGCGTGGCCGATGCTCAGGCCGCGCGTGCCGCCGGAGAAGCGGCCGTCGGTGATCATCGCCACGGAGCGGTCGAGGCCCATGCCCGCGAGCGCGCTCGTGGGCTGGAGCATCTCGGGCATACCGGGCCCGCCGCGCGGCCCCTCGGTGCGGATCACCACGACCTCGCCCGGCTGTACCTGACGGCGCAGGATGCCCTCCACGGCATCGTCCTGGCTCTCGTAGATCCGCGCGGGGCCCTCGAACTCCAGCATGTGCTCGGCGACGGCTCCCGTCTTGACCACACAGCCCTCCGGCGCAAGGTTACCGAAGAGGATCGAGAGGCCGCCGGTTGTCCGAAACGGGTTCTCGACGGAGCGGATCACGTCGGGGCGCTTGTTTTCGGCCGCAGCGAGTGTCGCGCTCAGCGGCTCGCCCGTGACGGTGAGGCGGTCGGTGTGGAGCAGATCGGCCCGGTCCAGCTCTTTGAGGATCGCCGGGATGCCACCGGCCTCCTCAACGTCCTCCATGTGGATATCGGGCGTGGCGGGGGCGACCTTGCAGATGTAGGGCGTCCGCTGCGAAATCGTGTTGATGCGGTGGAGGTCGTAGGGAATCTCCGCTTCGTTGGCCGCCGCGAGCAGGTGCAGGATCGTGTTCGTGGAGCCGCCCATCGCCATGTCGAGGGCGAAGGCGTCGTCGAAGGCCTCCGTCGTGACGATGTCGCGCGGCTTGAGGTCGCGGTCGACGAGGTGCAGGATCCGCTCGGCGGCACGCTCCGCGAGTTGCTTGCGGCGCGGGTCGACGGCCAGGATTGAGCCGTTGTAGGGCAGCGCGAGGCCGAGTACCTCCATGATGCAGTTCATGGAGTTCGCCGTGAACATGCCGGAGCACGAGCCGCACGTCGGGCAGGCGTTGGCTTCGAGCGCGTGCAGCCCCGCGTCGTCGATCTCGCCGGTCTGGTACTTCCCGACGCCCTCGAACACCGAGATGAGGTCGATCTTCTCGCCGTTCTCCAGCCGCCCGGCCTTCATCGGGCCGCCCGACACAAAGATGGTCGGGATGTTGAGCCGCAGCGCGCCCATGAGCATGCCGGGCACAATCTTGTCGCAGTTCGGCAGGCAGATGATGCCGTCGAGCCAGTGCGCGGCGGCGACGGTTTCGAGCGAGTCGGCGATCAGCTCGCGCGACGGCAGCGAGTAGCGCATGCCGATGTGCCCCATCGCGATGCCATCGTCCACG
>JBCDFF010000452.1:0-3351 GCA_039178415.1 Bacteroidota bacterium
AACGTCCTGCGCCTGATGCACGCCATCGGGCGGCTCATGGACGACACCCGCGCCGACGAGCGGATGGGCCTCCTCCACGGCCGTCCCGGCGAGGGCAAAACCACCTCGATCGCCTACGCCGTCACGGAACTGCGTGGGGTCTACCTCCGCGCCTCGGTGGCGTGGACCGTCACGAGCATGTTCCAGGCCATCTGCCGGGAGTTGATGCTCGACACGAGCCGCCAGCGCGCTCCGATGCTCGAAGCCATCACGGAGGCCCTCGCGGCGGACCCGCGCCCCGTCTTCATCGACGAGGCCGACTACCTCGTCCGCTCGGGCCGCTCCTCAACGGACATGCTCGACGCGCTGCGCGACATCTATGACCTCGCGCAGGTCCCGGTCATCCTAGTCGGGATGGAGGACATCGTCCACAAGCTCAAGCCGATCGGGGCCACCCGAGGCGGACGAGCCACGATCATCAAGAGCGGCAACTTCGCCCGCTTCCAGCGCCGGATCACGGAGGTGATCGAGTTCAAGGGCATCACCGAGGGCGACGCGCACAAGGTCGCCGACGAACTGTGCGAGGTCGAGGTCGAGGTCGAGCTGGTCCGCGCGCTCTTCCAGCAGGCCGATGGCAACATCGATCGGCTGGTGAACAGCTTGGACGGGGTGGAGCGCTTTGCGCGCACCAATGACTTGGACGTGGTCACGCTCTCCCAGTGGGAGCGGAGGGTAGGCGCATGACGAGGTACGACATGATTCTCACCGCACGGGCGAAGGTCTGGGCCGCGCTCTGCCGCCACCGGCACGCCGAGACGGGCCCCACCTCTCCGATTGCCAAGGAGCGCCTGCTCCGCTACACCGCCGACGTCGAGGACGGTCACCGGCTCCTCGACCGGCTCGCAGGGGCAGGCCTCATCCTCGTGACCGAGGCCAAGGTGTCGCTGACATCGCGCGGTCTGCGGGCCGTCGAGACGATGCTCCAGACGGGCCAGGTGCCCGCGATCGTGATGCAGGACCCCGCCGACTGGCGGCAGCGCGCGTGGACGGCCATGCGGATCCACCGCTCGTTCACGGCGCGCGACATCGCGACGATCCTGCCAGAGCCGAGCTACGAGGCTGTGCAGCGCTACTGCAAGGAGCTGGTAGACGCAGGGATCCTGCGCCTCGACGGCACCTCGACCGTGGGGAGGAGGCGCTACACGCGGTATCGGCTCATCCGCAATGTGGGCCCAGACCACCCGCGTCTGAACCCGACCGCACGCCGCCGGGAGACGGACCCGGATCGTCCGTGGCGACGCCGGGCGTGGAGCGCGATGCTCCGCCTCGGTGCCGCTGGGCAGGGCTTCTCTAGCCTCGACGTGTCGGCAGCCGCGCAGGTCTCCGACTGGCAGGCCCGCGAACTGCTCCGGGCGCTCTTGGATGCCGGTGCCATCAACCGACCCGCGAAGCAGCCGCTCGACGGCGGCGGCTGGGTATGGCTCTACGCACTCGCAGAGGGCGGTCAGCAGGCCGCGCGTCCGGTGCTGCGGCATCGGGGGCTCTCCGACTGGAAGCCCGAGGCGTGGGAGCTGCTCATCAACGCCACGGAGCCGGTCACGCCGTCGATGGTGGCCGAACTCACGGGATGCAGTGATCTGCGCGCGCATCTCCTCCTGGAGGCTGCGGTGGGTGAGGGCTTCGCCCGGCACCTCGCGGTCGAGGGCACGACGCAGTTCGACGGCAACGGCTACCTCCCCACGGAGGAGGCCCCTGAGACTCTGCCCTCGCTGCTTCTGACCTACGCCAGCCGTCCCGTCCGAGGACGCGGTGCTGAGGCCTCAGCGGACGCCCCAGACGCTTCAGCGGAAGACGCCTCGGCGGAGGTGTCCCATGCCTGAGCTGCCCACCTGGCACACCGAGCCGTGGGTGACCACGCTGGCCCGCGTCGTCGAGGAGACGTCGCAGGGCCGCGTGGCCAAGGCGCTCGGTTACTCCCGCTCGACGGTGTCGCAGATCCTGAGCGGCACCTACCGGGCCGACGTCGCTGCCGTCCGGCAGGCCGTCCTCGACACGTTCGGGACTGCGGCCGTCGCGTGCCCCACGCTCGGCGAGATCACCCAGGCCCTCTGCGCCGCCACGCGAAACCTGCCCTTTGCCGCCACCAACCCGCAGCGCGTCCGCCAGTGGCGCGCCTGCCGGGTGTGCGCGCACAACCCCAACCGCCAGAACTGATGCCCAGAAGATCCTACAGCAGCCTTCAGACTCTGATCGAGGGAATCGTAATCGATGCCTTCGTCGAGGGCAGCAGCATGGACAGTGATGCACCCTCAACGGTGTGCGCTCGCTACGTCGCCAACTGGCTTGGGACCCTCCGCCAAACCGAGGTGATGGCCTTGCTCGCCGAGCACCGCCAACGCTTCCAGGAGGATCAGGAAGTCGTGCGTGCTGCTCTGGAAACCGATGACTGACGCCCCGCTCACGCTCGCGCAGCGCTACCGCCGCTTCGGCATCCGGCAGACGACCGGAGCCAGCCTGGAGCGCTACGCGCGCTGCCCCGACCTCTACGACCGCCTGGCCGAGGCCGTGTGGGAGCTGCGCCGCCGCAAGGCGGACGTCCTCGCCGCCCACCGCAAAGCCGCCTCCCGCAAGACGGTCCACCGATCCAACCGCCAACCCAACCGAATCCTACCATGAACACCCTCGAACGCGCAATCGCCCACGAGCGCGTCCCACTCGCCGACATCGCGGCCTTCCTCGCCGTTCGTGGCGGAGACGTCCTCGTGGACGTCGTCCGCTACACCGAGCACGTGGACGATGGCCCTCGCCGCATCCCGTGCAATGAGCTCTGCCTGCGCCTCGACGAGGACGCCGCCGAGACGCTCGTGCGCGTGAGCCGCATCCCCCGTCACACGCCCGATACCGCGTCGGTACACGCCGAGCAAACCGTGGCCGTGGTGCGCTGGACCGATGAGGCCTCGGGCGCGCTGAGCGCCCTCCTGGACTACCTCGACGGGATCCAAGACCAGATCGACTTCTACGGGCGCTTCGCAGATCACCCGCCGCCCCACCTGCTGAGCACGCAGCGCGTGGTGTGGGACCTCCTCGACCAGATCGCGCCGGACGACATCGAGCGCCCCGCGCTGGGCCAGGCCGCATGACGCTCCACGCTGCCCTCCAGCGATTCGACGCGGCGCTCACCGCCGAGGTCGAGTACGCCGTCCGCTTGCACCAGCTCGCCACGCAGGCGGGCGACGTGGAGGCGGACGACCTCGCAGCCTACTGCGTCGAGGTCCGCGCCATCGCTGCGGCCACCGAGGCCTGCGCCACCGAGCGGCGCGAAGCCGCCCACCACCTCGCCGAACTCCTGCACCAGATCCAGCCATGAAGCCC
>JBCDFF010000453.1:0-3340 GCA_039178415.1 Bacteroidota bacterium
CCGTCGTCGCACAACTGGTCCATCACATCGGCGAGGTCGTCCACCCGTCCGAGCGTGTCGATGCGCTGCGGAGCGTAGTCGTGGATCAGGCGGCCCGGCAGCGGCTCTTCGAACACCTCGGCGCGGTCATCGACGAAGCCGAGCACCTCGAAGCCCATCCACGGATACTGCCGGAACGCGCGCGCGAGGCGCTGCCCGGCCTTGCCCGCGCCCACGATCAGCACGCGGCGGAGGTTCTTGCCCTGCTGCCGCGCTCGCCGGAGCGCTGTGTAGATCGTCAGCCGCAGCCCCACGAGGAGCCCGGCCGTCGTCAGGCCGAAGAGCACCATGTGGATGCGCGAGAACGAGAACGCGCGGTAGAAGAACAGCGCCGCAATCGACGCGACGATGCCGAGCGCGACGGCCCGCGCAACGCTGTAGACGACCAGCGGGAGCCGCGTCGCCCGGCGGGTACGGTAGAGGCCCGAGAGCAGGAACATGAGGCCCCAGATGACGAGCACGCCGGGCAGGTAGCCGAGGTAGACGCCCAGGCCCGGGATCGCCTCCGCGTTGGCGAGCGGCAGCGCCGCGATCAGCCCGTCAAGGGCATACGGGGACGCTGGGTGCAGCAAGCCGAAGCGCAGCGCGTAGGCGATCACCCACCCGAGGGCGATCAGCGCGAGGTCCGCAACGAAGAGGCTGCGTTGGAGAAACTGACTCTGTTCCTTGAGCATGGGCGCGAGGAGGGGTGGAAAACCCAGGGCCGAACGGAAAGGCGGTCAGTATCGAAGATCCAAGGGCAGCGCAGGGGCGGATGAAGAGGGGGCGGGCAGAATGTACGAAGCGGCAGCGAAAATGCCAGCCCGCTGCGGCGGGACGGTAGACGCGACACCGCGCGCCGTCGCCGTCACTGTTTCCGCGCCTGTCGGCTCACGGGCTCACGGATGCACCAACCGTCGGACGCAGCTTCGCGGGGTGCGTGGCACGGATGAGTGCTCGGGCAAGGGCGCGCGTCGAGTTGATCATCGGGAGGCCTGCCACGTCCGGCTCCGGGATCGCGAGCGGCAACTCCGTGCAGCCTAGGATCACGGCTTCGGCTCCCCGCGCCTTGAGGTGGTCGATCGCGTCGAGCAGGTTCTGTCGCGCCCGTGCTGTCGGCCGGCTCTGCGCCTTGAGCCCCCACGTGCCATCGTAGATCGTGGGCTGGACGAGCGTCTCCTGCACGTCTGAATCAGGGCGGACGGCTTCCAGCCCAGCGGCTTCCAGCCCTATGGCGTGCAGCCGGTTGCGGATCGACGACGACGTGGCGAGGACGCCGATCCGCTGCGCGTCAGGCGCGACCTCCGCCACGTGCGCCACGATGGCGTCAATGATGTGGAGCAGCTGCAGGCTCCGGCCTTCGATGGAGAGCGCGTCAGTCAGGTGGTCGAACAGGACCGACGCGTGCGCGGTGTTGCAGGGGATGCCGGCCACGGCGCAGCCCGCGTTGTCAAGGCGGCGCAGCACCTCCACCATCGCCGGGACAGGACTGATCGCGTCCTGGTCGGCAATCCAGGTCGCGCGGTCGGGAATGCGGCCCGGATACGAGATCAAGGTCACGGGCAGGTGGTCCTGGTCGCGGTGCGCCTCCGTCTCGTCGAAGAGCGCGCGGACGAGGTCGAGGCCAGCGTAGGGGCCGAGGCCGCCGAGCACGCCGATGGCATGGCGCTCGTCGGGGTCGTAGAAGGCGGGATTGAAGTCGAGAGGGGCGAGCACGAACGGCGCGGGGGATGGGGAAAGACGGCCGCAAGCTACGCAGCACAGCGCCCGAACGGGCCTCGTGGGTGAAAAGCCGGGCAAGACAAACGCCCGGCGGGGCCTCGGGAGCCCGCCCGCGTTGACGCTCCCCTCGATAGCTCCCTATCTTCGAGACTCTGTACGCACCACATCCGCGCGGCGTAGACACAGCCGCCTGCGCCTCGGTGCGTCGCCTGCCCGATAGCTCAATTGGCAGAGCACCACACTTTGGATGTGGGGGTTCCAGGTTCGAGTCCTGGTCGGGCAACTGCTTTTTGGGTATGCGTGTGTGGGAGTGTGAGGGTCTCTGCTCTCCACCCCCACACCCTCACACTCCCACACCCCAATGCTCCCCCACGCCGTCCCGCCTGTCTCGATCTTCGCTGGCCGCTCCAACCCCGCGTTGGCGCGCGCCATCGCGCAGGACTATGGCCGCGAGCTGGGGCACGTGAGCCTCCGCAACTTCTCCGACGGCGAGATCTACGTCCGCTACGAGGAGTCGATTCGCGGTACGGACCTCTTCATCATCCAGTCCACGCCGGCACCGGGCGACCACTGGATGGAGTTGCTCTTCATGATTGACGCGGCGCGGCGGGCCTCGGCGAGCCGCATCACGGCAGTGATCCCGTACTTCGGCTACGCGCGCCAGGACCGCAAGGACCAGCCCCGCGTCTCCATCGGCGCAAAGGTGTGCTGCAACATGCTGGAGACGGTCGGCGTGGACCGCATCCTGACGATGGACCTCCACGCCGCACAGATCCAGGGCTTCGTGGACATCCCCGTCGATCACCTCTACGGCTCGGCCGTGTACTTCGAGGAGGTGCGCCACTCGCTCCCCGACAACCTCGTCGTCGTGGCCCCGGACCTCGGCTCGGTGAAGGTGGCGCGCTCCTACGCCAGCCGCCTCGGGGCCGACTTCGCCATCATCGACAAGCGCCGCCCGCGCTCCAACGTCGCCGAGGTGATGAACATCATCGGCGAGGTCGAAGACCGGCACGTGCTCATGATCGACGACCTCGTGGACACGGCAGGCACGCTCTGCAACGCGGCCGACGCGCTCATGAACGAGGGGGCGCTCTCCGTCGAGGCTTTCGCCACGCACGCGCTCCTCTCCGGCCCGGCCTACGACCGCCTCGAAGCCTCCGCCATCAAGCGGCTCGTCGTCACCGACACGATCCCGCTCACCCGCACGAGCGACAAGATCAAGGTCATCTCCGTGGCCCCGCTCTTCGCCGATGCCATCCACCGCATCTACGCCGACGAGTCGATCTCTACCCTTTTTGTTGAATAACCCACGCTGCGGGCCAGTCGCTCGCAGCTGATAGCCCAAATCCCCATGGACGTCATCAAGCTCGACGCGCAGGCGCGCGACCTCGGCAAGAGCGCCACCAAGGCCGTCCGCCGCGACGGCGAGGTCCCCTGCGTGCTCTACGGCCCCCACCAGGAGCCCGTGCACTTCCGCGTGCCCAAGCTCGCGCTGCGCCCGCTCATCTTCACCGCCGAGATGCACCGCGTCGAGGTCGACCTCAGCGGCCAGACCTACGAGTGCATCCTCAAGAAGGTGGACTACCACCCCGTCTCGGAC
>JBCDFF010000454.1:0-3338 GCA_039178415.1 Bacteroidota bacterium
CACGGGTGGTCTCCCCCGCGTGATCGAGCTCTTCGAGGCGCGCTCGCCCACCGAGGCGGCCGTCGTCTCCGAGATCGACGGCGTGGTGAGCTTCGGCGGCCGTAAGCGCGGCTCGCAGGAGGTCATTGTCACCAGCCGCGACGGCTCGACGGAGAAGACCTACCTCGTCAAGCTCTCGAAGCACCTCCTCGTCCACGAGAACGACTACGTCAAGGCGGGCGAGGCCCTATCCGACGGCCAGATCTCGCCGGACGACATCCTCGCCATCCTCGGGCCTACGGCCGTGCAGGAGTACCTCGTGAACGAGGTCCAGGAGGTCTACCGCCTCCAGGGCGTCGGCATCAACGACAAGCACATCGAGGTGATCGTGCGCCAGATGATGCAGAAAGTCCGCATCACCGACCCGGGCGACACCACGTTCCTCGAGAGCAACCTGGTCAACCGCTTCGACCTCGCGAAGGCCAACGACGACCTCTACGACGAGTTCGTGGTCACCGACCCGGGCCAGTCGAAGCTCAAGATCGGGCAGGTCGTCGGGCGGCGTCAGCTGCGCGAGGTCAACTCGGAGATGAAGCGCCAGGACATGCAGCAGGTGCAGGTCCGCGAGGCCGAGCCTGCCGTCGCGGAGCCGGTGCTCCTCGGCATTACGCAGGCCGCGCTCGCGACGGACTCGTTCATCTCGGCGGCCTCCTTCCAGGAGACAACGAAGGTGCTGACCGAAGCCGCCATTGCGGCCAAGCAGGACGGCCTGCACGGGTTGAAGGAGAACGTGATCGTGGGGCACCTCGTCCCAGCAGGCACGGGCCTCCGGCAGTACACCGACATCGTCGTCGGCTCGAAGAAGGAGCTCGAAGCGCTCCAGGCAGCCACCGACGCCATCGACGCGGTCCTCGACGGCGAGACTGGCGGCGACGGCCTCACGGCAGCCGAGCAGGACGAAGCGGTCGCGGAGATCAGCCGCCGCCTCGGGCTGTAGACTCTTCCGTCTGCAACGTCACACAAACGAAGCGCCCCGGCTACCCCAATGGTAGCCGGGGCGTTTTCTATTGAGGCGAGGCGGTTAACCCCCTGTTTCTCTCCCCCTGGAGGGTCGGGGCACTGTCCCCCTGGATTTCGAGGGGGGCAGATCGAGCGGAGCAAGATCAGGGGGGGGCGGTGGGTGCGAAGCAAAGCGCCCGGTCGCGATACTTACCGACCGACCTGCTCCCCCAGATCGCGCCATTGTAGGTTCTGCCGTGCGATGAGGTCCAGCTTCTTCGTGCGCCGCCAGCCTTGAGCTGCCGCTCTCGCGCAATCGCGTCGTGCACGTCGGCATACGCCTCCACGTAGACGAGCCGGTCGATGTCGTACCGCGCTGTGAATCCGGGCACCGCCTTCGCCCGGTGCTCCGCCACGCGCCGCCCGAGGTCGCTCGTCATGCCGATATAGAGCATCAGCGCCCGGTTGGCGAGGATGTAGACGTGGTACGTCTTGGAGCGAGACATGGCATCAGCATCTGTAAACAGGGCAACCGACGCGCAGCGGGACGTACTCGGCAGCATACCTACTCAGACACCGGTCCCCACGCCCGCGTAACTGCTGCGCCGAACCGCCCTGTCTGGTCTCACACCACCTCACTCCCACCATTGTCATCCTGAGCGCAGCCCGCAGGGCGGAGTCGAAGGATCTCTGTCCACCCCGGCGCTTCGGGTGGGACCTGGAAGCTGGCCGGCAGATCCCCCGCGTTCGCGAGGACAAGCTCTTCGACTCGCTCTGCTCGCTCAGGATGGCGAAGGAGCTTATGCGAACATCAGCCGTCCCTTCGGCTCGGGGATGCTGCGTCCCAATTCCTGCGCCGTCTCGATCCACTCGCGGATGACGACCTCTGCATTCGCCACAGCCTCAGCATACGTCGCGCCGTCGGCCATGCAGCCCGGCAACTCGGGCACCTCCGCGATGAAGGCGTCGTCGTCGGTGCTCCAGTAGAGGATGATTTCGTAGCGGGGCTCGGGCGTCATGCGTCTCCGGCAAGTCGGTAGCGAACGATCACGTTGCGAACCTGCTTCACCTGATAGGGCTTGGCGAGGCTACCCTTTGGCTGCAGGTTGAGGATTTCGACCACCCCTGCACGCGTGAAGATATGGTGGTCGCCGCGAATACGTTCCTCAAAGCCGAGACGCCGCAAAAGGTTGCGCAGGTCGCGGAACCGAATGTTGGTATCGGCAGCGCCGCTGAGGACACGCGCCAGCAGCTTTTCGTGCTTGGACATGGTATTGCGCTTGCAGGTGAAAGTGTGTTCACCATTGCACACGCGCCAGCCTCTTCCTACAATAGTAGAACTCCAAGAAGGCGGAGCGTCTGCTCCAGTTTGCTTTCGCGCTGGCCTCGATAGTTGCCTCTATCGGGGCCAGCATTTTTTTGTTCAAAACATGTTACTTGGCCACGCAGAGCTGGGCAACCAATGTGGATAACTCACACGCCCAGCCTCCTTAGGGGAAGCCGGGCGCGTTGTATAGTCAGCAACTCAGGTCAGCACTCAACCGCAGCCGGTGGAGGCGCCGCAGTTGGTGCACTGGTAGCAGGCCCCGGCGCGGACCGTGATTGAGCCGCACACCGAGCAGGGCGGCGAGTCGCTCTGGTTCTGGAAGAGCGCCTGCGGGCCCGCGGCCTGGGCGAGCGACGTGCTTGCCGCGCCTCCCGTCGCCTTCGTTCTGGACGCGGACGCGCCCTGCGTCGCCATGAACGCCTCCACGGTCTGCCCGACGAGCGGGTCCGGGGTCGGCTCAGACGGTGTGGCGGTGAAGAGGTCGGCCTGCGAGGTGTCGGCGGCGGGGCCGGTCTTCGCGGCCTCCTGCTGCACCGCCAACTGCGGGCTCACGGGGGCCGTCTCGCGCGCGTCGCCGAGGAACTTCAGGCTGAGGTACCGGAAGATGTAGTCCATGATGGACTTCGCCATCGGGATCTGCCGGTTGTTGGTGAAGCCGCTCGGCTCGAAGCGCATGTGGCTGAACTTCTGGCAGAGGTCTTCGAGCGGCACGCCGTACTGCAGGCCCAGCGAGATGCTCGTCGCGAAGGCGTCCATCAGGCCGCCGATGGTCGAGCCCTGCTTCGCCATCGTGATAAAGATCTCGCCCGGCAGCTGCGTGTCCGGGTAGAGGCCGATGTGGAGGTAGCCCTCGTGGCCCGCGATCGAGAACTTGTGCGTGAGGCTCGGGCGCTCGTCCGGCAGGCGGCGGCGCGACGGCTCCTGGACCACCTTCTCGATCTCGACGATCTTCTCGACCTCGCGGATGATGACTTCGGGTTCGACCGAAGCGCCATCGCCGGACGCCTCGCCGGCCTTGTTCTTCGTGTTGCCG
>JBCDFF010000455.1:0-3308 GCA_039178415.1 Bacteroidota bacterium
ATAATCCCTGGCTGCACGCATGGAGCGCTTCTTTGTGACGCCCAGCGAGCGCTATGCATCGGAACGCAGCACGCCCATGTCGGACTGCCATCGGGTCCGGAGACCCAGGCTCCGACGGTCTCTCTTCCTTCACACGAACCCTGCAGGTCCCTATGGAATCCATGCCGCAGCATCCCAACACGCTCCCCAAGACCGTCACGACGGAAATCATCGCCGCCGACGACGCGGGGCGAGCCCGCGCGCAGCGCCTCCTCGACCTCTATGCGCTGATCTCGACCAATCCGACCCTAGACGGCATTCGTGACTACATCGCGGACGACTACGTCCAGCACAGCCCCATGCTGCCCAATGGCCCGGTGGGCGTCTCGATGTTCTTCCAGGCGGTCGTGGCGCAGTACCCCGCCCGCATCGACGTGCACCGGATCATGGTGGTCGGCGACTGGGCGATGGCCCACGTCAACTTCCGCAACCTCAACACCGACGACCCCGAGGACCTGGGGATGGCGGGCGTGGACATCTACACCTTCGGCTCCGACGGCAAGCTCACCGAGCACTGGGACGCCGTCCAGCAGGTACCGGCCACCTCGACCAACCCGAATGGCATGTTCCTCAAGGTGCGGGACTAGACAGCATCGGGCCACGACCGCGCGCAGCCCGCCACGTTGGGCCCGGAGCGCTCTTCTACAGCTTCGCGAGGAGGTCGGCGAACTGCTTGCGCTCGGTCGGCGAGAGCGGGAGAAGCAGGTCGGCAACGATCCCCTCCATGATGTCGAGCACCTCGGCGACGAAGACGCGGCCCTTCGCGGTGAGCGTCAGTACCGTGATGCGGCCGTCGTGCTCGTCGCGGTGCTTCTCGATCAGCCCACTCGCTTCGAGCTTCTTGATGGCCCGCGTCATCTGCGAGCCGTCCCGGCAGAGCTGATCAACGAGACGCTGGATGGGAGCAGGCTCGATCCGTGACAGCACCGTGAGAATGATGCACCCGAGCGGCCCGATGCGGTCCACATCGACCTCCGGCATGCGGCGATGCATGCTCCCGTCAATGCGCCGCATGATCCGGTCGATATGGTGAACCATTTCATGGTATTCGGCCATCACACGTATGCACTCACGTGGCTGAGAATCTCGTTGGGATGTCGGCGGCAACGGCGTAGCCGCTGGCTTGCTGACCGCATGCAAGGCCGGTCGAACCTGGAAGCGTGGGTCGTGATCCCTGCGCGAACAGGACGGCGCGACATGGTGGGACTGAGCTCTGGCGACCGCTCGCCTGGCAGAGTGCCTCGATAGGTGCAACGACTTGGGACAACGCGCCGTAGCTCCCTTTCGAATCAGGCTCGCGCAGGTTCGGGCGGGATGGAAGTCACGCTAGACGTGCGCATCGAGGTCGCTCGAAAGTTGGTAACTCAAGTTGTGCCGTTCTCAACGTGGAGGGTGTCGCGGGTGGGGAATAGCGGGTGCACAGGGCGCTAGACGCCCCACTCCCTACCCGCTACTGCCCACAAACCGTCCGCAGCGCCGAGCCGAGACTTAGCACACAACTTGGATCTGGTAGACTCTGCCGATCTTCCTCGCGCCGCACACCTCCACAGCCTCCTTACATCGTCTACAGCCTCCATGCATCGCCGTACGCTGCTGCAACTCATTTGCGGCGTTCCCCTCCTGAGCCAACTCGGCGGCTGCCGAGGGGTAGCTCACCGTGTCGCGCCGAGGAATCCAGATGAGGCGGTGCTTGTCATTGGCGGTGGCGTGGCAGGCTTGGGGGCAGCCGAGCGGTTACAGGAGCGAGGATATCGGAACGTCACGGTGCTGGAGGCCCGCGACCGAATCGGTGGGCGCGTCTGGACAAGCAGGGCGTGGGACCAGCCTGTCGACCTGGGGGCCTCGTGGATCCACGGACCGCGCCGCAACCCGATCACGCGGTTGGCGCGCGAGGCTGGCGTGGAGATGCGTCCGACCGACTTCGATGAGGTCACACGCTATGGACCATCTGGGACCGTTCTCAGCGAGGCCGAGCAGAGGAAGCTCCGCCGGCTGGAACGGAAGGCGTATTGGGCCCTGGGCTCGCGACGGGGACGCGATGCGGCCTCCCTCGCGGATCGCTTGTCACAAGCCCTGGGCGACGTATCCGCCGCCGACCGGGCGATGGTCGACTACCTGATTAACGCCTCGCTGGAGCAGAGCTTCGCCGAAGACGCCGCCAACCTGGACGCGGGGGTGCTGGAGTTTGGCAGCGAGTTCGGTGGGGGCGATGTGCTCTTTCCCGGCGGTTATGACAGCGTCTTCGCACCACGCTTTGCAGAGCTGGACATCCGCACCGGGCACGTCGTGGAGTCGATAGCGTGGGGGAGCGACGGCGTGGTGGTGACGACCAGCCAGGGCGTGATGCAGGCCGACCGCGTGATTCTCACGCTGCCGCTCGGCGTCCTGAAGCAGGGGGCCGTCGCGTTCGACCCGCCGCTCCCCGAGGCCAAGCAGGCGGCCATCCGCGCGATGGGCATGGGCTGCCTCAACAAGCTCTACCTCCGGTTTCCTGAGACGTTTTGGCCGACCGACGTGGAGGGGTTCAGCTACCTAGCACCGACGACCGGGCGCTGGTCGCAGTGGCTCAACGTCCGCTACTACGTCGATGCGCCGATCCTGCTCGCGTTCAACGCCGGGTCGTTTGCCCGCGAGACCGAGGCCTGGAGCGATGCCGATGTCGTCGCCGGCGCGATGGAGGTGCTGAGGCGGATGTTTGGGCGCTCCATTCCCGAGCCGACTGGCTTCCAGCGGACACGCTGGGCGTCCGATGTGTTCAGCTACGGCTCCTACTCTGCCCTCCGCCCCGGTGTCGACGAGGCCACCGTCCGTGCCCTCGGAAATCCCGTCGGAGACCGTCTCTTTTTCGCAGGCGAGGCGACCTCGACGGAGTACCCCTCGACCGTGCACGGCGCGTACCTCTCGGGCCAACGTGAAGCCGAGCGTCTCATGGTGGCCTGAGTGGGGGTGCGTAGTCGCGCGGCCCATGTCGGTTGCCATGAAGGGACTTTCAGACCGATGGTGCAGATAGCGAAAGCTATAGACGTTGAGGTCTTGGCGGAGGTCGAGCAGGCTGCGGCCAGGCGGTTTCCGGCAGAGCGATTGCCCGATCCCGCGTCTACGCTTGCGTTCGACGTGCTCCGTGCAAGCCTGAGGGCAGGGCTTCTGTTCGTTTCTGAAGAGGACGGAGCGGTCGTCGGGTTTGCGTGCGCGACCCGCATGGAAGCGTACGTCCATCTTCACGAGATGTCGGTGCATCCGGACTATGGACGGAGAGGAATCGGAGGGGC
>JBCDFF010000456.1:0-3306 GCA_039178415.1 Bacteroidota bacterium
GCGGGATCAGCGAAGGCGCTTTCTTTTTCGCAGCTCTGGTTAACGCTGTTCACTCGCCCTACTCGTCATGGATCTCTGGAATACACTCCACGGAGCGCTCTCGGGCGGCCTCGTCGCTCCGCCGCTGTGGGCGGCGCTCGCCGTCATCGTGCTCGTGCTGCTCGTACTCGGTTACACCGGGGCCCCGCTCTGGCTATGGGCCCTCGTCGGCGCGGCCGGCCTCGTCGGCTTCGGCGCACCCGTGTGGATGCTCGCCGTCTTCGGCGTGCTCGCGCTCGTCTTCAACGTACCCCCGATCCGCCAGCGACTCACCCGCGCGGTGATGGGGCTCATGGACAAGATGGGCTTCCTGCCAGCTATTTCGGCCACGGAGAAAGAAGCCATTGACGCCGGGACGGTTTGGGTCGAGGGCGAACTCTTCAGCGGCAAGCCCGACTTCAAGAAGATCCTCGCCGAGGACTACCCTGACCTGACGCCCGAGGAGCGCGCCTTCCTGGACGGGCCGTGTGAGGAGGTCTGCCGCAAGAGCGTCGACTGGGACATCATGCAGCGCCGCGACCTCCCGCCGGAGGTCTGGCAGCAGCTCAAGGAGGACCGCTTCTTCGGCCTCATCATCCCGAAGGAGTACGGCGGCCTCGGTCTCTCGCCGTCGGCCAACAGCGCCGTCGTGGAGAAGCTCGCCTCGCGCTCGCCCACGCTCGGCATCACGGCGATGGTGCCCAACTCGCTCGGGCCTGCCGAACTGCTGATCCATTACGGCACGCAGGCGCAGCGCGACCACTACCTCCCCCGCCTCGCGCGCGGCGAGGACCTGCCGGCGTTCGCCCTCACCGAGCCCGGCGCGGGCTCCGACGCGGGCGCGATCTCCTCGAAGGGCGTCCTGTTCAAGGGCGAGGACGGCGAGATCTACGTCCGCCTCTCGTGGAAAAAGCGCTACATCACGCTGGCGGCCGTCTCGACGGTGCTTGGGCTCGCGTTCAAGCTCGAAGACCCGGACAACCTCCTTGGCAAAGGGAAAAAGCTCGGCATCACCTGCGCGCTCGTCCCGACCGACGCACTCGGCGTCAAGCTCGGCGAGCGGCATGACCCGCTCGGCATCCCGTTCTACAACTGCCCCACGTCGGGCAAGGACGTGGTCCTGAAGGCCGAGGAGGCGATCATCGGCGGCACAGCTGGGGCCGGGCGCGGCTGGCGCATGCTCATGGAATGCCTCTCCGTCGGGCGCGGCATCTCGCTGCCGTCGTCGTCCTCGGGCGGCGCGAAGACCATGCTGCGGATCGCGAGTGCGCACGCTGTCAACCGCAAGCAGTTCGGGCTGTCCATCGGCAAGTTCGAGGGCATCGAGGAGCCGCTGGCGCGCATCGGCGGCGTCGCCTACATCCTGGAGGCGGCGCGGCGCTACACCAACGGCGGCCTTGACAAGGGCTCCAAGCCGAGCGTCGTCACGGCGATGATGAAGTACAACGCCACCGAGCTCTACCGGATGGTCCTCAACGACACGGTGGACATCCTCGGCGGCAACGCGATCTCCCGCGGCCCGCGCAACACGACCGCGAGCGCCTACACGAACATGCCGATCATGATCACCGTGGAGGGCGCGAACATCCTCACGCGGACGCTCATGATCTTCGGGCAGGGCGCGATCCGCTGCCACCCGTACGCCCTCAAGGAGATGCTCGCCGTCGAAGCCGGCGACGTAAAGGCGTTCGATCGGGCCTTCTGGGCGCATATCGGGCACGTGGTCCGTAACGCGACGCGCGGCGTTGTCCTCAGCGCCACACGTGGGCTCTTCGCTGGCAGCCCCGTCAGCGGCCCGACGGCCAAGTACTACCGCAAGCTCGCCTGGGCGTCGGCGTCGTTCGCCTTCCTCGCCGACCTCGCGATGGGCACGCTCGGCGGCAACCTCAAGCGCAAGGAGAAGCTCACCGGCCGCTTCGCCGACATCTTCTCGTGGATGTACCTCGGCTCGGCCGTCCTCAAGCGCTACGAGGCAGACGGCCGCCGTGCTGAAGACCTGCCGTTCGTCCACTGGTCGATGCAGTACGCGCTGCACCAGATCCAGCAGGCGTTCGACGGGCTCTACGCCAACATCGAGGTGCCCGGCGCGACGTGGCTCTTCCGCGGGCCCATCGCGGCGTGGAGCCGGTTCAACCGCATCGCGGCGGCACCGTCGGACGACCTCGGCCAGAAGGTGGCGCGGGCGATCCAGGTCGACGGCCCGCAGCGCGAGCGGCTCTCGAACAACCTCTACGTCTCTGCCGACCCGACTGACGCGCTCGGTCGCCTAGAGCACGCCTTCCGGCTGGTCAACCAGGCGCAGCCCGTCGAGAAGAAGCTCTACAAGGCGATCAAGGCGAAGCAGCTGCCGAAGAAGGTGCACCCGGCGAAGCTCGTCGCGATGGCCGTCGAGCAGGGCGTGATCACGCCCGAGGAGGCCGACCTCCTGCAGCGCGCCGAACTGGCCCGCACCGACGCCATTCAGGTCGACCACTTCTCGCTCGCCGAGTACATGGAGACCTCGACCCACCCGCACGCGCCGGCTCCCGAGCATGGCCCAATGCCCGTCGGCGACGACATGCTCGCGATGGGCGACGGCGCCCTCGGCGACGGCGCAGCCGGGACGCCCGACGCGACCGTGACGCCGACCACCTCTGCGGCTGGCTAGCACTACATCCTGGGACTTCACCCCGACGAGGGCGGTGCGTGCGGACGCGCCGCCCTCGCTGTGTAGAACGATCCCGTAGACAGCCCGATGAATTCACAGGCGGGCCATGTTAAGGATGGCCGCGCGGGTTGGGAGAGCGGGTAATGCTGCGGTAACATCCCGGCGAATGGGATTGCGATGAGCCCCCCACGCTGCAGTCCCTGCGCTGACACTTCCCACCGTCGCGGTCGGTCCCGGCTGCTCTGGTCAGCGCCCCGCCCACTCACCTTCCCGGATACCACCTCATGTCGTATCGCATTGCTCCAGGAGTGTGCGCGGCCTTCGTGCTGGCGCTCCTCCTGGCCTTCCCGACCACTGCCTTCGCGCAGGGCGTCACGACTGCTGGCCTCAGCGGCTTCGTCCTCGACCAGACCGGTGCCCCGCTACCCGGTGCCAACGTCATCGCCGTGCACGAGCCGAGCGGCACCACCTACGGCGCGGCCACGCGCGCAGGCGGCTCCTACGTCATTCCCAACATGCGTGTCGGGGGGCCCTACACCATCACGGCGAGCTTCATTGGGTACGTGAGCCAGGAGGAGGAGAACATCTCGCTGAGTCTCGGCCAGACGCTTCGCCTCGACTTCGCGCTCGTGCCCGACGAC
>JBCDFF010000457.1:0-3304 GCA_039178415.1 Bacteroidota bacterium
CCGCTTCCGCAACGTGTGGATCCGCGAGACGCCCGACCGCCCGGCTCCGCCCGACGGCTACGCCGAAATCAGGGCGGCGGACGTGTCCGACGCGGACCTCGCGCGCCTCGTCGGGCACTACGAGCGCGGCCCCGGCGACCTCTTCGTGATTGAGGACACCGCGGACGGCCTCGCCCTCTCGATGCCCTGGCGACCTGGTCTGCTGCCCATGGTCCCGCTCTCGCCGACGCGCTTCCAACTCGAGCACACCGCCGCCGTGCTCACCTTCGACCTCGACGCCGACGGCCAGCCCACGGGCCTCGTGATGGAAATGGGCGGCGGGACGTACCCGGCAACGCGGGTGGCGGAGTAGTGTGCAGGTGTGTACGTATGAACGGGCGAAGCCGAGCAGCATGGAAAACGCTGCTCGGCTTCGCGATGGCTGTCGTGTGTAGGCACGTCCATACCCGCACACCGTCACACGTCCATACCGCTTAGCGGCGGGCGGTGCCGGTCGGCAGGCTGCCGAGGTTCTGCCCGAGCGCACCAGCGGCAGCGGGGGTCGACACGGTGCCGAGGAGCGGCTTCGCGGCGAACGGCGCGGGGCTGTCGTCGGGGCTTGGCTCCACCGAGATCACGACGGTCGCACCAGCGAGGTCGGTCGGGAAGGCCTGCCCGGCAGGGGCGTTTACGAGAAAGTCCTCCCCGGGGAACGGCGGGCCGGGCTGCGCGCCGCTGAACGGAGCGGCCGCGTCGGCCATCGCAGCGTCGAGGAAGGTGCCCGTCGAGAGCGGGCTGCCGTTGAGCACCACCCAGCCCTCGTAGGCCCAGCCTTCGGGAAGCGTCGGGAGGTTGAGGCCTGCCACGGGACCGCCCGCGGCGACGTCGAGGAACCAGATGCCGCTGGCCTCATCGTCCATCGCGGCGCTCGTCGGCGTGGCGATGATGTACTGCCCCGCGACGCTCGCGAAGTCGGAGCCCAGCACGGCCGGGTGGGCCGTCGTCAGGGCGGCGGACGTGCCGCCGAAGTCGCCACCGATGAGTTTCGTCGCGGCGGGCACGGCGTCGGTGTCGCCCGCCGGTTCGATGGTGAGCACAAACGCAGCCGCGTCTCCGAGGCGGTCCACGGCGAACGCGCCGTTGGCGATCGCCGCGCCCTGGAGCGTGACGAGGCCGCCGCTGTCGGACACGTTGAACTTGCCGGTCGTGACGGGCGCGCCGTCGATCATGACCCAGCCTTCGTAGTGGAAGCCGTTGGCCAGCGGTTCGAGGCCCGAGAACGCGAGGTTGAGCGTGCCAGCCGTGGTGGCGTTGTCACTGTCGGTCGAGTCACAGGCGGCGAGGCCGACGGCGATGACGGCCACGAGGGCGAGGCGCAAGAGGGTGCGAGACATGGGAGGTTGGGGTTGCTGGTTGAGCGTGATTGGAACGCTCCCAGGCTAGCCCCCGAATCTCACACCCACGTCACGGGAAGGTGGTTTGTGGTGGGGTGTGGTCTCGAGTTTGGTGAGGTCGGCGTCACAGCAAGTGTTGCGTGGTGCGTATTGCGTGTTCGTCTACCTCGATCCAATACGCGACACGGGACACGCAACACGTACGACCACGATCTTCAACCTGCCTGTGGTGTGAGTCCTCTATCCCACCGCCAGCCGCTCCGTGCGCCAGGCTGGGAGCAGGAAGCTGAACGTGGTCCCGCGGTTGACGGCGCTCTGGACGGAGAGCGTGCCGCCGTGCAGTTCCACGAGCTTCTTCGTGATCGCGAGGCCGAGGCCCGCTCCGGTCTTCGAGAGGTCGCCGCCGGTGGTGCGGGCCTTTTCGGCGCGGTAGAAGCGCTCGAAGATGTGCGGCAGGTCGTCGGCGGGGATGCCAGCGCCGGTGTCCGAGACGCGCACGCGCACGCCGTCGGCCTCCGTCTCCGCGACGAGGCGGACGGTCCCGCCCGTGGGCGTGTGCTGGAGCGCGTTGTCGAGAAGATTCACGAGCGCGCGCTCGACGAGCCCGATGTCGGCGTGGGTCATCGGCGCGGCGTCGGGGAGGTCGGTTTCGAGGGTGATCCCGGCGGCCTCGGCGCGGGGCGCGATCTGCATCGCCACGTCCTGCACGAGGTCGGTCATGGCGAACGGCTCGGGGTGCGGCTGCACCTGGTGCGCGTCGAGCTTCGAGAGTTCAAAGAGCTGGGAGACAAGGCGGTTGAGGCGCGACGTGTTGCGGAGCGCCGTGTCGAGGTAGCGCGACAGCGTCGCCTCGTCGGCGGCGCCGAGCTTGAGGCGGATCGTCTCCAGGTAGCCCTGCACCGAGGCGAGCGGGCTACGGAGGTCGTGCGAGATGTTCGCCACGAGGTCGCGGCGGAGCTGGTCGGTGCGGCTCAGTTCGTCGAGGTTGGCGACGAGCGTGTCGGCCTGCTGGTCGAACGCCCGCGCGAGCGCGCCGAGTTCGTCGGTGCGCTGCGTGAGGCCCGGCGCGTCGGTGCGGAGCCGGCGGTCGAGGTGGCCCCCCGCGAAGGCGGCGACGGTGTCTTCCATCCGCCGGAGCGGGCGCGTCAGGAAGGCGAACGCGAGCAGGCCCACGAGCAGCGTCGCAACGAGCACCAGCCCGATGCCGCCCACCGCTGCCCGCGCGATGCCGCTCCCCGCGACGAGGCCCGCCACCGACTCATACCGTTGCCCGCCGAGCACGACGTAGAGGTAGCACCCCTGCTCGCCCATGATCGCCACCGGCGCGACAGAGAACGGCACCCGTCGGTCGGGGTCAAGCGGATCGGCGTTGCGGATCGGCGCGGCAGCCCCCGCCATGAACGCATCGAGCGGGGCCGTCTCCACGAACTGCATCGTGGGCGCGGCGTCGGCGTCGGTGTGGACGTACCCCGCCTTGATCATGCCGTCGCCACCGAGCAGGTAGAGGTCGATGCGCGGGTTGATGCCAACGAGGTAGGCGATTTTCTCCTCGATCGCGTCGTGGTCAATGGCGTCGTGGAGGTAGGGCTGGAACTGCACCGCGAGGTCGGCCGCGAGCGTGCGGTTGAGGCGTTGCTCGGTCTCTTCGGTGACCGCGACGGCCGTCCGCAGCCCGACCACGCCGAGCGCCGCCGTGAGCACGAGCACGAGCGCGAGGAAGAGGAGCGAGAGGCGGGTGTTGAAGGAGCGCATAGGAGCGAGGTATTACAGCTCCCCTCCTGGACAGGAGGGGCAGGGGGTGGTCGAACGACTCGCCTGGATGGCTATCGAGAGCCACGGCGGACAACCCCCGCTGTCACCCCCAGGCCAGGGGGGGAACGTCTTAGGAGAAAGCGTGCCGGGACGAAGCTCCCTCAACCGTCCTGAGTCAC
>JBCDFF010000458.1:0-3302 GCA_039178415.1 Bacteroidota bacterium
CCCGTGGCGATGAAGTCGCAGCCGAGGTCGTCGGCGCGGCGCAGGAGCGCGGCCCACTTGATGTGGGTGTTGCAGAGCACGCACGGGTTGGGCGTGCGGCCGGCGAGGTAGTCCGACGTGAAGCGGTCGATCACCCAGCTGCCAAACTCCGAGCGGATGTCCACGACGAAGTGGTGGAAGCCGCGCTTGAGCGCCACCGAGCGCGCGTCGTTCATCGACTCCAGCGAGCAGCAGCCGACCTCCTTGCCCGACGCCTTGTTGGCCGCCCGAGCGGCTGCCTCACGCGCCCGCGCCTCGGCCTTGCCGCCCGTCGTGGCGAAGTCCCACGTCTTCATCGTGATGCCCACGACCTCGTAGCCCTCCTCGGCGAGCAGCGCCGCCGTGACGGACGAGTCGACGCCGCCGCTCATGGCGACGAGAACACGTTTGGGTTGAGTGGGAGCAGCAGACATCGAAAACGTCGGTGACACCGCGCTTGGGCGGTGTGTGGAGGTGCGCAGGTATGGACGTATGTGCGTGGATTTCGTCCGTACCTACACACGTCCATACGTCCACACTGCGAAGCGTTCCCTTGCCGCAGTGCGGCGCGGCACCCTTCCCCTTTTTTTCGCTTGGGGGCGGCTGCGAACCGGCGTAGCGTCGGGCGTTTGCGTTCATCCAAACCGCCCCGCTGCCATGGCCATCGCCCCGCCCTCCCGACGCGACCGCATCAAGTGCAAGGACGCCCCAGCCGCCATCGGCCCGTACAGTCAGGCCGTGCTCGCGGGCGGCACACTCTACTGCTCCGGCCAGATTGCTCTGCACCCGCAGACTGGTGCCATGGTCAACAGCGACATCGAGGAGGAAACGACGCAGGTGCTTGACAACCTCGGGGCGGTGCTCCGCGAGGCGGGCATGGACTTTCGGCACGTCGTCCAGTGCACGGTCTACCTGCGCGACATGAACGACTACGCGCGCGTCAATGAGGTCTACGCGCGCTACTTCAGCGCCGCGCCGCCCGCCCGGGAAGCTGTGGAAGTGGGCATGCTCCCGCGTGGGGCCTGCGTCGAGATTGCCTGCATCGCTGTGAAGTAGTACCGTTCGAGGTACTAGGGTTGCACCTCGAACCGGAGCGTCAGGCGCGCCTCCAACGTGTAGTCTTGCGCTGCAGCGGGGTCGGAGAGCACGACGCGCAACGCGGTGTCAAAGCCGGGATTGTTGCGGAGCGCGTTTAGACTATTGGTCGTGACGGTGAGGTCTTCGTCGTCGTCCATCATCGTCACCTGCGCGGTGGCTGCGACGATGCCGCCGAGGCTGAGTTCGGCCTGGTTGATCTCGTCAATGACGGCCAGCGGGGGGCTGTCGATGAGGAGTTCGCCGCTGCCAGCAAGCCCGCTGATCGAGACGACATCCATCCGGTCGAACCCGGAGCCGTCCAGCAGGCCATCGATCAAGAACGAGCGGTCGCCGGTGACCGTCGCGACTCCGCTAGCGTCAAAATCGTCGGCATCGAATCGGAAGAAGACCTCGATGTCGGCGTTCACAAACACCGTGTCGTCCTGGAACATCATGTCCTCGGCGGTATCGCAGCCGAGGACGAACAGAGGCAACGCGACAAGCAGAAGGACGATGCGGAGCAGCGCGGAGCGGCGGAGCGGGGTCATGGTGCGGGTGCAGAAGGTGCGGAGTCGGACGATGCGATGAAGAGGTGGCCAGCTAGCCGCGCGGCGCGTGGCAGGCGTCACGCCGGGCTGGGCTTAGTCGTAGTGCAAAATAGCGTGAATGGGCGCACCATCGGGCAGCTTGCTACGCCCGTCGAGAAAATCGAGCTCGATGAGGAACGCGAAGCCGGCGAGCGTGCCGCCCGCCCGTTCCACAAGCCGCGCCGTGGCAGCCGCCGTCCCGCCGGTGGCGATCACGTCGTCGTGGACGAGCACCCGCGCGCCCTCCGCGGCGTCGACTGTGGCCGCGAAGGCATCGAGGTGGATGTCGAGCGCATCGGAGCCGTATTCGAGCGCATACGACTCGCGGGCGGTCGCGCCGGGCAGCTTGCCGGGTTTGCGCACGGGCACGAAGCCTGCCCCGAGGCGGTCGGCCATCATCGCCCCGAGGATGAACCCCCGCGACTCGATCCCGACCACGTGGGTGATGCCCTGCCCTGCAAACGGCACCACGAGCTTGTCGACCGCCCGGACGAGCAGCGCCGGATCGGCCAGGATCGGCGTCATGTCTTTGAACTGGATGCCTGGCTTCGGGAAGTCAGGAACGGTACGGATAGCCTCGGCGAGGGTCATCAGATGGAGTAGTGCGGTGCGGCAGTGTTGCGGTGGCTTCAAAAGGTACGCATCCCACTTCCTACTATAGTCGCTCCGCGCTAAGGCTTTCCCCACTACATCGATTGCATCAACCCAGCTTGGTGCAACCGCCGCACTGCTCCACCGCCGCACCGCGACACCAAAAAAAATACCGGGAGGGGTCCTTTGTCGATGGAGGGTTTCGACAAAGAGACCACCTCCCGGCATTCACTCACCCACCATACAGCAGTCACATTCATGTACCACCATCAGTGACTGCTGAGGCCAGACCCTCTCGGGCCTGTTGCTTGTCCCTGGCTTACGGGCCGGGGACAACCGGGTCGCGCCTTACGGGGCGCGAGAATCGGAAAGAACGTCGGGACAGGGCGCAGAGCGGGGTTGTGCGCAGATCGGCTGTGCGGAGGCGTTGTCAGTCGCGGGCGGCGACGTGGTCGGGCGCGGTCGGGTCGAGGCCGAGGCCGGCCTCGTAGCGCTCCTTGTAGTCGCGGATCGCGCGGAAGAGGCCGCTCGCGAGCAGATCCTGCCCCTCGTCGGAGGCGAGGAAGCGCGCTTCGGCGCGGTTGCTCAGGAAGCCAAGCTCGACGAGGACTGCGGGCATCGAGGCGCGCCAGAGGACGAGGAAGCCCGCCTGCTTGACGCCGCGGCTCTTGCGCCGGGCACGCTCGGAGAACTGCCCCTCGATCAGCGAGGCGAGGTGCTCGCTCTCGGTCTGGTAGGCGCTCGACGCCATCGACTGGAGCACCATCGACATGTCGCCGAGGCTTTCGTAGTGCGACTGGTCCGCTTCGAGATCGACCACGCTGTTTTCGCGCTCCATGATCTCGCGGGCGTCATCAGCTTTGTGTTGGCCGATGAAAAACGTTTCCGTGCCGCGGGCACGGGCGCTGCCGGCTGCGTTGGCGTGGATCGAGACGAAGAGCTTGCCGCACTGCTCGTTGGCGATCCGGCCGCGCTCGTGGAGTTCCACGAAGCGGTCGGTGGTGCGGGTGTAGACCACGTTCATGCCGA
>JBCDFF010000459.1:0-3286 GCA_039178415.1 Bacteroidota bacterium
GGACTCGGCCCGCGCCCTCTCGCAGTTCCGCGAGATCGGCATCGACTTCGCCGACACCACCAACGACTCGATCTTTGTCGCCAACCTCGTCGGCCGCGACATCGACAACGTCTACGAAGTGGACACGCTCTCCGCCTCGGAGGCCCCCGCCAACGCCGCGACGACGCTCTTCGGCAACCTCACGCCCGGCACCGTCGCAGGCCCCGTGATCGACGACGGCGAGGTGTGGCTCTACAAGGTCGTCGGCACGGCCCCCGCCGACGGGCAGACGGTGCGTGCTCGCCACATCCTCGTGGAGGACGAGGCCACCGCCCAGAACCTACTCGGGCAACTCGAGCAGGGCGTGGCCTTCGAGGCGCTCGCCGCGCAGCACTCGACCGACACGTCGAACAAGGACCAGGGCGGCGACCTCGGCTGGTTCGGCGAGGGCCGCATGGTGCCTGAGTTCCAGGCCGCCTCGTTCGCCGCCCCCGTGGGCGAGGTTGTGGGACCGGTGCAGACGCAGTTCGGCTATCACCTCATCCGCGTCGACGCCCGCGCCACCCAGGACGCGGTGGTGATCCCGCTCCGCCGCGAGGTGGCCGTCGACTTCGGCGGCGTGCAGGAGCGCGCCGAGGACGTGCAGTACTTCGCCGGCGACGCCCGCCGCACGCTCGCCGAGCAGGCCGAGCAAGACGGCTACACCGTCCGCACGGTGACCATCACTGAGGACCAGACGACCATCCCCGGCCTCGACGCCGACGCGGACGCCGTGCGCTACATCAAGCGCGGGCGCGTGGGCGAGATCTCGCAGCCCTTCAACACCGCCGCGGGCTTCGTGGTGGTCGAGGTGACGGGCGTGACCGAGTCGGGCTTCCGCCCGCTCGAGGAGGTCGAGGAGCAGGTACGCCGCCGCTACCTGACCGATCGGAAGCAGGGCATCGCCGCGCAGCGCCTCGGAGCCACCAGCGGCTCCCTCGACGCCATCGCCTCCGCCGTCGGCGGCAGCGTGCAGACCGCCCAGAACGTGACCTTCACCAACCCGACGATTCCGGGCCTCGGCCGCGAGCCGCAGTTCGTCGGCGCCGCCTTCGGGATGGACACCGGCACCCCCTCGCAGGTGATCGAGGGCCAGACCGCCGCCTACGTGCTGGAGGTGACCTCGAAAAACGTGGCCGACCCGGGTGCCATGACCGGCGAGGAGCGCGGTCAGATCCGCGAGCAACTGCTCAACCAGAAGCGCCAGCAGGTGCGCCAGCAGTGGATCGAGCGCCTCCGCGATGAGGCGTCGATCACGGACAACCGCGGGCTGCTGCTGTAGCGCAGGAACCACAGCGCCGACGCGCTGCTGCGGTAGCGCCGACGGCGCGCGACCATCAGCGGGGCTGCTTCTTCGGAGGCAGCCCCGCTTTTTCGTACGAAGATCGGCCTAGCCTAGGCACGCCTTGCTCCTCCCGCTTGACGCGCCTGGACGGCGGTCAAGCTGTTCCCCTCACGCGTGAGGTGGCCGTTCGAAGAGCGACCGCAGGGAGACGATGGGATTGGGGGAAGCCGGGTGATGCGCCGAGCATGTACAACAAAACGTCTGCGCCGTGACGGAGCGTCCGTGCTCCTACGATGCGTTCCACTTCGCCCCCAGCCAGTGCCCGGCCGCGAAGACGACGACATCGACCACCGCGTTCTCCAGCACCTCCGGCCCCGACACCCGGAAGAACGTCTGCCCCACCGGCACCCGCTCGAAGACCTGTTCGATAACTTCGTAGGCCACGGCCGCCGTGAGCGCCCACTTGAACGGGATGTCCATCAGCCCCATCGCGAGGCCTGTGCTGAGGTGCACGGCCGTCCACGGGTCCACGGCCCGCTGATTCTGCTCGGCTTTCCGGGTAGCGATGAACGGCACGATACGGCGGGGTTGGTGATGGACTGTAGCCAAAGTACAGTGCAGACCCGATTGCGTCCCCGTGCGTCGTGGCTGAGCGCGCTCGTTGTTGGGCCGCAACGTTCGGGCGGATGAGGGGTATCCCGTATGGATCACCCAACCCCCTCCGCCATGTCTGGACTCAAGAAAGCCGAAGTCGGCGCGTCGCTCTGCAAGGCGATCCTCGGCGCTCAATTGGGCAACGTAGCCCTCATCGGCACGTCTGCCGTCGATCTGGTGCGGCACCTCTTTCCGAAGCCGACGCACCAGAACGCGGTAAAGGCGTTCATCAAGAACGTCCCGAGCTACCTGCCCGACGCCGCCTACACGGACGACGACGTAGCTCTCGCGCAGAAACTGCTGCAAGGTTACTTCCCTACTGCAAAGCGCCTGCTTGACGGTGAGGAAACTGCGTCGGAGGTAGTAGCTCGCATGATAAAAGACGGCGAGCGCGAGTTCTGGACCACGCCGGAGACGGTCGCGCTCGCGCACTTCGCTGAGAAGCTGGAGGACGCGCCGGTCTTCGAGGTGCCGAGCCGCCCACGCGTCGACCAGGACGGGCGGGACCGCATTCGGAAGATGCTCGAAGGCGTTGTCCAAGCCTACCAAGAGCGCGATGACGTGCGGGAGGCCGTGGAGCGACTCAACCGGACCGACGTACGCACGCGCCTCGAAGCGCTGCAGGCATCCAGCGATGCCACGGCTACGCAACTCGACCGCTTGCACGAGACGCTCGGGTTTCTCGTCCAGGCCGACCTCCTCTACAACCCGCGCTACGAACTCACGGCAGGCACGCTCGAACGCGCGCGGCGGGAAGACGAGGACGGCGAGTCCATCGCGGCGCTGCTGAACGCGCGTGCTGAGGTGGTGCGGTTTACGGGCCGCGCCCACGAACGTAGTGAACTGCGCGCTTTTTGCGACACGTCGCAGCGGTTTGCTGCGGTGTTTGTGAGCGGACCGGGCGGCGTGGGCAAGACGCGCCTCGCCATGCAGGCCGTGGAGGATGCGGACGACAGCCTGTGGCGCGCGGGCTTCCTGCGACGCAACGCGCCCAACGATCCGCTCACCGCGAGCGAACTGCGCCGCGGCCTGAAGCAACTCGATGCCGCCGGGCGCGACCTGTTTCTCGTGATCGACTATGCCGAGGAGCGGCCCGACTTCGTGGCGGAGATCGTACGGATGTGGACCGACAAGACGCGGACGCTGCGCCAGAAGCTGCGCCTCGTACTCCTCTGCCGCAACCGCGATGTGGTGCTCGACGCGGTGAAGCGCTTGGAGCCGGACGTGGACACGCTGCGCGGTGCCCAGGCGGTGCTGCGCGATAGCCTCGTGCTCGGGATGCAGAATCCCCTCGCGTACCACGAAGGCAGCGCCGAATCCGCCGAGGAC
>JBCDFF010000460.1:0-3283 GCA_039178415.1 Bacteroidota bacterium
AACCGCGTGGGGCCGCAGGGGCTGCTCCAGCCGTTCGCGGACGTGTTCAAGCTCATCTTCAAGGAGGACATCCGCCCGAGCGAGTCGAACCGCTTTCTGCACTCGGTCGCGCCGACGCTGATGGTGGTGATCGCGATGACGACGATCGCGGTGATGCCTGTCGCTCGCGGCGTGGTGGTGGCCGACATCGAGGTGGGCGTGCTGCTCGTGCTCGCGCTGACGTCGCTGAGCGTCTACGGGATCACGATCGCGGGCTGGGCGAGCAACTCGAAGTACTCGCTCCTCGGCGGCCTGCGCTCCTCGGCGCAGATGGTGTCCTATGAGCTCGGCATGGGCGCGGCCGTCGTGTCGGTCGTCCTCCTCACCGCGGCGACGCTCAACGGCCAGGGCGTCGAGATGTCCGCGCTCTCGATGACGGGCATCGTGGAGGCGCAGAACAGCGCGCTCGGCGTGTTCGCCTGGAACCTGTTCCGCAACCCCGTCGGCTTCGTGATCTTCGTGGTGTGTGCCTTCGCCGAGACGAACCGCGCGCCGTTCGACCTGCCCGAGGCCGAGCAGGAACTCGTCGGCGGCTACCACACCGAGTATGCCGGGATGAAATTCGGGATGTTCTTCCTCGCGGAGTACGTCAACATGTTCATGGCGAGCGTCTTCATCACGACGCTCTTCCTGGGCGGTTACCTGATCCCGTTCGAGGCCCTCTTCGTGCCGGGCATGATGGAAGCTGGGCTGGGCTGGCTTGTGGTCGTGCTCCAGGTGGGCTCGTTCCTGGCGAAGGCAGCCTTCTGCGCGTTCGTGTTCATCTGGGTGCGCTGGACGCTGCCGCGCTTCAAGTACAACCAGCTGATGAAGCTCGGCTGGGCCTACCTGCTGCCCATCGCCATCGCCAACATCCTCGTGATCGCTCTTGGCATCGCAGTGTGGTACGCGGTGGCATAGCACGCTCGCAAGCCGTCCCCCTGCGCTCGGATTAGAACTGCCCGAGTGCCGCTGCTGGAAGCCACCCCTCCGTGCCGCCGGGAAGCCGCACAGCCAGCCAGGTGCCGCGTACCTCGCGCACCCGCACGGTGAGTCCTTCCGCAACAGCGGGGCCATCAGGACGGCTGCTGGGCGTCACGGCGAGCGGCGTCGGAGCAAGCACGACGGCGCGCGGGGCGTGGCGCTCCGCCGAGGCGAGGGCCGCTGTTGCCAGGAGCAGGGCCGCCAGCGGCAGCGTCACCACGAGGCCGCGCCGGACCGTCGCTTTCTGCGTCTCGGCAAGCACGTCGACGCGCCAGAGCCGCCAGCCGAGTACGGCCAGCGCGCTCACCCACAGCAGCAGTCCGAGCGCGAGCAGCAGTCCGGGCGTTACGGCGTCGGCAATACGCGTCGCCGTGCCCCTGAGCGGGGCCGCGAGGACGGTCGTCTGCTCGGCGTCCACGAGCGCCCGCGCCTCGGCGAGGTGCACCGCAACGGCGCGGTCGCGGGGCAGCAAGCGCTCGGCGGTGGCAAGGTGAAGCACGGCCCGCCCGAGGTCGCCTGCCGCGAGGTGCGCCTGCCCGAGGTTGTGGTGCAACGCCCCGCTCGTCACGCCCGCGTCGAGGAGCAAGGTGTAGGTCGCGGCCGCGGCCGCGTAGTCGCCCTCATCGTAGAGCGTCCCGGCGAACGCGAAGAGCCGATCGGCCTCCTCCGCGTCGATTGGCGCGACGGGGGGCGCTTGAGCCAGGAGTAGGACGATAAGGAGCAACATGGGCAGAAAATCTACTCCCTTCGCCTACGAGGAAGACCGTTCGAGCGGAGCGACAACAGGGGGGGCAGGCGTTGCCTCGTGGACGGCATCAATCGCAGCGCGCGTGCGGGCGACGACCTCGTCGGCGGCGCGGGCCTGGTCAGGGGCATACTGCACCCGCTCGGCCGCGGCGAGCGCCTCGATGAGCGCGCGGCGGTGCCTGGCGATGAGGCCCTGCGCGCGGAGGGTGTCTGTGTCGAGCGCGTCGGCGAGCGCGTCGTGGGGAAGCGCCTGCGCGGGTACGGCGAAGCGGGCGGCGAGGTAGGCGCGGACCGCGCGCTCGGCCTCGGCGCAGGCGGTGCGTGGGTCGCCGGCTTGTCGGGCCCCGTCGAGGCGGTTCGTGGCATCGGCGAGCGCCTGGCGACGACGCGCTTCTGGCGAGGCAGCCCGGGTCTCGCGGCGACGGGTTACCGCGACCAGGCCGAGCAGTGCCAGCAACGGCGTGGCGATGGCGCCCCAGAACCACGCCGACTGATGCAGCGGGCGCGCCGTGGGGAGCGCAGTCCAGCGCGCCAGCGGCAGCAAGGCGGCGACGGGCGCTGCCGCCTCCGAGACGATCTCCGCGTCGGCGAGGCCGGCCTCCGGGATCGTGCCCGCCGGGCCGTTCACGTCGAGCGGGACGGGGTCCGAGACGAGCGTCTGGTAGCGCTCCGCCTCCGGGTCGAAGTACGTCCAGCGCACGGGCGGCAGTTCGAGTTGGCCGCCATGCTGCGGGACGAGCGTGTAGGCGAACACCTTGCGTCCCTCCAGCGGGGCCGAGCGCCGGTCGAAGAACTCCTCTTCCTCAGGCGGATAGACGACGAGCCCGTCGGGCGCGTCCCAGGCGGGCGCGGGCAGCGTGGCCAGGTTGCCCGTGCCGCGCACCTCGACCTCCATGCGGAGCGGCTCCCCCGCCTCGATGCCGTCGCGCACGGCGAGGTCGTCCAGCGAAATGCGCATCGTGAACGCGCCGACGCCTCCGTTGAACGACGGCGGGGCCCCGTCGGGCAGCGGCAGCGCCTCGATGGTGACGGCCTCGGACTCGACCGTCTCCCGTTCGAAGTCGGAGAAGAACGGACTGCGGAAGAGGCCGCGCCGTGGCGTCCCCCGGTAGGTACCGACCTCGAACGCGACCGGCTCGACGGTGAGCGTGCCCGTCCGGGCGGGGAAGAGAGCGACGCGCTTGGCCGTCACGACCCGTAGCTCGCGCCCGCCGATCGTCTCCTGACGAGGCAGCGTGGCGCGGTCGGGCACGTCGAGCTCTTCGCGCCAGAGGCCCTCGGCGTCCCACGGCCCGAGGATCTGCACGTCGCGCGGCTGCACCGTGACGGGGTCGTAAGCGAGCACGTAGTCCAGCACGACCTGCTCGCCTACGTAGGCCCGAGCGCGCGGCGGCGTGGCACGGACGAACAGGTCGGCTTTGGCGTCCGTCGGCGGCTCGTCGGACTGCGTGCGACCGTGCTGACTGCTCGTTGCGCCGTGGTAGTTCGCGGGCGGCGGGCGCTGCCCCTGCGGGACGATCTCGACGGTGATCGG
>JBCDFF010000461.1:0-3271 GCA_039178415.1 Bacteroidota bacterium
GCGCGCGGGGGGGTACAACAACCCCGCGGGTTTGTTTTGTTTTTTCTAAAAATTTTTGCCCCCCCCCCGGGGGGGTTTTCCCGGCCCCTGGGGGGTTTCGTGGGGGCGCCCCGGTGTCTGTGGGGGGGCCCCGCCTCGCCCATTTCCACCACTCCCGCGCGCCCTCCCACGCGAGTGAACCCACCCCTCAATTCCCGCTCATTCCTCGCCCGAATCGCCCTTCCCGACCACACCCGCAGCCCGACCGGTTAATCCCAACTCACGTCCTTGAGGGCCCATTCCGCCCTCCCTAGCTTCCCGCCCTCCTCCCCGCATCACACGCACATCGGGCCAGCCAGCCGCCCACCCACCGCTTCGGCCGTGACGCTGCAAGGCGCATGGGATGAGCAAAGAATGAACGACCAGCTCGCAAGTTGCCCGGCAGGGGGAACCCGTCCCGGGGATGATCGCGTCCGTTCGCGCACCAAGCCCGGGGCGCCCAGTCCGGGCCCGCGACTCCGCCATGCCCAACCGGCCCCTGCAGGCCGGACGGCGGAGCCGACCACGACAACAGAGGGGAAGATGAACCGACGCCACGCCCGAGGCGCGCAATGCGCCCGGAGCCAGGCTCGCGGAGTCGCGCACGCGGTGCTCACCGCCGCGCTCACGCCGCTCGCCCTGCTCGCAGCCGCCAGTACGATCCAGCCCGCAGCCTTCGCCGCCACGCCCGCCGCCGCCGCCGCCGCCGCTACGACGGCCGCGTCACCGGCACCGGCTGCCGCTCCGATCCAGGGATCCGGATCGCGCGTCGCGCGCCTCTCCGCGTTCGCGCCGCCCATGGAGTTCTTCCTGCTGGAGGCGACGCTCCCGGTGCCGCCCCGCACGGTCATCGAGGGGCTCCCCTTCGAGCCGCTGGAGGTCCGCTCGGAGACGGGCGAGATCTTCTCCACGCAGGTCGAGGTCGTCAGCCGGTATCCCAACCCGACCGAGGGCGCCGACGTGGTCGAGCTGATCGCTCGCGTACAGCGGCCGCCCGGGAAGAGCGTCGGCGATGAGATCGTCTTCGAGGTGCACCGGAGCACGCAGCCCAGCGCGGATTTCGTGGCCAGCGCGCACGTCGAGGCACTGTTCGGCATCGGCGCATCGGTCCGACTCGAGGCGAGCGACCTTCACGGAAACGTCTACCGGGCGAACCTGCCGGAGAAGCAGCGGGTCGACCACCCGACGGTCTCCGTCGTCCGCGACGGGGCGCTCGTGCGCGAGCGCCGCTCGCACGAGATGATGCGGCCGCTCACCGGGTCGGGAACCGGCTCGACCGCGCCGGCACCGCACATGTTCGGCGTGCACGTGTTCACGCGGACGTACCGGAACGAGGACTTCTTCATCCTCGACCTGCTGCTGCACAACGGCATGTTCGGGAACCGTCCCACGCCGTCGGACGATCCGATCCACGACATCTACTTCGACGAGCTCACGCTGGACGTCCCCGTGGGCTGGCTCATCGGCGAGTCGGTCGACAATCCGTTCCAGGGGAACGCGACGAACGGCGGAGGGCGCACGCGGAAGCCGATCGTCAAGGAGCTGCGGTACGGCCAGTTCCACGTCGCGCACCAGCAGGCGCAGTTCGTCCGTCGCATCGTGATCGCGCGGACGCCGAGCGCGCTGGAGCGCGGCAGAAGCGTACTGCGGCGGGAGACGCGCGGCTTCTGCGTCAACATGGGCGGCAACGGCTGGTCGTGGTGGAACCCCGAGACGGCGCGGTTCCAGACGACGAACCACGTGCTGCCGAAGCTCGCGCACCTGAACCGGAGCGCGCTCGTCCAGGACATCCGCGGCCGCTACCAGAGCCACGCCGCCCAGGTCCGCGACGGGGCGGCGGGCGGATACCCGCGCTACTCCGCAGCGCTCGGCTGGGCCCAGCCCTACGGGACCAAGTACGGCGGCATGACCGGCGGCGACGAGATCGAGATGCACCCCAACGTCGTCCAGGCGTGGGTCCGGCATCCCGTCGCGCTGCGCGAGCTGGAGATCCGCTCGAAGTCGTACATCGACCGGCAGCCTATCGCGCTCTTCGACCTCGACGGCAACCCGCCCGTCCTGGAGGAGCACGTGGTCAACGCGGGCACCTCGGGCGCGTACGTGCCGACCTACTTCTACCTGGTCCCGCGGGGGAGCTCCGACTACTTCGGTCTGCGGAACGCCGACACGCGGTTCAAGGAGCTCGCCTACATGACCGGGCGAGTCCCCTACTACGAGAAGGACCTGGTCGACTTCGACCCTATCGATCTCCAGCACTACACCCGCTTCCTGAACGCGCACCTCGGCCTGGCGTGGCTGGCGAACGACAGCATCTCCAAGCTGGAGCTCGAGCTGTCCTCGGCGTGCTTCCGGATGACGTTCCACGAGTTCTACAACTCGGCGTACGGCAACGTGCAGGGCACAGGGCTTCGCGCGCGCATCCAGGAGAACGCGGTCAACCCGTCCCAGGGCGTCTCGTTCGGACGCGGCGAGGCGTGGGGCCTGATCGCGACGACGGCGCACTACGCGCTCGCGGGCCGCGCCGAGCGCGCGGTGATGTTCCCCTACATGCAGACGGTCGCTCGGACGGCCCGCTCGGGGCAGTCCGCGTGCACGGGGAACACGACGGCCGTCCTGATCCACAAGGAGTTCAAGGGCGCCTACCGCACCCGACAGTCCTTCGAGGTCGGCTACTTCGTGAACGCCGCGGAGGCCATGCGGTCGACGGTCTTCGAGCGCACCGACGGAGCGACGAACACCCTCCTGAACGACCTGGTCGTCGACGCCGCGTACTCGACCGTCCGGGAGCCGTTCTGGAGCACCACCGGGAACGGTCAGGTTCGGGTCATCGCGGTGCGCCCGCGCGACCTCGAGCTCGCCGAGTTCTGCAGCAACATCCCCGCGAACGGCATCGGAGATGTCCCGTACCACGACCAGTTCACGGGCATGCCGGCGTGGGCCTACGCGTTCGCGCGGACGAACGACGGGCTCTTCATGCTGCGCACGAACCAGGCGACGGGGAGCGCGGGCAACGCGCTCGCGCAGCTGGAGGCGCTCGGCACCGACCAGCTCGACCGGATGGCGCCGATGCTGGCGCTGCTGCAGGGTCCCTGAGCCGGCCGGGCCCCTGATCCGCTAAGGTCCCGCGATGGGCGGGACCGGGCGACGACGCGCACTCCTGCGGACGGGCGCGGCGCGGCTCGGCGCCGCGGCCGGCGACGGGGGGCGCGCGCGTGGGGGCGGGGGGGCCCCCGGGAGGGGGGGGGGCACGGCC
>JBCDFF010000462.1:0-3250 GCA_039178415.1 Bacteroidota bacterium
GTTGCCCAGGACCGGCCAGATGGGATACGTCAGGATCGACAGCGCCAGCAGCCGCGTGATCGGGTTGCGCTCCGAACCGGGCGCGTCGAACATCATCGCCGTCGAGAGCGCCAGCATCGGCCACAGCAGCACGCCAGCGGCCGCGAGCACGTTGACGATGGTGAGAGCGAGTTTCATGGCGTGGCGATCTCAGTCGGTGGCAGAGTCGGCTCAGTCGGTGGCAGAGTTAGTGCCAAACAGGTAGGTCAGCGGACGCCAGAGTCGACGTGCCCAGTCGCGTTCGGTATGGTCGGCTTCGTAGATCTCGAAGACGACATCGCTCAGCCCACGCTCGCGCAGGGTCTCCACGATGAGGGTGTGGCTCTCGGCGAAAAACTGGTCGATCCCGCGCGTCCCGTTGTCGAAGTAGAGCGACACCGGCTGGCTCGGCAGCGGCATCGTCTCGATGTGGTCGACGAGGTCGGCGTTGTCGTACGGGAACGCGCTGGAGAGCGCCGCCGCCTTCGAAAACACGTCGGGGTGCCACGCCAGGATGTAGAACGAGATCAGCCCCCCCATCGACGCGCCCATGACGGCCGTGTTGTCGCGGTCCGGCCGGGTCCGGTAGGTCTCGTCGATGAGCGGCTTGACCGTGCCCACGAGGAAGTCGGCGTAGATGCGCCCGAACGGGCCGCCGGAATACTCTGCCCACCGGATCTGCGTGTTGTTGACGCCGACGACGATCATCGGCTCGACCTCGCCGCGCGCGATGAGGCTGTCGGCGACCTCGTCCATCCGCCACTCGCTGCCGCCGTACGAGGTCGAGCGGTCGAACACGTTCTGCCCGTCGTGGATGTAGAGTACGGGGTAGCGACGTTCGAGGTCGTCGTCGTAGCCCGGCGGCAGCCAGACGATGAGGCTGCGCGCTGCGCGGGTGCGGTCGCTGGCGATGTGGTGGTGGTACCGGATATCACCGGTGGCCGACGCGAGGGCGGTGTCATCCCAGTCGGCTGGGCGCACGGTGACGGTCGTGTCGCTCGTCACGTCCAGCGTGGTGACGGGCGCGGGCGTACGCGGGCCGGCGAGCGCCTGGCGGCCCCACGTCCCGCGCGTCACGTTGAACTGGAGCGTCCGCCCTGTTTCGAACGTGCCCTCGAAGGTCCAGAGCGTGTCGCTGACCTGCGCCATCGCCACGCCGCTGGGGTTCCAGTTGCCGAATTCGTCTCCCTGTCCGGTGAGGTAGAGCGTGGCGTCCGCCGGCGTGTGGATGGGCGGGACGACCTGGATGGTGACCGTGTGCTCCTGCGCGCGTGCCGAGGGCACGGCAGCCAGAGCAGCGAAGCACGAGAGCAGGCAGGCGCGGACGAACATGAGAACCGACGTGGTTGGCGGCGAGGGCGATTGCTTTGGGAAGATCCGCCAAACCGAGCGGGTGGCGTCGCCTCACTCATCGGGCGGCTCTTTCGCCTCGTCCCATTCCGAGCGCCGCGTCGCGCGCTTCGCCTTCCACGCGCGCAGCACCTCCTCGCGCGTGGCGTCCGGGTGCGCGCGGTGGTAGGCCCGCGTGTGGCGGTTGAACTCCAGCTGCGCCTCGATGGGGCGCTCCGGGTTCTCCTTCGACGCCCGCCACACGGCGACCGCTTCCGAGAGCGGACGGCCCGCGCCGGTCTTGATGAAGTCAATGAGCGCGCGGTTGAAGCGAAACGACGGCCCGACCTCGACCACGAAGTAGGCACGGAGCCGCTGGCCGCAGGTCCAGCCCTGACCGATCCGCGTGGCACCCGTGAGCGTCTCCGGCATCGGATCGACGGGGCCGGAGCGCTTCGGCGCGGGCTTGAGCACGGTGCCGTCCCGGAGGTATGCCGCGATGCGCTCGCGTACCTCCACCTTCGGTCCGGCAGTTGGCAGCCCCATCCGTTGGCAGAAGCCGACGAGTTCGGCTTTGAGCCAGTAGAAGTCGAGGAAGTCCTCGACGGCGAGGTGCTCGGTGAGAGGCGGGCGGCTCATCGGTTGCTAGGCTATTCCTTCGATGTGGTGCGGACCGTTCGATCCAGCGCGCTGTCAGCGTGCTGCTACTCTGCTGTGGCTGCGCCGATGCGGTAGTGCAGCGTGATCGTGTGCGTTCCGTCCTCCGTCTGTTGAATCTCGACTTCGCCCGTAAGCCCGACGAGTTCGCCGGTCCCGGATCCGGGCACGACATGCCCGAACGTACGTGGCGCGAGGCCCGGCCCCATCAGCCCACCGTGCTGGATCACAAAGCTTCCTGCACGACTGCCGAGCCTTCCAGCGACCCGCTCGCTCACCACGTAGCCCGCCCCAGCCTCCGGGTCGTCCATGCCGCAGAACAGCCCCTCGCCTTCGCTCTCTCCCGCGAGGTCTCCCCCGTGGAACGTCTTTCGAATGCGAACACGCGACATCGCAGGACCCACGTCTGGCTCGTCTGAAGCAGTTGGGTCCCACCCGGTGACGTCGAAGTTGGCGACAGCTTTCATAAGCAGTGTGGGGTGAATGCGTGCAAAAGCGTACGGACGAAGAACGCCACCGTACTGTCAGCTCCCGTTGGGCAGGGCCTCTGCTTGCTAGCGTGAGAGCACCCCGTCAAAATCGAGCAGCCCAACCGTCATCATTCTGGAAGTGAGGGCGCTTCATTTGCTCGGCGTTTGCTCGCGAGAAAGAGCCCGACACCGCCCAGAATCGCCACCGACGCGATCAGCAAGCGCAGCGTGACGGCCTCGCCGAGGAGCAGCACGCCGCCGACGGCCGCCAGGATGGGCACCGTCAGTTGCACCGTCGCCGCCGTGCCTGCGGTCAGGTGCGGCACGACCGCGTACCAGACGGCGTAGCCCACGCCGGACGCCAGCGCGCCCGACGCGACGGCCAGGGCGAGTCCCGACGGCTCGACCGAAGCGTTCCCCCAGAACAGCACGCTCAGCACCACCGCCAGCGGCACGGCACGGACGAAGTTGCCCGCCGTCTCCTGCGTCGGGTCGCCGGAGCCACGGCCGCGTAGCGAGTAGACGCCCCATGCGACGCCCGCAGCCAGCATCAGCGCGGCCCCGACGAGCGGCGGAGCTTGAAAGCCGGGGAGCAGGAGCCCCACCAACCCGCACAGGGCGATGACCGCCCCCATAGTCTGGCGAGCCGTGAACCGCTCCCCCGCCCAGAAGCCATACCCGATCATCGTAGCCTGCACTGCGCCGAACAGCAGCAGCGCCCCCGTTGCGGCGGTCAAGCTTAGATAGGCGAAGGAGAAGCCCGCTGCGTAGACGAA
>JBCDFF010000463.1:0-3249 GCA_039178415.1 Bacteroidota bacterium
CAGGGGTGGCCTGCGGGTGGGGCGTCGGTGGGATCGACGCGGGGGAACGGGTAAATAGGAAGCGGACCCGTAACGGAATGAGGCATCCCGTTGGTATCCGCTGTAGAAGCCATAGCCCCGAAACCTACGCGCGCGCGGGGCCGCCCGCTGTGAATTGGGTGTGGGTCCTTGGGTGGTTGTCCCTGGTCATTAGTCCTTGGTCCTTTGTTTTCGGAAGCGCTACATCCAGCACAGCGGTCCAACGGCATCAACAAGTGACTAATGACAAAGGACCCGATTCGGCCCCAACGCTGCGAATTTAGCCCCCATGGTCCATCCGAATCGCCTAAAAACAGCGAAGGCGAGGAGCTGGAAGCTCCCCGCCCTCGCTGCGCTCTCTCTTCCTCTCTCGTGAGGACTTGGGGCGACCGGGCCGGGGGGAGGCGCGACCGCAAGTTGGGTAGTCGGGACGATCGTCAGGCGGGCTGGGTCGTTTCGAGCCGGGCGCGGAGCCCTCGGAGCGTCTTCGATAGGATCTGCGAAATCCGTGCCTCAGTCAGATCGTACTGCTCCGCAATCTGCCGGAGGGTGAGGTTTTCGAAGTAGTAGAGCGCGACCATCTCGCGTTCGCGCTGCGGGAGCTGCTCGATGAGCGCGCAGACGTGGTCGAAGAGCGAGCGCTGCTCGATGGCGTCGAAGGCGCGCTCGGCGCTCGGGTGCGCGAGCGTGTCGATGGGCGAGGCGTGGTCGTCCGAGCCGCTGTGCTCGTGCAGGGCGAGCGAGAAGCGCTGCTGGGCGTCGGAGCGGAGCTGCTGGACTTCCTCGACCGAGACGCCCATGCGCTCGGCGACCATGCCGTCGTGCATCTGGCCGCCCGTCTCCTGCTCGAGCTCGTCCGAGACGCGCAGCACCTCGGCCACCTTGCGACGGCGGCCCCGGCTGAGCGTGTCGATGGAGCGGAGGAAGTCGACGAGGGCACCGCGGATGCGGCCGTAGGAGAACGAGGCGAAGGGGGTGCCGTGGGCGGGGTCGTAGGCGTCGAGGGCCTGGAGCATGCCGAGCATGCCCGCGTTTTCGAGGTCGCCGTAGGAGGCGAGGGGGTGGTCGGGAAGGGGGACCCGCTTCACCATCGAGCGGACGAGCGGGAGGGCCGCCTCGGCGACCGCGCGGCGGTGGCGCGGACTCGGTTCGAGCGCGAAGGCTTCGGCGGTGGCTTGTAGGTCGAGGGACATTAGGTGGTGGACAACGGTCGCGGCCCGGCGGAAGGCCAATGGAGGGAGGGATCCAAAGGGGACGGCTCAGGCGTCCGGGCTGGGCAGGGGGGGGCGTGTCACCGGGCCGCGGGGGAGCGTGGCGCGTCGGGCGCGCCACGCGTGACCGAGGGCCTCACCCCCGTGGACCATCGCACCGCCAACCAGGCAGGCGATCAGGCCGACGTAGAGGCCCTCGACAAGCGGGAGCGCCGCGAGACTGCGCGTCACGACGAAGAGCAGGCCCGCAAGGGCGACATAGCGAAGGGTCCAGATATGCATCGACGGGGAAGCCGGCTGGGGGGGTGTGCGTGTGGGTCCCTCCCTTCGACAAAGCCGTGCCAGACTCCGACGGGTGTCCGCGCCGGGCCTACAGGACGCAGCCATGCCCAGTCTGGCATGCCGCCCCTAGCCCACCCGGGGGGCCATCGGGGCGCGCAACTGTAATCGGTGCGTTCCGCCTTTACCGCTTAAACCCGTCGCGCCCACCACGACTTCGCCGTGCGTCCATCCGGCGGTCCCGGGGCGCGGTTCGGTGTCACGATTCCCAATTGTAAACCCGGTGGTAGGAACTTCGAAGCCCCCGTCCCGCCGAAGGGGCCTAGGTGACCGGCCCTGCGGGTATCGGTGCGTCGAAGGAGCGATGTGAGCCGGAACGGATCGCGGTAGCGATTTCGTCAAGGGCGCGTTCCACCTCATCGGTCGTGTTCCAGACCCACGGAGCCAGGCGCAGATACCGCCCCTGACGGCTGTCGGTGTAGACGCCCTGCGTCTTGAGGTACTCGCACAGCTGCTCGGCGGCCGGCACCTCGAAGATGACCATGGCACTCCGGCGTTCGGGCTCCCGAGGGGAGCGCAGGCGCAGCCCGGCGGCCTCGGCGCGCTGGATGGCGACTTCGGTCTTCGCTAGCGAGTCGGCGCGAACGCTGCGGAGGCCCGCGTCGAGCAGCAGGCGCACGCCCTCTACGGCGTGGTAGAGGGACGCCACGGCCGTCGTCCCACCGAGGAACCGGCGGCGCATCTCTGGGTGGGGCGTCGGCGCAGCCGCGAAGGCAAACGGGGCGGCGTCCCCAAACCAGCCCGTCAGCGCGGGCGTGAGGACTAGGCCGTCGCGCACATATAAGAGGCCATTGCCCGACGAGCCGCTGGCCTCCTTGAGCAGCCCGCCGACGTAGACGTCGGCCCCGAGCGCCGGCACGTTGATCGGCATGGTCGCGTTGGCGTGGTAGCCATCAAGGCCGCAGAGGCCGCCGTGCCGATGCACGGCCGCGGCGACCTCCTGCAGGAACGCGTCGGGCAGCCGCTCACCTGTGGTGAAGCCCACATGGCTCAGAAAGACCCACGCGGTCTTTGGGCCGAGGGCCTCAAGCATACCCCGGCGGTCGACAAAGCCATCCGGGCTGGGTGCAACAACGCGCAGGTCGAAGCCACGCAGCGCGGCCCACTGCCGGGCCGAATGCTGCACCGACGGAAACGCCGTCGCCGAGATCACCACCTCGCTGCGGCCTCCCTCGAACGGCTCGGGGGCCGACAGCAGACACTGCACCGACCAGTGGGCGTTGGGCTGCATCGTGCAGGTCCCAGCAGGCGCACCCAGGAGGCGTGCCACAAAGCGGTCGCCGAGGTAGGTCGGAAGCGTCCACCAGCCGACAGGCGTCGGGTCCGCCGCGTCCCAGTGGTTAGGGACCGCGTTCCAGGCGTCGACGCCGTGCTGCTGCCAGTCCTCGACGAAGCGCTGCATCATCGCAGGCACCGTCTTCGGCATCAGCCCGTGGGTGAACGCCCGCAGTTCGATGGCAGGCCGTCCGTCCGGCGCGGAGGGTACAACAAAGTGGTCGCGGAGCATGGCGGCGGGGGGAGTGGATGAAATACGCGGCGGACTAGTGCTCCTTCATCACAATTCTGGCGGGTTCGGCGTCACAGCAGGTGTTACGTGTTGCGTATTCCGTATCGGATCGAGGCCAATACGCAACACGCAATACGCAACACATTCGAGCAGACCCGTCAGACACCTTTTGAA
>JBCDFF010000464.1:0-3231 GCA_039178415.1 Bacteroidota bacterium
AGCACTTCGCCAAGATGAAGGACGGCGCGCTCGTCTGCAACACGGGCCACTACGACGTGGAGCTCAACCTGCAGGAGCTCGCCGAGATGTCGAACGACACCCGCGTGATGCGGCAGGACAACCGCGAGTACACGCTCGACAACGGCAACCGCATCTACGTCCTCGGCGACGGCCGCCTGATCAACCTCGCCGCTGCGGAGGGCCACCCCTCGGAGGTGATGGACATGAGCTTCGCCAACCAGTTCTTGGCGCACCTCAACCTGATCCAGAAGCACGAGGCCGGCGAAGCGCTCCCGAACACGGTGTTCACGCTTCCGAGCGAGTTCGACACCGAGATCGCGCGCAAGAAGCTCATCACGATGGGCATCAACATCGACGGGCTCTCCGACGACCAGGTCGTCTACGCCACCGACTACTCGGCGGGCACCTGATTGGCTTCGCCACCGAAGCTAGAAGCCTGACGAGGGCCGTCCTGCACTACGCGGGGCGGCCCTCGCGGCGTCTTAACGGGATGACTATGGTTCCAGAGTGGCATCGAGGGGGGACTATGGGCTACGTTGGAGCCTCCCGGAACCACTCTGCTCATACCGCACCATTATGACCTACCGCCTCACTATCGCTGCCCTCCTCCTGGCGCTCGGGCTCACCGCGCCCGTCCAGGCACAAAACCTCGCCACCGAGCTCTTCATCTCGGAATACGTCGAGGGCTCAAGCAACAACAAGGCCATCGAGATCTACAACGGCACCGGCGCCAAGGTGGACCTCTCGACCTACAGCCTGGAGTTCTACTTCAACGGCAACTCCACGGCGACCAACGTGATCGCCCTCACGGGCGTGCTGGCCAACGACGATGTCCACGTCGTGTCCGAGAACAACGCCAACGCTACCATCCTGGCCATCGCCGACCAGACGAACAACGGCTCGTTCTACAACGGAAACGACGCCATCGTGCTCAAAAACGGAAGCACAACGATCGATGTGATCGGGCAGGTCGGTAACAACCCAGGTACAGAGTGGGGGAGCGGTGACGCGTCCACCCAGAACAACACCATCCGCCGCAAGTCGACCGTCTGCAGCGGCGACACCGACAGCAGCGACGCGTTTGACACGACGGAGTACGACGGCTTCCCGCAGGACACCTTCGACGGCCTCGGCAGCGCGCGCAACATCTGCCTGCCGCAGCCGGTCATCGCGTACGACGCGTCGAACCTCGAACTCGTCAACCTGGACCGCGTCGCAACGTGGCCTGACGCCTCGGGCAACGGCCTCGACGCCGTGACAGCTGGCGGCGGGGTCGTGAAGAACGCCTTCCGCCCGCGCTACCGCACCGACGCCGGCACGCAGCCTGCGGTCTTCTTCAACGGGACCAAGATGGGGCTCATCATCCCCAACGGCGACGTGCTCACCAACATGCAGCATGACCAGAAGGGCTTTGCCGTCGTGCTCCGCACCGGCGACGACGTCACCACGCGCCAGGTGCTCTACGAGATCGGCGACGAGAACATCGGCATGAACGCCTACGTCGAGGGCGGCGAGCTCTACGTGGGGGCCTGGGACGTGACAGCGGGGGCTCCGGCACCGTGGAACAACACAACGCCGGTCTTCCTCAACACCACCGTGGCCACGCAGACGGACTACGTGCTCATCGTCTCGCTGCGGCGTGACACGGCCGCCCAGCCGGCTCGCTTCGAAGCCTACCTCAACGGCACCGCGATCGGCCTGGATCGCAACGTGGACGTGCTCGGCAAGGTGAACGAGAGCGGCGGCCTCGGCCGCGTGCGCGGCTCCACCCGCTTCGCCGACGGCTCAACGGCGACCAACCCCGCGTTCGTCTTCTTCCGGGGCTTCATCTTCGAGTTCAGCCACTACACGGGCTCGCTGGTTTCCTACAAGGCGGAGGAACTCACGAACCAACTCACCGCGGAATATGGCATCGCGCCGATCACGGACGCGCCGGTGCTCGCCTCGGCGACGACGGCCCCGACCACGCCGGTCCTGGGCGCGGCCTACCCGAACCCATTCGTCCAGCAGGCCCTCGTGCCGCTCACGCTCGTGGAAGCCGCCGACGTGACGCTGGCCGTCTACGACGCGCTCGGCCGCCAGGTCGCGCTCCTCGCCGACGGCGCGCACGAAGCCGGTGCGCACACGTTCGCGCTCGACGCGGCCAGCCTGGCTAGCGGCGTCTACTTCGTGCGCGCGCTCGTGGCCCCGGCCTCCGGGGTCTCGGAGGTGCTCACGCAGCGGATCTCCGTCGTGAAGTAGGCCCACGCCTCCGACGTCCTGCCCGGCGCGACGCGCCCTTCGTACACGCCCTCGCTACATCCCGTGGCGAGGGCGTGTACGTTTTAGGTTGCCGGTGGCACTCAAGCTGATCGCCTCTCGCGGCTTCGATCCCGCTCGCACAGCATTCGCCTCGTCGTCCGGTCCTACCGTACTCCCCGGATCAAGCCCGAGGCAGGCTCTCGTCGGCCTAGCGGGAGCGCAATCGCTGCATCGTGAGTGTCGGACCGTCTGCATCTCACGGCTTCGTAGTTATCCACGCGGTGCCGGTGGTTATCCACGAACGTTGAGGACGGCGCGAGGGCCCGGTACCTTGCGGTCTGCCTCTGTCCACCGGTCTCCCGACCAGCGCCCCTGCTCCGATGCGCCAGTTCGCCATCTCCTTCGACGACCAGCCCCCTGCACCGCCGTCCGACCCCGATGCCATCCTCGCGGGTCTCAACCCTGCGCAGCAGGAAGCCGCCGCCGCGCTCGACGGGCCGGTCATGATCATCGCGGGGCCGGGCTCGGGCAAGACGCGCACGCTCACGCACCGCATCGCGTATCTGCTCGCGACGAAGCGGGCGAAGCCGTGGGAGGTGCTTGCGCTGACATTCACCAACAAGGCTGCCCGCGAGATGAAGGCGCGTGCCGTGGCGCTCGTCGGCGAGGGCGCGGGCAAGGGGCTCTGGATGGGGACGTTCCACAGCACGTTTGCGCGCATCCTGCGCATGGAAGCCGAGCACCTCGGCTTCACAAAGGACTTCACGATCTACGACTCCGACGACTCCGAGAAGACGCTCAAGGAGCTGATGGGGCGCTATGGCATCGACGCGAAGAAGTTCAAGCCGCGCGCCGTGCGGGGCCGCCTCTCGGGCGCAAAGAACCAGATGGTCACCCCTGACGACTACGCCCGACTCGCCGCCGACCCCTTCGAGGAGGCCGTCGCGAAGGTCTACCGCCCCTACCAGG
>JBCDFF010000465.1:0-3224 GCA_039178415.1 Bacteroidota bacterium
CTACCGCGACGCCCTCACCGACGAGATCGGTACCAACCACCAGCTTCGCACGCTGGCGATCATCGAGAACAACCGCCGCGGCAGTGAGGAGCGCCTCGACGCCCTGCGCCTGACCACCAGCCGCCTCCCCCGCCCCGCCGACCTCCCAGACGTGCCCGTCCTCCGTCCCAGCCCTGCGTCTGCGGGCTAGTTCATTTGTCATTCGTCCCTCGTCCTTGGTCACTGGTTTCTACTCCTCATGTCTGCTGAATCGTCCGTTACTGCTCCTACCAAGGACCAAGGACCAAGGACCAACCACCCCACGGTCGTCGTTTCCGGCATCCAGCCGTCGGGGACGCTGCACCTGGGCAACTACTTCGGCGCGCTGCGGCAGCACATCGCGCTCGCCGAGGACACGACCCGCCGCGATGAAGCGTACTACTTCATCGTCAACTACCACGCGCTCACGACGGTCAACGACCGCGCTGCGCTGGAGCGCTACACCTTCGACGTCGCGCTCGATTACCTCGCGCTCGGCTTCGACCCCGAGAAGGCGCACCTCTTCGTCCAGAGCGACGTGCCGCAAGTGACCGAGCTCGCCTGGATTTTCCTCTGCCTGACGCCGGTGAGCCTCCTCGAAAAGGGCGTGGCGTACAAAGACAAGGTCGCCCAGGGGTTGAACGCGAACGGCGGCCTGCTGACCTACCCGATCCTCCAGGCGGCGGACATCCTCGTCTACGGCGGCTCGCTCGTGCCCGTCGGCGCGGACCAGAAGCAAAACATCGAGATCAGCCGCGACCTCGCTCAGAAGTTCAACGCCGCGTTCTGTGACGAAGACGATCCGCTCTTCCCGGTGCCCGAGCCGCTGATCCTGGACGAGGTCGCCGTCGTGCCGGGCGTGGACGGGCGCAAGATGTCGAAGTCCTACGGCAACACGATCGGCCTCTTCGACGAGGGCAAGGCGCTCAAGAAGAAGGTCATGGCGATCGTCACCGACTCGACGCCGCTGGAGGCCCCGAAGGACCCCGACGCCGACAATGTGTTCGCGCTCCTCAAGCTCTTCGCCGACGACGCGAAGCGTGAGGAGGTTGCCACCGCCTACCGCGCGGGGGGCTACGGCTACGGCCACGCGAAGAAGGAACTCCTCGGCCTCATCGACGCCTATTTCGCTGAGGCCCGCGAGCGCCGCCAGGACCTCGCCGAGCGCCCCGACTACGTCCGCGACGTGCTACGCGATGGAGGCCTCGCCGGGCGCGCCAAGGCCGAGGCGTTCATGGAGCAGGTCCGCGAGCGTGCTGGACTAGTGACCACGGTGGGATAGGTACGTGGCATGACATTGCTACCTCGACCATTCGTCACGGTCTATTGCTCGAGAATTTGGCGCAGACCTTCCCCTTCGTCATCCCCGCGCATGCGGGGACCCACGAGATCACCCGAACACGTGTGCTTGTACCCAAGGACTCCAGTGGGCTTGACCTCGCGTGTACCGCCTCTAGTACTGCCTCCGCTGGTAGGACGTGCTATCACAATACTAACCGTGTGGGTCCCCGCGTACGCGGGGATGACTATCTGGAAGACCGAAGTTGTGCTGTCTTTCTCACGCCCTCTCTCCGCATGATCCTCATCCTCGACAACTACGACTCGTTCACCTACAACCTCGTCCACCTCGTGGCGCGGCACACGGACCAGTACGAGGTCGTGCGCAACGACGCGCTGACGCTGGACGAGGTGCGCGAGCGGGCCTACGACGCGGTGCTGATCTCGCCGGGCCCAGGCCGACCCGAAGACGCAGGCCTCTCGGAGCCGATCATCCGCGAACTCGGCGCCACGACGCCCATCCTCGGCGTGTGCCTCGGGCACCAGGCCATCGGACGCGTCTTCGGCGGGACGGTGACCTACGCGCCCACGCTCATGCACGGCAAGACGAGCGACGTGACCCACGACGACCAGGGCGTCTTCGCGGGCGTCGCCCAGCCCTGCACCGCGACGCGCTACCACTCGCTCGTCGTCGCGCGCGAGGGCCTGCCGGACTGCTTCACCGTCTCCGCCGAGACCGCCGACGGCACCATCATGGGCCTCCGCCACAAGGCCTTCCCCATCGAGGGCATCCAGTTCCACCCGGAGTCGGTGCTGACGACGGAGGGGCCGAAGATGATTGCGAATTGGGTCGGGATGGTCGCAGGTCGCAGGTCGCAGGTCGCAAGTCAGGAGGAACAGACTACTTCCCAGGAGAGCTGAGCTATGGCTGCGTTCAAGCGATTCGAGGATATGGAGGCGTGGCAGGCGGCTCGCCAGCTTGTCCGCGAGGTCTACGCCGCGACCAACACTGGTGCGTTTCAGCGCGACTTTGCGCTGCGCGACCAGATCCGGCGCGCTGCGATCTCGGTGCCGTCGAACATTGCCGAGGGCTTTGAGCGCGGCAGCGACCGTGACTTCGCGCGCTTTCTCGTGATCGCGAAGGGCTCGGCTGGCGAGGTGCGCGCCCAACTCTACTGTGCGCTTGACCTAGGCTACCTCTCCGACGAAGAATTCCAACACCTTCACGACTTGGTGAAGCAAATCAGCCGTCAACTGCGCGGTCTAATCCGCTACCTCCAGAAGACCGACAACGCACGTCTTCGCGAACCCGACCAGACCTACGACCTGTGACCTACGACCTACGACCCTATCTCAAGCACGTCGCTGAGGGAGCCACGCTGACCGAGCCCCAAGCCGACGCCGCCATGGAAGCCATGCTCACCGGCGCGGCCTCGGAGGTCGAGATCGCAGGGCTCCTGCTGGGCTTGCGGAGCCGCGGCGAGACGCTCGACGAGCTTGCGGGCTTCACGCGCGCGATGCGCCGCCACGCGGTGCAGGTCGACCCCGGCCACGACGATGCCATCGACCTCTGCGGCACCGGCGGCGACTCGATGGGCACGTTCAACATCTCGACGGCGGCGGCTTTCGTCGCGGCAGGCGCGGGTGTGCCCGTCGCCAAGCACGGCAACAAGGCCGTGTCGTCGAAGGCGGGCAGCGCCGACGTGCTCGACGCGCTCGGCGTGAACACGAGCCTCCGCAAGGAGGGCGTCGAGGCGTGCCTGCGTGAGGCGGGCATCGCGTTTCTGTTTGCGCCCTACTTCCACCCAGCCCTCAAGCACGTCATGCCCGTCCGCCGCGCGCTCGGCGTGCGGACGTTCTTCAACATCCTCGGGCCGCTCTGCAACCCCGCGGGCGTGAAGCGGCAGCTCGTGGGCGCGTTCTCCGAG
>JBCDFF010000466.1:0-3213 GCA_039178415.1 Bacteroidota bacterium
AGCCCAGGTCCGTCGCTGGGGTGTGGGTCGTCGAGAGGGTCAGGAGCATAGGTGCCAAACACAAAAGCGGTGCGACATCGCTGCCGCACCGCTTGGCTACGAGAGCAGGTCGAGTGCGCTAAGCCGTTTCGAGCGCGTTGTTGAGGAACTCTCTGAGGACATAGTGGAGGATCCCGCCGTGGCGGTAGTACTCCACCTCGACCGGCGTGTTGAGCGCCACCACCACGGCGAAGTCGACGACCGTGCCGTCGGCCTTCGTGGCAGTGATCGTGAGGGGCTCGCCGGGCTTCACGTCGTCCGTAACAGGGATGTCGAAGTGCTCGGTGCCATCGAGGCCATAGGTGTCGAGGCTCTCGCCCTTCTGGAAGAGCAGCGGCAGCACGCCCATCCCGACGAGGTTGGAGCGGTGGATGCGCTCGAAGCTCTGCGCCACCACGGCGCGCACGCCGAGGAGGATCGTGCCCTTGGCCGCCCAGTCGCGGCTGGAGCCCATGCCGTAGTCGTTGCCTGCGAAGACGACCAGCGGCGTGCTGTGGGCCTTGTACTTCATGGCCACGTCGTACATGTAGCCCTGCTCACTCTCCGGGAGGTAGGTGCTGTGGCCGCCCTCGGTGCCGGGGGCCATACGGTTGCGCAGGCGGATGTTGGCGAACGTGCCACGCGTCATCACACGGTCGTTGCCGCGGCGGCTGCCGAACGAGTTGAAGTCCCTCGGCTTGACGCCGCGCGCTTCGAGGAATGCGCCAGCGGGTTCGCCCTGCGGGATCGCGCCCGCGGGCGAGATGTGGTCGGTCGTGACCGAGTCGCCTACCTTGACGAGCGTCCGCGCGCCGTGGATCGGCGCGATGGTCGGGGCCTCAGGCGTCACGTCGAGGAAGAACGGCGGCTCCTGGATGTAGGTGCTCTCGTCGCTCCACGCGAACTGCTCGCCGCCGTTGACCGGCATCGCGTTCCAGCGCGGGTTCGAGTTCTCGATGTCGTCGTACTGCTCGGCGAAGTGCTCGGGCTTAACGGCCTGGGCGATGGTGTCGAGGATCTCCTGCTGGCTGGGCCAGATGTCCCGGAGGAAGACGTCGTTGCCGTCGGCATCCTGGCCGAGCGCGTCGTTCTGGAGGTCGATGTCGACGGTCCCGGCGAGCGCGTAGGCGACGACGAGCGGGGGGCTGGCGAGGTCGTTTGACTTGACGTGGCTGTGGATGCGGCCTACGAAGTTGCGGTTGCCCGAGAGCACGCCTGCCACGATGAGGTCGCCGTCCTCGATGGCGTTCTGGACGGCGTCGGGGAGCGGCCCCGAGTTGCCGATGCACGTTGTGCAGCCGTAGCCCACGAGGTCGAAGCCGAGCGCGGCGAGGTCGTCGAGGAGGTCGGCCTCGCGGAGATATTCGGTCACGACGCGGCTGCCGGGGGCGAGGCTCGTCTTGACGTAGGGCTTCACCGTGAGGCCCTTCGCGCGGGCGTTACGGGCGAGCAGCCCCGCGCCGAGCATCACGCTCGGGTTGGACGTGTTCGTGCACGACGTGATGGCGGCAATCGCCACATCGCCGTGGTGCATGTCGAAGCTGCGGCCCTGGTCGTCCGAGTAGCGGCCGGTGTTCGAGAGCGCGTCGGGCTTGAGACCGAAGCCTTGCGGGCTCGCCGGGCGCGTGAGGCTCTCCTTGAACTCGCGCTGTACGTCCGCGAGGACGATGCGGTCCTGCGGGCGCTTCGGCCCCGACATGCTCGGCTGCACGTCGCCGAGGTCGAGCTCCAGCACAGACGCGAACTCGGGGTCGGGCGTGTCGTCGGTGCGGAAGAGGCCCTGCAGCTTCATGTAGCGGCCGACTTTCTCTACGAGTTCCGGCGGGCGGGCCGTGCGCGTGAGGAAGTCGAGCGTCTCCTGGTCGATGGGGAAGAAGCCCATCGTCGCGCCGTACTCAGGCGCCATGTTGGCGATGGTGGCGCGGTCGGGGAGGCTCATCGCCGAGAGACCCTGGCCGAAGAACTCAACGAACTTGCCGACGACGCCGTGCTTGCGCAGCATCTGCGTGACGGTGAGCGTGAGGTCCGTCGCCGTGACGCCTTCCTTGAGCTGCCCCTTGAGGCGGAAGCCGACGACTTCCGGCATGAGCATGTAGATCGGCTGGCCGAGCATCGCTGCCTCGGCTTCGATGCCGCCGACGCCCCAGCCGAGCACGCCGAGGCCGTTGATCATCGTCGTGTGGCTGTCCGTGCCGACGAGCGTGTCGGGGTAGACGATGGGCAGGCCCTCGGGCGCCTCTTTTTCGAGGACGGCCCCGGCGATGTACTCAAGGTTGACCTGATGGCAGATGCCGCGCTCGGGCGGGACCACGAAGAAGTTCTCGAAGGCGTCCGCCCCCCAGCGGAGGAACTCGTAGCGCTCGCGGTTGCGCTGGAACTCGATGTCGGCGTTGAGCTGCAGCGCCTCGGGGATCCCGAACGTGTCCACCTGCACGGAGTGGTCGATGACGAGGTTGACGGGGACGCGCGGGTTGATTTCGGCGGCGTCGGCCCCGTTGCGCGCCATGGCGCTGCGCAGCGCGGCGAGGTCGACGACGGCCGGGACGCCGGTGAAGTCCTGCAGGAGCACGCGGCCGGGCTGGTACGGGATCTCGACCTGCGCCGGGGCCGCCGGGTCGTACGACGCCAGGTTCCGGACGTCGTCCTCGTTGATGAGCCGGCCGTCGAGGCCGCGCAGCGCGCCTTCGAGGAGCACCTTGATCGAGAACGGGAGGCGGTCGATGTCGTAGCCCTGTTCTTTGAGGGTGTTGAGGCGATAGTAGTAGGCGGTACCCGAACCCGTGTCGAAGGTGTCGCGGGCACCGAAGGCGTCGTGCGCGGAGGCGTTGTGGGCCATGCTGCTGGGGGTCGTTGGAGCGTCTGGGGGAAGCGTAAGAAATGTAGCCACCCGGGCGAAATTTCGCTGGTGAATTCTCGGGCGGATACTGGGGGAAAGTATGACGTAAACCACAGGGCGCTTCCAGGGTTGCGGCCCTGGGGCGGGTGAAATCTCCGCGCGCAGATCGCCGAGCAGTGGATCCGCCATCACCCCCACGCCTATATTGGTGGTCCTTCCGGGGCTATAGCTCAGTTGGTAGAGCGCTGCAATCGCACTGCAGAGGTCAGCGGTTCGAATCCGCTTAGCTCCACATCTAATAAACAAGAGGTTACACTGAATAAGTAGTGTAGCCCCTTTTGTGTGTCACGGCACATTCA
>JBCDFF010000467.1:0-3196 GCA_039178415.1 Bacteroidota bacterium
GCACGAGCCACTTGCGCACGGGCACATCGTCCTCGTCGCGCTCGATGAGTTTGGTGTCGGTGAGTAGCGTGTCGAGCGCGGTGATCGCCGCCTGTGCGCCCGTCGGTCCTTCGAGCCGCCGCGCGAGCACGACCACGTCGATGATGACGTCGCGGCCGGAGGCGGACTCGCTCCCCCGCCGCGTGGCACGCTGGCCTGCATACGACGTGAGGACCGCGCCGCGCTGGCTCTTGAGCCGCGTCCGGAGGAACTCCTCGATGTCGAGCGTGAGCGGCTCGACCTGCCAGCCTGCAAACAGGTCGGCGGCCTCGATGCGCTGGCGGACGAGCTCGGGCAGTTGGTTGCGATCGGGAGCCGCCATCAGCCTGTGAACCCCTTCAGACTGTTGCGGTCGAAACGAGGTGTCGGCTGAACCACCTGGATCCCGCCTTCGGGCTGGATGGCCTCATCGTCGTCGGCCAGGCCGAGGCCTGCCTTGCCGTCTTGCACACGCTCCAGGTAGCGAATCGCCTGTTTGTAACGCGCCTCGGCTCCGTCGGTGGGGTTGTCGGTGTCGAGGTAGTAGTAGGCGATCGACGAGGCGTGGAGCCGGATGGCGTCGGGCACGCGGGTGAGCGGCAGCGTGGCCACCCCTTGCAGGTAGCCGTCGACTTCCGCCTGGGCGTCCGCGATCACTTGGTCGAGGCGCGTGTCATCGATAGCCCCATCTCCGCCCGTGAGCAGAACGAGGGCCTCCTCGCCGAAGCGAGCGACCATCTGAGCCTTGGTGGCGTACGTCTCGACCGGCATCGCCTACCCCTCGCTCGGGTGCTTGGCGTCCCGAATCTTCTTCACCGTGCCCGTGCCCACGCCGTCGACGGCGAGGAGGGCTTCGTCGCTCGCGGCGATGGCCTGGGCCACCGTCTCGATGCCACCGGCCACGAGGGCCGCAGCAGGCTTCGCCCCGACAAGCTGCTCCAGTTCGCTCGGCTCCTTCGTGCCCTTCTCACTGCTGCCGCCTTGGCTACCCTCGACGAGCCGCACCGCACCGATGGCCACGAGGTCGTCGCCGTCGTCCTCGCCGAGGGTGACCGTGACGGTCTTACCCTCGACGGGCTTGCGGGTCTTGCCGCCAACGCGGACGGGCGAGAGGACTTGGTACTTCGGCATGGTGCTCGGGAACTAGGTGAACGTGTTTAGCGCGACCGGCGGGAATCGAACCCGCTTTAAGACCGGGAAGCCACTCGATTCCCCCTCAGGATCCCAGCACTCGTGTCCAGCCACCTGCACCAGCAGGGCGGTCGCAGACGCCCCGGCCAGTACGCCTGGACCGAGGCGGAGGGGAAAGAACAAGGCCGGTCTCTCCCGACTGTCACACCTGTTTTGCTGGGGTACGATGGAGAGGATGTGTCTCCCAGCGCGGCAACTGTTGCCAGTAAACCACGGCGTTCTCCGCGGTGGATGAGTGGTCGGACTTTCTTGCACCCGCGCCGACCAGACGGGCCACCACCATTGGAGCCATGCGCTGCCCCGCTGGTACCGGCTGCGCCTCGCGAGCGCTAGAGCGGGTTCTGGAAGAGGTACCCCGCCTCGACACCGGACAGCACCGGGGTCGCGTCGTAGGTCACGGGGTAGATCCACGACTTCGCGTTGCGATCCTGGTAGGGCTGCTCCACCATCGGCATCCCTCCGACGACGTAGCTGTAGCCATAGGACGGCTCCTCGCGGTTCATCATCGCGCCGTCCGAGCCAGGCGCGTAGCGCATCGAGGCGTTCGCGGGCACGTAGGCGAGGACCGCGTTGTTGCCCCACACGTCTGAGAAGTCGGCCGCCTCATTGTCCGCATAGACCGCCTTGCCGACGAGTACACGCTCGACGTCGAAGGCAGCCGCGATGATCTCCGTCGTGATGCTGCCGCGCTGCGTGTACTTGATCTTATCGAGCAGACTCGCGTTCTCCTTGAGCGCGTCGAAGGCATCGCCCGAGAGGACGAGCGTGTTCGGCTCGACGCCGATCTTCTTGCGGATGGCTCGCTTGGCCTCGTTGATCTGGTCGGCGGGTTTCGAGCCTGCTGCGGACCACTTGTCTCCACCCGCGAGCGCGACTTTGTTGTCCGCTCCGTAGTTGTTCGGATCCGTGGCCAGCTTGGCCGCCTGGTACTCTTTGCCGAGCGTGAGCGAGCGCATCGTGAGACCGACCGCACCGCGTGAGAGGTCGATGCCGGGTACCTGGTCCGCGTCGACCATGTCCTCGAACGGCACGACGCCCTCTAGCGAGGACGGGATCACCACGAAGGGCTTCCCCTCGTAACCAAAGCGTACACGCTTGGTACCTGCGCCTCGCGCCCGGTTCGAAGCGTAGAGGATGAAGGCCTCCTTGCCGAACTCGATCACCTGGCCGCCATACTGGCTGACCGGGACGGCAGGAAAGAGGCTCATGCCAACGAAGTCGGCATTCTTGTAGCCCCGCACCACTTCGGTGTTGATCGGGTCGACCACGCGGGTCTGTTTCGGGTTGTTGACAGCCATTGGAACAGTCGGGTTCGGGTCGATGAAAAGGGTTCAGGCGCAGCCTCAGGCAGTGCGCGCTAGTTCTGGATGAGGAGCACCTCGATGAGGTCGCCGTCGGCAGCCGACGCCGAGAGCGCGCGGCCGACAACTGGCCCGGCGGCGTTGGTCACGGCCTTGCCGTCAGCGTCGGTCTCGATCGCAGCACCGAACGCGACGGCTCCGCCCGCCTCGACGACAGCGGTGCCGAGCACGTGGACGGCAGCCATCTCGCCTGCAGCGACGTCGTAGCTCGCGACACCGAGCGTGTTGGCTGCGGCCCCGGCCTGGTTGCCGTCGGGTGCGACGAAGCGCCGCTGGACAAGCGCGCCCGCAGCTTCGATGGAGAGGGTGAGGACTTCGATGGACTGCATCGGTCAGACGTAGGGATGCGCGGCTAGGCCGCTGGCGTGAGAGGAGTGCTTTGTAGCGGAGCGCTACTTCTGGACGGCGCGGACAGCGTCAATGAACTCGGTGCCGGGGTTCGCCTTCTGGTAGGCGACGGCCTTCGCGTGGAGCTTGGCCCCGGCTTTGTCGACCTGGTGACCTGCCGGAACAGCGAAGTCCGCCACGGCGGCGCTGTCGTCGCCCTGCGCTACGGTCGTCGCGGCCTGCTCGCCGAACTGCACTTGCTCAGGGAACTCCTTGAGCATCCGGCGGAGGCCCTCGGC
>JBCDFF010000468.1:0-3188 GCA_039178415.1 Bacteroidota bacterium
CGCGCGGGCGGGCAGCTAGGGCGTGTGGACATTGATCGGGTCAGGTGCTCACGAGACGCCGTTTGCGTTCCACTCGTCGCCCGATCCTACGGGATCGAGCTCCCCGGATCAGGTCCGGGGCAGGCTCTCGTGCGCCTTCCGGAGACGCAAACGGCGTCTCGTGAGCACCTGACCCGATCAATGTCCACACGCCCTAGCTGCCCGCCCGCGCGCCTGCCTCCGCCGCTGCGAGGGCGAGCACCCGCTCCATGGCCTCCGCGATGCCGTCGATGCGGAACGTGGCTTCGGCGTAGGCGCGGGCGTTGCGGCCCATGCGCGCGCGGAGGTCGGCATCGTCCAGCAGCCGCTCAGCGTGCTCCACGAAGCCAGCCACGTCGTCCGGCGGTACCATGAAGCCGGCCTCGTGCCCGTCCACGATGCGCGCGGCGAGGTTTTCGGGCGGGACCGCGAGCAGGATCGGGCGCGCGCCGCACAGGTAGGCCAGCACCTTCGACGGCACGGAGAACACGCCCGCCTCGGGTTCGAGCACGGCCACGAGCACGTCGGCGGCGGCGAGCGCGTCGGGCATCTCGGCGAAGGGCTTGAAGCCCATCACCACGAGGTTGCCGAGGGCGTGCGCTGCCTGCTGCTCGCGGAGCCAGTCGGCCCCGGGGCCCTGCGAGAGCACGACGATCTTCGCGCGGTTCCGCGTGCGCAGCGCGAGTTGGAGCAGCAGGTCCGGGTTGTGCTTGAGCGCGAGCGTACCGGCGTAGAGGAAGACGAAGGCGTCGTCGAAGCCGTGCTGCTGCGCCCAGGCGTTGTCGGGTGCCGCCAGCGGCAACTCCTCGATGGGGGCCCAGTTCTCGACCGTGTGAAGCCGCGCGTCGTCCACGCCCCAGCCGTGCATGATCGGGCGGAAGTCCTCGGTGATCATCACCACGCGGTCGCTCTTGCGCAGCAACGCCTTCTCCTTCTGGACGTAGTAGGTCCCGACGGCACCGCCCACGACGGGCACCTTGTCTCTCAGGATGCGCTCCGCCGCCACGCCGATGATGTCCTGGAGCCAGAACACGAAGCCCGCGCCGTGCTTCCGGGTCGCCTTGAGCAGCGTCGCCTGCGCGTCGAGCGGGGTGTTGGCCGAGAGGACGACGTTGGGCCGAAAGTCGGCCACCTCGGCAGCGACGAGCCGCCCAAACTCGCGTTCCTGTCGCCAGCGCTTCACGAACGAATACTTGTCGAGCGGCTGCGCCAGGGTGAGCGCACGCACCTCGAAGTCGGCGGGGTCGTCGGGGCGGCGGCGCAGCGTGCCTTGCGGGGTAGTCTGGAGCGAGGCGCAGTAGGTGTGGCGCACCGTGTGTCCCGCCTTCGCCAGGGCCCGTGCGAGCTGCATCGGGTAGGGGTAGCCGCCGAAGTCGTTGGAGAGGATGCGCATCGGGAGGAAGGCGAGGTCGCAGACGGGGAGTCGGCACAAAAAACGCGCTCGCGGGGTGCACGAGCGCGTCGGGGGGAGAAGCCGGTCGGGGACCAGCGGCTGACAAGGAGTCAGCGAGTGGCGCGAGAGAGACTTGAACTCTCGACCTCCGGGTTATGAATCCGACGCTCTAACCAGCTGAGCTACCGCGCCAGGCAGACGAGCAAGATACGGCGGCGGGATGGCAGGCCCCCCGGGTGCGCCGAAAAATCTCCGTGAAGCGATGACGGCTCAGGGGGCAAAGACCCCGGCCAGGGCCTCGGCGACCATGCTGCGCGTGAACGGGCGCGTCAGTACCGAGTCAATGCCGTCCGGGGGGCTCGGGACGGCGTCACCCGCAAGCCAGACGAGGTGGGGCCGCGCCAGGGCGCGCGTCGCCGCCTGCGCGCGTACGTGCTCGGCGGCCTGGCGGCATCGCTCTGCGCTGGCCGCTGCCACTACGACCACGCTGGGCCACGCTCCGGCTGCCGCGCCGTCGAGTGCCGTGCTGAGGGCCGCGGGGTGCACGACGTCGAGGGCGACGGGGGCGGGGAGCAGGTGGCGGAAGAGCGCTTCGGTCGTCGGCTCGGCGTCGGCGAGCAGGACGCGAGGCGTGGGCTCCGCCCCAGCCCTGGCAGGCGATGCGGGAGCAGGCGATGCGGGGGCAGGGACGTCGATGAAGCGCACGGGCTCTAGGTAGCCAGCGCCGGGTGCGGGCTCCACGACGGCCATGGTGCGGGGCAAGTCGATCGTAAACCAGGTGCCGACGCCCTGCGTGCTCGTCACCGCGATGGTGCCGCCCATCCGCTCGATGAGCCGCTTCGTGATCGCCAAGCCCAGGCCCGAGCCCTCGTGCCGCCGCGAGATGCCCGCCGACTCCTGCTCGAACTCGTCGAACAGCCGCTCCATGAACGCCGGACTGATGCCGATTCCGGTGTCCTCGACGGTGATCTGGACGCGGTCGCCCTCCGTCGCAAGGCCGAGGCGTACCTCGCCGCGCTGCGTGAACTTGATTGCGTTCGAGACGAGGTTGATGACCGCGCGTTCGAGCCCGTGGGGGTCCAGGACGACGGGGCAGGGGGCCTCCGTGGCTGGGACGAACCGAAGGGCAAGGCCCTTTTTGCTCGCCTGCTGCAGGAAGAACGACACGATGGAGTCCAGCCGCGTGTGCAGATCGAAGGGCTCCAGCTGAAGGGGCTCGCGGCCCGCTTCGAGGCGCGCAAACTCGAGAACCGAGTTGAGGGTGGTCAGCAGCCGCTCGCCGCCCTGGCTGATGAGGCGGGTGTACTCGGTGAACTCGTGGTCGCCGCGGTCTTCGAGCGCTTCCGCGATCACCTCGGCGAAGCCGATGATGGCCGTCAGCGGCGTGCGCAACTCGTGGCTCATGTTGGCGAGCAGGCTGCTCTTGAGGCGGCTGGCAGCCTCGGCGGCGTCGCGGGCCTCGGTGAGGGTGGCCTCGTGCTGGCGGCGCTGCGTGGCATCCCGCAGAATGCCCTGCACCAGCACCACGCCGTCCACCTCCTGCACGGTGCTCGTGACGTCGATGGGGATCTCGCGGCCGTCGCGGTGCAGCGCCCAGGCCTCGCCCTGGCTGTAGGCCTGCTTCTCCGTGACGATAAAGCGGCGGCCCTCGTCGTAGGCTTCGCGATGGGCCAGCGGATGCAACTCGGTGTGGTGCATCGTCAGGAGGGCTGTGAGGGGATAGCCGAAGAGGCGCACGGCCGCCTCGTTGGCATCGAGCACCATCCCCGAGTGCCCA
>JBCDFF010000469.1:0-3186 GCA_039178415.1 Bacteroidota bacterium
ACCGCTTCACCGCCACGCCGGGCGCGCAGAGTGCCGAAGCCCCCGATGTGCTGCGAGGTCGCGATGTGCGCACCACGCCGCCCGTGCCGACGCCGCTGGCGCTCGACGGCATCGCAGCGGAGGGTCGCCGGGCGGCGCAGCGCTTCGTGGTGACGGTGGCCGCGAGTGGCGTCGATGCCGAGGACAGCGCGGCGCCGCTCGCGTTCGCGCTCGACGCGGCCTACCCGAATCCGTTCACGGCGCAGACGACGGTGGCGTACATGTTGGCCGAGGCGAGCGATGTGCGCTTGACCGTCTACGACGCGCTGGGCCGCGAGGTCGCGGTGCTCGCCGACGGGCGTCAGGTGGCGGGGCGTCATGCGGCGGCGTTCGACGGGCGAGGCCTCGCGAGCGGCGTCTACGTCGTGCGTCTCGAAGCGGGCCGCCAGGTCGCCACGCAGACGCTCGTGCTCGTGCGCTGAGGCGGGGGGCGTCGGGCGAACGGCTCCTAAATGCCACACATAAAGTAGGATATCAACACGCCAGCGCCTATCCTCCGGCCTTGCGTGCTCGTCGCTACCACCGCATCAGCGCGACGAGTCTCGTCCGATGCTCGCCCACCTAGCCTCCCCTGTCATGCTTCGCTGTGTGCTGTGCGCCGCCGTCTGGTGCCTGATGGTGTCCCCGGCCGTGGTCCCCGTGGCCCTCGCCCAGACCCTGCCCGCCTCCCTCGAACTCGCCTCCCCCAACGAGGAGGCGGATGGCGTCTTCGGTGATTCGGTGTCGGGGGCGGGGGACGTCAACAACGACGGCTTCGCCGATGTGATAGTAGGGGCCTTCAATGAAGACCCCGGCGCGAGTCCGACCGACGCGGGCCGGGCGTACGTCTACAGCGGGGTGGACGGCACGGTGCTCTACACGCTCACCTCGCCCAACGAGGAGTTTGATGGCGTCTTCGGTAATTCGGTGTCGGGGGCGGGGGACGTCAACAACGACGGCTTCGCCGACGTGATCGTGGGGGCGCTCTTCGAAAACCCCGGGGCAAGTCCGACCGCCGCGGGTCGTGCTTACGTTTTCAGCGGAGCCGACGGCGGGCTACTCTACACGCTCGCCTCTCCCAACGAGGAGGATGGTGGCGTCTTCGGCGTCTCGGTGTCGGGAGCGGGCGATGTGAATGGCGACGGGTTTGCCGACGTGATCGTGGGGGCCGACGGCGAGAGTCCCGGCGCGAGTCCGCAAGATGCTGGGCGTGCGTACGTCTTCAGCGGGGCCGACGGCACGGTGCTCTACACGCTCGCCTCTCCCAACGAGGAGGAGTTTGGCGAATTCGGCCGGTCGGTATCGGGAGCGGGAGACGTGAACAATGACGACTTCGCGGACATAGTTGTGGGAGCACCCCAAGAATCTCCCGGGGCCAGTCCGGAACGCGCAGGTCGGACGTACGTGTTCAGCGGGGCGGACGGCACCGTGCTCTACACGCTCGTCTCCCCCAACGAGGAGTTCTTTGGCATCTTCGGTGATTCGGTGTCGGGAGCGGGCGATGTGAATGGCGACGGGTTTGCCGACGTAGTAGTGGGGGCGCGCAGCGAAGACCCCGGTGCGAGTCCGAACAGCGCGGGCCGGGCGTACGTGTTCAGCGGTCTCGATGGGTCGGTGCTCTACACGTTGGCCTCTCCCAACGAAGAGGCGAGTGGCGCCTTCGGCATCTCGGTGTCGGGTGCGGGGGACGTGAACGGGGACGGCTTCGCCGATGCGGTCGTGGGGGCCGCCGATGACCCCGGCGCAAGCCCAAGCGGAGCGGGCCGGGCGTATGTCTTCAGCGGGGCCGACGGCAGCGTGCTTTACACGCTCGCCTCCCCCAACGAGGAGTCGCTTGGCGGGTTCGGCTTCTCGGTGTCGGGGGCGGGCGATGTGAATGGCGACGGGTTCGCCGACCTTATCGTGGGGGCCGAAAATGAAGACCCCGGCGTGAGTCCAAGTTCGGCGGGCCGAGCCTACATTTTCAGCGCACCCACGCCCGTCACCCTCAGCGGACCCGAGGGCTGGACCACCGTCACCATCCCGCGACCCGGCACCTTCCGCAGCACGTTCTTCGACCCCATCTGGACTCAGGGCGTCCAGGGCGGTGACGTCTCCGAAGGCGACCCCAGCGTCTACAGCTACTTCGAGTTCCAGGCCGGCGGCGACCGCAACGTCGGCTACGTGCCCACCTTCCTGCCCACCGCCCACGTTCCCGGCGAGGGCTACCTCGTCTACGCCTTCGAGGACGACGATCTGCTCCAGGCAGGCGTCCAAGGGACGTTCCCCAAGACGCTCGAAGCCTCGGACCCCGAGGCCAACGCGGTGAGCTTCCCCAGCGGCGTCACCCTGCCCGTGTCATTCACGGACTCCGGCGACTTTGCCGAGGACGGCTGGAACCTCGTCGGCAATCCGTATGCGACCGGCCTCGACTGGGACGCCCCCGGCTGGACGAAGACCTGGATGGACAACGTGGTCTATGCCTATGACCCGACGACATCAACCTACCAGACGTGGAACGGCGCCACGGGGAGCCTGGGCTCGGGCGTGCTGGCCGCAGGGCAGGCCTTCTGGGCGAAAGGCTTTCTGACCGACGCGGAACTGATCGCGCCGCTAGAGGCACGGGTACCGGGCGGCGGCACGCTCTACGCCCGCGAATCGGCGCCGCTCGCGCTCGGCTTCGAGGTGTCGGGCACCGTCGGCACGCTCGCCCGCATCGACGCCGCCTTCGTCCACTTCGACGAGGACGCGCTCACCGGCACCGATCCGCTCGACGCCTACGAACTGGCCCCCTTCGCCTCGACCTACCTGAGCCTGTTCGCCGAGGACGCCGCAGGCACGCTGCGCGACATCCTCGCGCTCCCTGCCGACGGCGATGCTCCCCTCGGCGCGTCCGTCGAGGTGCCGCTGGGCGTGTGGGCCGTAGCCGAGGGCCAGTTCACGAGTGCCGACCTGACGCTCGCGTGGCCGACGCTGACGCTGCCTGATGGCTGGACCGCCACGCTCTTCGACACCGCGACGGGCACGGAGGTCGATCTGCTGAGCGCTGCCGAGTACCGCTTCACCGCCACGCCGGGCGCGCAGAGTGCCGAAGCCCCCGATGTGCTGCGAGGTCGCGATGTGCGCACCACGCCGCCCGTGCCGACGCCGCTGGCGCTCGACGGCATCGCAGCGGAGGGTCGCCGGGCG
>JBCDFF010000470.1:0-3155 GCA_039178415.1 Bacteroidota bacterium
GAGACTTCCTGGAGCGTATCTACAACTGCGAGCGGCTGCACTCGGCGTTGGGTTACCGCCCTCCGGTCGAGTACGAGCAGATGCTTGCGGAATCCCTCAACGCACCTTAGCGGTGTGTCTCACTCACGGGGTGCACTCCAGGGCAAAACGTGAGGGGGTCTCATGCAAAGCGCAGAGGCGCGTTTGAGGGTCGGAGCGTACGCGCCTCAGTTTCCTCGGAGTCGGAGTCGGCAGTACGTTCCTGGACTCCACGCCCGACCAGCCGGCCGCGCAGGGCAAGCCGGGCTTTCCAATTCTTCCGCTCCCGCTTCATGCCAACGTTTCCCCCTTCCGCACTGCTCGTCTTTGCCAAGCGGCCCGAGCCGGGGCGCGTGAAGACGCGGCTGACGGCGCTCCTGACGCCCGAGGAGGCCGCCGACCTCTACGCGGCCATGCTGCGCGACGCGCTCGACGCCTACGCCGCGCTGGGCTGTGCCGTCCGGCTCTATCTCGCGCCGGATGACACGGGTCACGCGCCGACGCTGCCCGACGGCTGGGTGCCCGACGGCGTGAGCGTCCACGCCCAGCGCGGCGACGGCCTCGGCCAGCGCATGCTCCACGCCTTCGTCGAGGGCTTCCGCGCGGGGCACGAGCGCCTCGTCGTGGTCGGCACCGACCACCCGACGCTACCGCTCGCCTACATCGAGATGACGTTCGACTTGCTACGTGAGGAGCCGCTCCGCGTCGTCCTCGGGCCCACGCACGACGGCGGCTATTACCTCCTCGGCCAGAACGACCTCTTCCCGCGCCTCTTCGAGGACATGACGTACAGCCACGACGGCGTCTTCGAGGAGACGCTCCGCCGCGCCGCCGAGGTCACCGCCGAGCCGGTCGTCCTGCCGACGTGGTACGACGTGGACACGCCTGCCGAGTTGCAACGGCTCTGCCGCGAGCTGGACGAGGGCGCCTCGGTGCCGCCGCGCACGGCCGCGGCCTTGGCCGCGTTGCGTGACCGCTACGACGCGCTGCGCTAGCGGCGAGGAGCCTGTCGGGCACACCCTGCAGCCGTGTGGGTGAACGCCGTACAGCCGCGCCGCTGGGATGCGCTAACTTCCGGCTGCGGTGGCCCCACGGCCTCGAGGTGCCCCCCTTCAACCTTCTGCGTTCATCCTTCTGCGTTCCCGGATGCCTGTGACCTCCAACGGCCTCGTGGCCCCGCTCAGCGGCAAGATCAAGACCCTCGAACAGTTCATCATCGAGCGCGAAGCCGACGCGCCGGGCTCGACCGGGCAGTTCTCGCGCCTGCTGCGCGACCTCGCGCTCGCGGCCAAGATCGTGGACCGCGACGTGCGCAAGGCCGGCCTCGTCGATGACATCCTCGGGGACTCGGGCGACATCAACGTCCAGGGCGAGGTGCAGAAGAAGCTCGACCTGCTCGCCCACGAGGAGTTTGCGCGGGCGCTCCGGCGCGGCGGCGAGTGCTGCCTCATCGGCTCCGAGGAGCACGCCGAGGCCATCCCGCTCACGATGGACAGCGCCTCGGGCAAGTACATCGTCCTCCTCGACCCGCTCGACGGCTCCTCCAACGTGGACGTGAACGTCTCCATCGGCACCATCTTCTCGATCTACCGGATGCCGGACGACCATGAGGGCGAGCCGACGCTGGAGCACGCCCTGCAGCCCGGCCGCAACCAGGTCGCCGCGGGCTACGTCGTCTACGGCTCCTCCACAATCCTCGTCTACACGACCGGCAACGGCGTCAACGGCTTCACCCTCGACCCGTCCATCGGCGAGTTTCTGCTCTCGCACCCGAACATCACCTCGCCGAAGCACGGCAAGATCTACTCGATCAACGAGGGCAACTACAACTCGTGGTCGCGCGGGCTGAAGCAGTACATCAAGTGGGCGCAGGAGGAGCACGCGCCCTCGAAGCGGCCCTACACGAGCCGCTACATCGGGTCGTTCGTCTCGGACTTCCACCGCAACCTGATCAAGGGCGGGCTCTACATGTACCCGGCCTCGAACCGCGACCCGGAGGGCAAGCTGCGGCTGATGTACGAGGCCAACCCGATGGCTTTCCTCATCGAGCAGGCGGGCGGGCTCGCGCTCACCGGCAGCCAGCGCATCCTCGACGTGGTGCCTACGAAGCTGCACCAGCGTACCCCCGTCTACATCGGCAGCACGTGCATGGTCGAGGACGCCGTGGCCTTCCTCCGCGAGGAGACCGACGGCGCGACCTACGCCAACTTCTGCACGACCGACGAGGCGTGAGCGCCTTTGTCGGGCGACGCCGAGCACGGTGCGCGGTGCTTGCCTGCGCCCTGTTCGTGGTGGCCGTACTGGTGGCGCTGCTCGGCTGCACGCCGCAGCCCGAGCGCACGTTCGACCCGCAGCAGGTGGTGGTCGTGGGGCACAGCAACACGCTCCCGGCGATGATCGAGGCGCTCACCCACACTCTAGCAGACGACCTCGCGCGCGACGCCTACGACGACCTCTTCGTCGCCACGATCACCGAGCACCCCGACCAGCGCACCCCAGACGACGTGACGGTCGAACGCCAACGGTTCGGAGCAGGGGGGGCTGAAACACCGGAAGACTGAAGCGCTGAACTACTGCCCCGGGCGTTTTCGCCACGGCGGGTCGATCTTGTCCAGGAATGCGGCGATGCCGGCTTGGCAGTCGTCCGTGCTGCGGGCTAGGGCGTTGAGGTTGGTCGCGTAGGAGAGCGCCTCCTCCCAGCCCATGCCGGGCACGGCGGCGAGGAGCCGCTTCGTGAGCGCGACGGCGGTGCCGCTCGTCCGCGTCGCGATCTCGTGCGCGAGCGCGTCCACAGCCGCGTCGAGGTCGGCCGCTGGCACGGCGCGGGTCACCAGGCCGATCCGCGACGCTTCAGCGGCGTCGATGAGGTGGCCGCGTAGCATCAGGTCGCGCGCTGCCGCCTCGCCGAGCTTGCGCCGGACAAACACGGCTACGAGCGCGGGCACGAACCCGATGCGGACCTCCGTGAAGCCGAGCTTCGCGTGGTCGGCCACGACGCTGACGTCGCACACCGCCGCGAGCCCGCACCCGCCTGCAATGGCATGGCCGTTGACCTTCGCGATGACGGGCTTCGGGTGTTGGTAGAGCGCGTCGAAGAGCCGCCCGAGGCGTGCCGAGTCGGCGAGGTTGGCCTCGGC